>DYOQ01000012.1 GCA_020720455.1 Bdellovibrio sp.
TAAATTAAGCTAGTGTCAAATTTACTCCAATCTTAATATTGCAAAGTTAAATTTCTTTCAAATACTCTCTTTTGTTTAATGTTAAATTAATTTTATAGGCCGGTTGTATCCAATGTGAGTCGTTAAGGTTATTTATAAGCTATTACGTCAAATTTTGTGAGGATATTGATGAATATGAAAATTTTAATAACTCTTTTGATCCTGTTTGTTATGTTGCCAACGAATAATCCACAATGTGGTGACGGAGTTGTTATTAGTGGCTCTGGTGGTGATGGTATATCTGGATCAAATGGAAACGATGGTAGTTGGTATGGATCTAGTGGCGTTGATGGATCAAATGGAAGTGATGGTTACAACGCTCGACCAGTTGAAATTTTCCTAAGAGAGGTTGGTACTAGAATTGATATAAGTGGAAAAGTTGGATCTACTGGTATTGCTCGTTCAGTTAACGCAAAAGGAGAGTTGATCTATTTGTATGCAAATGGAGGTGATGGTGGAGACGGCGGAGATGGAGGCGATGGGTATCAAGGGAGAGATGGTGCTCCTGGATTTAGAGGACGAGATGGCCATCACGGGATGAGAGGTGAAAGAGGAAGAGATGGAACTAGATATAGTCCAAATGGAGAAGATGGATCAAATGGTTGGCCAGGAGAGAGAGGTTGGGATGGTGGCCCTGGATTAGATGGCGAAAATGGTGGAAATGGTGGAGACGGCGGTGATGCAGGAGAAGGTGGTAATGGTGCTTCAATAGTTGTCAGATATAGCGATCCATCTTTACTTGTCCACATTAGAGCAAACGCTATGGGTGGAAGAGCAGGAGCTTTCGGATCAAAAGGTGATGGCGGTAGAGCTGGTAGCGGAGGTTCAGGTGGAAGAGGTGGAGAAGGCGGAGATGGCGGAATTGGAGGCCCAGGAGGAAGAGGATATCAATGTTCAGAACAAGAAAAAACACAAGGGTGCATTAGTGGCCGAGATGGAATGAATGGTAGAGATGGATGGGATGGGCCTGATGGATTTAGTGGTTCCAGAGGAAGAAATGGGTATAGTGGTTCTGATGGTAAAAGTGGGAGTCGTGCTTATGATCGGTCAAGTGGGTCTATAACGTTTGTAAAAATTGATAAGGACGGCAATGATGTACCAGGATCAGCAACTGATAAAATTTTTCAACCCGTAATATCATCATTGATTTTGGTTGATGAGAATGAGGATGGAATATTTGAACCGAGTGAAAAAATATTTGTTAAAAAAATTATAATCGAAAACAGATCATCAATGAGTTTGCCAGAAGGAGCATATCTAATAATAAACGGAGTTGAGAAAAAAATCCTTCCTGCGATTTCTGGAAATAACAAATATGTCGTTGATGACTTAATAGAAATGGCCATTGAAGAAAGTACTATAGGGAATAATTTCTTGGTGGAAGTTAGTGTTAGTTTGCGAGGAGTAGTTTTTGACGATTCAGGAAATTGTGAAAAAGTGCAAGTGCTAAGACCTGTTGTTATTGAATCCGTTGAAAACCAAGAGTATGTAAAGTTAAATACAAAAAATATTGCGAAAGTAAGAATTAAGAATATTAGCAAAAAAACTCATGCGAAAATTAAGGTAGCATTTACAACTAACGGTAATATTAGTTACAAGTTTGATTCTTCAGTTAATAGAATTGATGCCGGAGCTGTAGCAGAAGAAATTGTTGAGATCGTCGCAACTGATAAAGTTTTACCATATGAGCGATCTGATCTATCTTATGAGCTTTCTAGAGGTGGGGTTAAGTACAGTGAAGGTGTATTAAACAATCAGATGGTTCCTAGTTATAAACAAAACGGAAGTGATGTTTTGGTTATATCAAATGGCCATGAAGTAGAATCATATCAGGCTTTGAGTAATGCGATTTTATCGACCAATTTAACGTTTGATATTTTTGATGTAAATCTGGAAGGTGATCTTCGAGAGAGCATACTCCTTGCGTATAAAGGTAAAACTGTTCTTTTTGTTAATAAAGATGGGACGTTGGTCAAGTCAATAATTAATAAGGTTGGAGAGTTCTTAAAAGGTGATGGTGGCGTATTTACAATTGGACTTGATAATCCAGTTGTGACAGCTAAACACACTAACCGCTCATCAAATGAAAATGTTGATTATTTTGATTCTACTCGTGATGAAATGGTTGATCTTGTAAAAAATGGAATTGTTAGAGTGATGCCATTTTCAAAAAAAATGGAGTTTATAAAAAAATATTTTGGATTAAATAATACCAGTATGTTTGACATGTATAAAGCTGCTTATCTGGAGGATCTTAAGTATGAATATTTGCTTCATAAAAATGAGCAGGATGTTTACGACGGTAGTTCTTTTGTAGATATGTACAGTAAGTATGCTGTATCGATTAACGCTATAACGGATTTTGATTTTAGGAGAGAGGTATTATCTTTTGTGTCGCTAATGCTAGCGTTTGATGATTCAGGCTCGAAGTACAAATCATTTAAAAGAAAATTTAAAGAGGCCGTGGATTTTTATGTAGATTTTGATGATTTGAAGGAGGAATGCGGAAAATTTACAGGTGTATATATGGATGATACAGGAGCGAAAATCCAGTTTTTTAAAGGTAGCATCTTTGGTGGATTAGAGGGCAACAGTGAAGACGAAAGTTTTCAATTTAGAAAAGGTAAAGAATCTGGGCCTAATATGTGGAAATTTAATTATACTGTAGGCAGCAGTGAAAAATATGAGGCGAAGTTTCATATCAGTTGTGAAGCTGGAAAAACGGAGTTATTTGGGACAAAGCAACATGATAATGGTAAAGATTGGCGTTTTGTTAAGATTTATCATAAAAGGCTATGGTTTCCTGAAGGCGAGGATGAGGTATAGCGCAACAAACTGCTGCGCTATATATTTCAGTTAAAGGTAACTCTTTACAGTTAATAATAATTTATATATTCTTCCGCGATATTTAAAAAAAGTAGACAAACAAAAATAAATCCTGCATAAGGAGCATTCGTTTGTCAGATATCTAAAAGGGTTTGTAATGAGTGTTCTCAAAGCAGAAGATAATAAAAAGTGGTTAAATACGCTTATCGTTTTATTAAGTATCCTTGTTGGGTACGTAGTTATTGTAGGAGCGGGAGCGCTTGGTTCTGTATTGGACTTGGAAGCTCGTATGCCAAATTTTACTTTGATAACGCAAGGGTTTGGTTTTCTTTTTGGGGTTATTACATTCTTGGTTGTATGGAAAAATGCCAAAGCTCAACAATATCTTGATGAAGTTTATGGTGAGTTAATCAAGGTTGTTTGGCCAAGCAAAGATTCAACCGTTAAACTGACTGTTGGAATCATGGTCGGTGTCGTGGTCGTAAGTGGGATTTTAGTTTTAGTTGATTATATATTTAGTAAATTGCTGAATATGATTTATTAGTTATAAATTGAACAGAGTGCGTAAATCATGAGCGTTGAAAACAGTACAAAAAGTAAACTTCAAGGTGACAATCAGAGTGTTGGATCTGTCGATGCAAACAATGCGAAAAGCGTTGATCCAAGATTTAGATGGTATGTTGCCAAAACGATGACTGGCCAGGAAAATAAAGTAGCTAAAGCTTTGAAGGAAAAGATATTAAATCTTAGTATGATGGAGTATTTTGCTGATATTCTTGTTCCAGAAGAGAGCGTTGTATCAAACATAAATGGAAAAAAGCGGACTTATAAAAGAAAATTTTTTCCTGGTTACGTTTTAATAAGAATGATCATGACTGATGAGACGTGGCACTTAGTAAAAAATTCAGATAAAATAACAGGCTTTCTTGGTGGCTCGGCCGATAGGCCATCTCCAATAAGTGAAGAAGAAGCTCGTTATATGCTTAATCAGGCGGAAGAGGGACATACTAAGCCAAAAACTGCAATTAATATCACCGAGGGTGATAGCGTAAGAGTTATTGAGGGCCCATTCACTACGTTTACTGGAAGTGTGGAGAGTGTTACTGAAAAAGGAAAAATAAAAGTTAATATTTTAATCTTTGGTAGACCAACTCCTGTTGAGTTGGATTTTACTCAAGTTGAAAAGTTATCGTAGAGTTGAATATAAAAAAGTCTGGAGTTAGCGATGGCAAAGAAAGTTACAGGTTTTATTAAATTACAGATTGAAGGCGGAAAAGCGAATCCATCACCACCAATTGGCCCGGCACTAGGTCAAAAAGGTGTAAACATAATGGAATTTTGCAAGGCATTTAATGCTAAAACTCAGAAAGAAGCTGGAGTTGTGCTGCCAACGATCATTACTGTTTATTCGGATCGATCATTTACATTCATTACAAAAACACCACCAGCGTCTTATTTGTTAAAAGATAAGCTAAAGCTAAAAAGTGGGTCCAAAAAACCTGGAACTGAAGTTGCTGGAAAGGTTGGAAAGAATGTAGTTCAAGAGATTGTTAAAATCAAAGAACCAGATTTAACGGCCGGTAGCTTTGAAGCTGGGATGAGAACGATTGAAGGATCTGCAAGATCAATGGGACTAAAACTAGATTACTAGTTTTTTAATATCATATTCACGAATCGGGAGGCCGAATAGGCCGCTGGAACCGGGAGGAGTATTTCATGGGAATCAAATCAAAAAAACACGTAGAGGCGCGGAAGAAAGTTGACAGTACAAAAGTGTACTCAATAGATGATGCTATAAAAATGGCAAAAGATATTTCTTACGCAAAGTTTGACGAAACCGTAGACTTGGCATTTAGACTTGGGGTTGATCCTCGTCATGCTGACCAAATGATTAGAGGGGCAATTGCTCTTCCTGCTGGTACTGGTAAAACAGCCAGAGTTGCGGTTATTACTTCTGGAGAAGCTATTACTGATGCAGAGAAAGCCGGAGCAGATGTTGTTGGTGGCGATGATCTTATTCAGAAAATTCAAGGCGGATGGCTTGAATTTGATCGAGTTATTGCTTCCCCTGACATGATGGGGAAAATTGGACGAATCGGTAGGATTCTTGGCCCAAGAGGTCTTATGCCAAATCCAAAGCTTGGAACAGTTACAACTGATGTTGTTAAAGCTGTTAAAGAGCAAAAGGCGGGTAAAGTTGAATATAGGACCGAGAAGACAGGTATTGTTCACGTTCCAGTTGGAAAAAAATCTTTTTCAAATGATGATTTGAAGAAAAACATAGTTGCTATGATTTCTCAAATTATTAAAGCTAAACCATCTGGAGCAAAAGGAACTTATCTTAAATCTTTGAGTATCTCAACGACAATGGGACCAGGGATTAAAGTTGATACTAACGAAGCGATTACGCTGGCGTAGATATATTGTTGTAGCTGAAGGGATTGAAGAAGGTCGGTACACAAATAAAGCCTGCCTGAAATCTCCCTCCAAAGCAAAAGGAGGTTTTTTATGTTGAGTCGTGCCGAAAAGGGCCAGATCATTGAAGGACTTCGAGGAGACATTGAGCGTGCACAAGCTGTTGTCTTAACGAACCTGATTGGTATCTCTGCAAACGACTCCGTTAAGCTTAGAAAAGAGGTGAGAGATGTTGGTGGTAAAATCAGCATCGCTAGAAACTCTTTTTTTAGAAAAGCAGCGGAAGGTACGTATTGCGAAGGTCTAGTTAAAGATCTTAAAGGTCCACATGCGCTTGCGTTTGCGTTTAAAGATGCAGCTTCTGTAGCAAAAAAAATACAGAATGCAAGCAAAGAATTGGAAGCTGTAGCTCTTCTTGGTGGTTATTTGGATCGTGCTCCACTAAGTAGTGCAGAGTTGAATCAGTTGGCGAATCTTCCATCTCGAGATCAGATGTTGGCAACTTTGTTGGCAACTATGAATGCTCCGATTTCTGCCTTTGTAAGAGTTTTGAACTCAATTGGCGAAAAGAAAGAAAACGATGGTGGTGCTGCTGCTGCTGTAGCTGGATAGATGTGAGTTTTTTTTAAATTATTTTTTATTAATGAAAGGAGAAATATTATGAGTATTACAAATGAACAACTAATTGAACACGTATCAAATATGTCAGTGCTTGACATAGCTAAACTTGTTAAAGAACTTGAGACAAAGTTTGGTGTTTCTGCTGCCCCTGTAGCGGTCGCAGGAGTTGCTGCTGGAGCGGGTGAAGCAGCTGTTGAACAGACTGAATTTAAAGTTATTATCAAAGAATCGGGTGACAAAAAAATCAATGTAATTAAAGAAGTACGTGCTATTACAGGTCTGGGATTGAAAGAAGCAAAAGATTTGGTTGAAAAGACCCCTGCTGACTTAAAAGATGGTCTATCTAAAGCTGAAGCGGAAGAGATTAAGAAAAAACTTGAGGCAGCAGGAGCAGTTGTTGAGCTTAAGTAGTATCTAGTTTGTTTAAAATATTAGGTATGGAGATACTGTAGTGTCTCCATACCTTTTTTGCGTTTTTTGATATTGAGATAGGTGGCTAACCCGCTTAAACAGGAGACATTTAATATGGCAGAAGTATTTGCGCCAAACGAGTGGTATAGAAAAGACTTTAGTAAAATGAAGTCTAACTTGGAAATACCGTCCCTAATGAATCTTCAGTTGAAATCTTATAAAGATTTTTTGCAAAAAGATGTCCCTCCTGCAAAAAGAGAGAATAAAGGTCTGCAGGCAGTGTTCACTTCAGTATTTCCAATTCACGATTTCAACAAAACTATGTCTCTTGAATTTGTGAATTATATAATTGGTGAATCAAAGTACAATGTTAAAGATTGTCGCGACAGAGGGCTTTCATTCGAAGCCCCATTGAAAGTTGTAGTGCGACTAGTTTTTTACGATGTAACAGTAGATAAGGATGGAAACGAACAACGAAATGTTTCCTCAGTTAAAGAACAAGAAGTTTATCTTGGCAATATACCGCTAATGGCCGAAACAGGATCGTTTGTTTACAACGGTACTGAGCGTGTTATTGTATCGCAACTACACCGCTCTCCGGGTATAGTGTTTGAACACGACAGTGGAAAGAAACACTCAAGCGGAAAGTTGCTATATTCCGCCAGAATTATTCCACATAGAGGTTCTTGGTTAGACTTTGAGTTTGATCATAAAAATGTGTTGTTCGCTAGAATTGATAGAAAAAGAAAACTTCATGCAACTATAGTTTTTAAAGCTATGGGTTATAGCACGGAAAATATATTAAACTATTTTTATGCATCAGAGATGATTACCCTTTCGTCTAGTGGAAAGTTTAAAAGAAAATTAGATATTATTTTACTTCTAGGTACCAGAGCGACAAAAGATGTCCTTGGAAAAGATGGTTCTGTTGTTGTAAAAAAAGGAAAGAAATTTTCACAAGCGGCAATTAAAAAATTAAAGGGAGATGGTATATCGGACATTGAGGCATCTCTTGATGAAATTATAGGAAAAGTTGCAGTTGAGGACATTTTTGATAATAAAACCGGAGAGGTTATTTGTGCATGTAATGAAGCTCTTTCGGAGAGCAAAATTCATGACTTGATTTCTGCTGGCGTGAAAGAAGTTAAGGTTCTTTATATTGATATGATTAACTACGGTGATCAGATTAGAAATACATTGCTTCTAGATAAAACTGATACTGTCGAAGATGCGTTGGTTAAAATTTTTGAACGCTTGCGCCCAGGGGAGCCGCCAACAGCT
Organism: Bdellovibrio sp.; assembly: GCA_020720455.1. Lineage (GTDB taxonomy): Bacteria > Bdellovibrionota > Bacteriovoracia > Bacteriovoracales > Bacteriovoracaceae > DYOQ01. Next base: position 7,594 of record DYOQ01000012.1, read on the forward strand.
GAAACTGCTCAGGCGTTGTTCCATAGTTTGTTCTTTGATCCTGACAGGTATGACTTGTCACGAGTTGGAAGAATGAAAATTAACTATAAATTCAATATGGATATCCCTGTGGAGAATACCGTTCTCACTAAAGATGATATATTGATGACGGTGAGATACTTGGTTGATTTAAATAATAATAAAGGCCAAGTAGATGATATCGATCACCTTGGAAACAGAAGAGTGCGAGCTGTTGGTGAACTTCTTGAAAATCAGTTCAGAGTTGGATTGGTTAGAATGGAGCGAGCAGTAAGAGAGAGAATGACCATTCAAGAGGTAGAGACAATGATGCCTTACGACTTGGTCAATCAAAAACCTGTTGCAGCAGCGATTAAAGAGTTTTTTGGTTCATCTCAGCTATCTCAGTTTATGGATCAAACGAACCCACTTTCTGAAGTTACCCACAAAAGAAGACTTTCAGCTCTTGGACCAGGTGGTCTAACAAGAGAGAGAGCTGGCTTTGAGGTTAGAGACGTTCACGCAACTCACTACGGAAGAATGTGTCCAGTTGAGACTCCAGAAGGACCAAATATTGGTTTGATAACTTCACTAGCTACGTATGCGAAAGTATCAGAGTATGGTTTTATTGAAACTCCATATAGAGTTATAAATGAAGATAGAACTGTACAGGAAGGAGCGAAATATTTTTCAGCTTTTGAAGAGAGTGGAAAAATTATAGCTCAGCTTTCACCTGAAATAGCAAAGACGCAGAAACTTGAAGGGGAGCATATTGTTGCAAGGAGAGAGGGTGAATTAACACTTGAACATGCTGATGAAATAGACTTGATGGATGTTTCTCCTCAGCAGATGATTTCAATTGCAACATCGTTAATTCCATTTCTTGAGCACGATGATGCCAACAGGGCGTTGATGGGCTCAAACATGATGAAGCAAGCTGTTCCTGTTGTTAGAACAGATGCCCCAATCGTTGGAACTGGCCTTGAGGGTGTTGTCGCTCAAGACTCAGGTGCAATTGTTAAATCAAAACATGCCGGTAGAGTTATATTTGTTGACTCAACCAGAATTGTAATTCAGCGTGATGCGTTCAAAGAGGGCGAGTCAGGTGTTGATATTTACAAATTAATAAAATACCAGAGAACAAACCAGAATACTTGTAACAACCAAAGAGCTCTTGTGAAAGAGGGTGATAAGGTTTTAAAGGGAATGGTTATCGCTGATGGTCCAGCAACACATAATGGTGATATAGCTCTTGGACAGAACGTGCTTGTTGCGTTCATGCCTTGGTCTGGGTACAACTACGAAGACTCAATTTTGATTAGTGAAAAGTTACTAAAACGTGATGTTTTTACTTCTATTCACATTGAGAGTTTTGAAGTCGAAGCAAGGGATACTAAGCTTGGGAAAGAAGAGATCACTAGAGATATTCCAAATATTAGTGAAGAAGGATTAAAAGATCTTGATGAGGCAGGAATAATTCGTGTTGGAGCTATTGTTAAGCCGGGAGATATTCTTGTTGGAAAAATTACTCCAAAAAGTGAAACCCAGCTTTCTCCGGAAGAAAAATTATTGAAAGCAATTTTTGGAGAGAAGGCAGGGGATGTAAAAGATAGCTCATTAAGAGTTCCTTCGTCAGTGAGAGGGACTGTTATTGATGCGAAAGTTTATTCGAGAGAGGGTGCTGAACTTGATTCAAGATCAAAAGAAATTATCGATCATGAGACAACACTAATAAGAAGAGATGAGCACATTGAGATAAAAGCTATTCAATCAGCGGCAGTTAAAAGAATTGCAAAGATGCTTGAGGGTTCAGCTATTATAGATAAACTTGTTTCTGAGGATGGTTCAGAAGAGCTGTTGTCAAAAGGTACTGCTGTAACGGAAGATGTTTTAAGATCTATCCCGTTCGAACTTATTGGTTACTTGCCATTAAAAGTAGACTTGGAAGAGCAGGTCAGTGAATATTTTGCTGATGTTAGAAACAGAGTTAATAGAGTTAGAACAAATGCAAACGAAGAGATTGCGAAATTGCATAGGGGTGATGAGTTACTTCCTGGTGTAATAAAAAAAGTAATTGTTTACGTTGCAATTAAGAGAAAGTTACAGCCTGGTGATAAAATGGCCGGCCGACACGGAAATAAAGGTGTTATATCAAACGTGTTGCCAATGGAAGATATGCCATACCTTGCAGATGGTACACCTGTTGACATCGTATTGAACCCACTCGGTGTTCCTTCACGTATGAACATTGGTCAGTTGTTAGAGTTACATCTCGGCTGGGCAGGTTTTGGACTAGGCCAAAAAATGGCAGAGATGTTACGTTCGCAAGTCAAGCTAGCGGAGATCAAGGATTACATTTACAGTATCTATAAAACAGAAGAGGTGCGTAAGTGGTTATCAAAAGCTTCGGATGAAAAGGTCTATGACCTTGCGGAGCAGTTAAAAACTGGCGTTAGGTTTTCTACTGCGGCCTTTGATGGTGCTACGGAGGAAGATATCAGAGAGATGTTGGTTCTGGCCGATTTTGATCCAAGCGGAAAGACGACACTGTTTGATGGTTTGACTGGTGATGCGTTCGCAGAAGAGGTTTCTGTTGGTGCGATGTATATGCTAAAGCTTCACCACCTTGTTGATGAAAAACTTCATGCTAGAAGTACTGGACCATACTCACTTGTTACTCAGCAACCACTAGGTGGAAAAGCACAGTTTGGTGGTCAGAGGCTTGGAGAGATGGAAGTTTGGGCATTGGAAGCTTATGGTGCCGCTTACTTATTGCAAGAGTTCTTAACAGTCAAATCAGATGATGTTATTGGTAGAACTCGTATGTATGAGTCAATTGTAAAGGGTGAGGATATATTGGAGCCAGGTCTACCTGAATCATTTAATGTTTTGATTAGGGAGTTACAAGCGCTTTGTTTAGATATCAAACTTGATGAGCATACTGAAGAAGAGTCTGCTATCCAGTAAGAGGATTTGTTAATTTAATTAATTTAAGATGATTAAAAGTCTTAAATAGATAAGGAGTTGATCTCGATGAAAGACCTTCTGAATTTTTTTGATAAACCAAAAGATCCTGTAAACGTAGAGTCTGTTTCAATAAAAATGGCATCCCCTGATACCATTAGAGAGTGGTCTTATGGTGAAGTAAAAAAACCTGAGACTATAAATTACAGAACATTCAAACCCGAAAGAGATGGACTTTTTTGTGCAAAAATCTTTGGGCCAGTAAAAGACTACGAATGTATTTGCGGAAAATACAAAAGAATGAAGCACCGAGGTGTCGTTTGTGAAAAATGTGGTGTGGAAGTAACACTATCAAAAGTTAGAAGAGAGCGCTGTGGACACATTGAATTAGCCTCTCCTGTTGCTCACATCTGGTTCTTGAGATCTTTACCATCTAGAATTGGCGCACTATTAAACTTGAGCTTGAAAGATCTAGAGAAGATTCTTTATTACGAAGCATATATTGTAACATCGTCTTCTACTAATGGAAAAGATGGCGGGTTAGAAGTAGGACGTGTCATATCAGAGCAACATTACCATGAGCTAAAAGAGGCAAAGGTTGAGTTTGAAGCTGGAATGGGCGGGTCTGTTATTAAAGAACTTCTCAGAAAAATTGATATTGATCTTGAAAATAAAGAACTCAGGAGAGAGTTGCGAGAAGTAACAACTGAGATGAAGAGAGCGAAGATTGTTAAGAGGCTTAAGGTTGTTGAGTCGATTATGAAATCCGATAATAATCCAGAGTGGTTTATGATGGATATTATTCCTGTTCTTCCTCCTGATCTACGACCTTTAGTTCCGCTTGAGGCCGGAAGGTTTGCAACCTCAGATTTGAATGATCTTTATAGAAGAGTCATCAATAGAAATAACAGACTTAAGAGGCTTCAAGAATTGAATGCTCCTGGTATTATCGTAAGAAATGAAAAAAGAATGTTGCAAGAAGCAGTAGATGCTCTTTTTGATAACGGTAGAAGAGGTAAGGTTTTTACGGGAGCAAATAAGCGACCACTAAGATCTCTTTCAGATATGCTTAAGGGTAAGCAAGGAAGATTTAGACAAAATCTATTAGGTAAACGGGTTGATTACTCAGGTCGTTCTGTTATCGTTGTTGGACCAAACTTACGATTATATCAGTGTGGATTACCAAAACTAATGGCACTTGAATTATTTAAGCCATTCATTTACAGCAAATTAATTGAGCGTGGACATTGTACAACAATTCGTGTTGCGAAAAGAATGGTCGACAATCAAAGCCAAGAAGTTTGGGACATTTTGGAAGATGTTGTTAAAGAGCACCCAGTGCTACTCAACAGAGCTCCGACACTACACAGGCTTGGTATTCAAGCGTTTGAACCTGTTCTTATCGAAGGAAAGGCGATTCAGTTACATCCTCTAGTTTGTACAGCTTTTAATGCTGACTTTGATGGTGACCAGATGGCCGTACACGTTCCTTTATCTTTAGAGGCTCAGGTTGAAGCACGAATTTTGTGTATGTCTACAAATAATATTCTGTCTCCAAAGGATGGAACGCCAATCATTGTTCCAACACAAGATATTGTTCTTGGAACATATTATATGACAAGAATAAGGCCGTTCTCAAGAGGAAGTGGAAAGAGTTTCTCTTCAAAAGCAGAGGCTCAATATGCTTACTTCACACAGAATCTTCACTTGCAAGCTCCAATCAAAATTAGAATTGAGGGTGAGCTAGTTGAGACAACTGTTGGTAGAACATTTATTCATGATATTATTCCGCCATGTCTTAAGTACGAAGATATTAATAAGGTTTTAGATAAAAAAGCTCTTGGTAAGTTGATTAATTCTGCTTATAGGAGAGGAACTGAGAAAGATACTGTTTTGCTTGCTGATGCTATTATGAAAATTGGTTATCAGTACGCAACTAAAGCTGGTATTTCTATTAATGTTAACGACATGACCGTTCCTAAAGAGAAGCCAGCGATTTTAAGTCAAGCTTACTCTGAGGTTGATGGCATTACAAATGAATACAATGAAGGCTCTATCACTAATGGTGAAAGGTATAACAAGATTGTTGATGTTTGGGCCCAAACGAATGATAAGTTAACAAAAGTTATGATTGAGTCTATCTCACTAGATACTTTTTCGAATGAGAAAGGAGAAGAGGTTACAGCACCGTCATTTAATTCAATTTTTATGATGGCAGACTCTGGCGCAAGAGGTTCGACAACTCAGATGAGGCAGCTTGCTGGTATGAGAGGTTTGATGGCGAAGCCATCTGGTGAAATTATTGAAACACCGATTACATCTAACTTTAGAGAAGGGTTGTCAGTTCTTCAATATTTTGCATCAACTCACGGTGCAAGAAAAGGTTTGGCCGATACAGCTTTGAAAACAGCTAACTCTGGTTACCTTACTCGTCGACTAGTTGATGTAGCTCAAGATGGTATCATCAGAGAGTATGATTGTGGTTCGGTTGATGGTATTATTCTTAATTCAAGAATTGAAGCTGGTGAAGTTGTTGAGCACGTAAGTGATCGTGTAATGGGAAGGGTCGCATCTGGTGATGTTATTGATGATTCTGGCGTTGTCGTTTTCAATAAGGGCCACCTCTTTACAGAGGATGATATTGCAATATTGTTAGATCATAGAATTGACCAGATTAAAGTTCGGTCAGTTTTAACATGTAAAGAAAAATATGGTTTTTGTGCTAGTTGTTTTGGTCGAGATTTGGCCAGAGGTGCTCTAGTTAGTATTGGTGAGGCAGTAGGTGTTGTTGCTGCTCAGTCAATTGGTGAACCAGGTACGCAGTTAACTATGAGAACTTTTCACGTTGGTGGTACTGCTAGTGCTGGTGCTCAAATCAATAAAATTGAGTGTCGTACGGCCGGTAAAATTGTTTATGAAAACGTTCACTCTGCTACGCTTGAAGATGGTGGAATGATCGTAATTAGTAAGATTGGTGATATTATTATCAAAAATGCTCAAGGTATTGAAAAAGAGAGATTTCCTGCGACTTACGGTGCAAGAATTTTCTTTGCTGATGGTGATAGTGTTAAGGTCGGAGAGAAAATTATGGAATGGGATCCGTTCTCTATTCCAATTTTGACCGAGATTAAGGGTTTTATTAAGTTTGAAGACCTTGTCATTGGTAATACGATTAATGAGCAAGTTGACTCGGTTACAGGTTTAACACATAAGTTAGTTGTTGAATCAAAAGATCCGTCACTGCAACCAAAAATTACCATTGTTGATAAAGATGGAAATCCTCTTAAGGTTTCAAGTGGAAAACGTTTTGCAACATACCGCTTACCTGTCGGTTCTCACGTTATTGTTAGTGAAGGGGATGAGGTTAGAATTGGTGATGTTATTGCGAAAGTGCAAAGAGAAACAACCAAAACTAGAGATATTACGGGAGGCTTGCCGAGAGTTGCTGAACTTTTTGAAGCAAGAGTTCCTTCTAATGCTGCTCAAATTTCTGAGGTTGCTGGTGTCGTTGAATTTGGTGCAGAGGTTAGAGGTAACAGAAAAATTATTATTCGCCCTGAAGAGGGAGAGCCTATAATTTACTCTGTTCCAAAGGGCCGCTACGTTATTGTCAACGAGGGTGACTACGTTCGTTCAGGTGACCCTATTATGGATGGCCCAAGTAATCCACATGATATTCTGAGGGTTCTTGGTGTAAAGGCTTTAGCAAGATATATTGTTGATGAAATTCAAGAGGTTTATAGACTTCAGGGTGTTAAAATCGATGATAAACACATTGAAGTTATTGTTAGCCAGATGTTGAAAAAGGTCATTGTAACAGATGCAGGTGACACAACATTTATTATTGGTGATACAGTAACGAAAGCTGAGTTTATAGAAGAGAACGAAAGAGTTACGACAGAAGGTGGTGAACTAGCTAAAGGTAGACCTCAGTTGCTTGGTATTACTAAGGCATCATTAACAACTTATTCGTTTATTTCAGCTGCATCTTTCCAAGAGACTACAAAGGTGTTGACACAGGCGACTCTTGAAGGAAAGAAAGATTTGCTTCGTGGGTTGAAAGAAAATGTTATCATGGGTAGGTTAATTCCAGCAGGTAGTGGTATCTCAAAATATAGAGATTTCGAGGCTGAAGTTGTAGATGCTAGAACAGAGCTAGATGAAAGAATGGAAGCAGTAATTCTTTCAGTATAAAAAATGTTGTAAATATTAGTGAAGCGTGTTAAACACGCTTCACGGTAAATTATGTGTGTTGTATGAGGAGACGTTGAATGCCGACTATTAATCAGTTGATAAGAAAAGGAAGAGTAGACAAAAAGTACAAGACTAAAGCTCCGGCGCTTGCTGGATGCCCTCAGAGAAGAGGCGTGTGTGTAAGAGTTTATACGACGACACCAAAGAAGCCGAACTCTGCGATGAGAAAGGTCTGTAGGGTTAAGTTGACGAGTGGATATGAAGTAACTTCATATATTGGTGGAGAAGGACATAACCTTCAAGAGCACGCGATCATCTTGATAAGGGGTGGAAGGGTTAAAGACCTACCGGGTGTTCGTTACCACACGATCAGAGGAGCACTGGATATATCTGGTGTTGATACTAGAAAACAGAGACGTTCTAAGTATGGTTGTAAGAGACCTAAAAAATAATTGAAGCTGAGGAAATACTTATGAGTAGAAAGCATAAAACTGAACCAAGGAAAGTGTTACCAGATCCTAGATATCAGGATGTTGTAGTAACAAAATTTATTAACTCAATCATGTATGATGGGAATAAAGCTGTAGCTGAGAAAATATTCTATGATGCACTTGAAGCAGTAGAGAAGAAACTTCAAGAAGAGCCACTTAAAGTTTTTAAAAAAGCGTTAAGTAATGTAAAACCTGCTATTGAGGTTAAAGCAAGAAGAATCGGTGGCTCTACATACCAGATTCCGATTGAAGTAAGGCCAGCAAGAAGACAGTCACTCGCCATTCGTTGGTTACGAGAGTATTCGAGAACTAGAAATGGTAAGAGTATGGCAGAAAAATTGGCAGAAGAGATTATCGATGCTGCAAACGGAAAAGGCGGAGCTGTTAAAAAACGTGAAGACGTTTATAAGATGGCAGAAGCTAACAAGGCGTTCGCTCACCTTAAGTGGTAATTTCGTAGTTTAGTAATAATATATTTATAGGGCAAGATTTCGTGTATACGGGTCTTGCCTTTTTTTGTATGCTGTTTGCTTATGTCACAAGAAAAAATTAATAAAATTAGAAACATTGGAATCATGGCCCACATTGATGCGGGCAAGACTACAACGACAGAAAGAATCCTCTACTATACTGGTAAAAGTCATAAAATAGGTGAAGTACACGATGGTGCGGCCACAATGGATTGGATGATTCAAGAGCAAGAACGTGGGATCACTATAACATCAGCGGCGACAACTTGTGAGTGGAAAAAATCAGTTATCAATATAATCGATACCCCTGGCCACGTTGATTTTACTATTGAGGTTGAAAGATCTTTGCGTGTGCTTGATGGTGCCGTCGGCGTGTTTGATGGTGTGTCCGGTGTTGAGCCGCAATCGGAAACTGTATGGATGCAAGCTGATAAATACAATGTTCCACGAATTGCATTTATTAATAAGATGGATCGTGTTGGTGCAGATTTCTTTTTTTGTGTTAAAGATATTTGTGAGAAGTTAGATAAAGTAGCAGTGCCAATTCAAATCCCTGTTGGCGTTGAAGCTGAGTTTAAGGGCATTGTAGATTTGATTGAGATGCAAACTCTTCTTTGGCACGAAGATGATTTAGGTGCAACTTTTGACAAAGCTAATATTTCAGATGATATGATAGATGAAGCAGCTCTTTATAGAGAGAGCTTAGTTGAAACGCTTGCCGACTATGATGATGATTTAGCAGAGAAATATTTGTCAGGTGAATCCATCACAGCTGAGCAAATAAAAAAAGCAATTAGAAAAGCTGTTATAGAGAAAAAATTCGTTCCAGTTTTATGTGGTTCAGCTTTTAAAAATAAAGGTGTTCAACCGCTTTTGGATGCTGTTGTAGATTTTCTTCCGTCGCCTATTGATAGAGGTGCGATAGTTGGAGTGAGTGCTAAGGATAAAGAAAAAATTGAGAGTAGAAAACCTGAGTATGAAGAACTATTTAGTGGGCTTGCGTTTAAAATTGCGACGGATCCATTTGTTGGAAGTTTAACTTTTGTAAGGATTTATTCTGGGGAAATTAAAGTTGGACAAATTGTTTTGAACTCGCTTCAGAAAAAGAAAGAACGTATTAATAAAATTTTAAGAATGCATGCCAATAAAAGGCAAGAGATTCCTTTTGCATGCGCTGGAGATATCGTTGCAATCAGTGGTTTGAAGTTTACTTCGACTGGTGAAACTTTATGTGTTGATCATAGGCCGATTATTTATGATTTAATGAAATTTCCCGAGACGGTAATTTCCATTGCTATAGAGCCAAAAACTACGGCAGATTCTGACAAGTTGATTGGTGTATTAAATCAACTAAAATTAGAAGATCCTTCGTTTACGTATAGAGATAATGTTGAGACTGGACAACTTCTTCTCTTTGGAATGGGGGAGCTGCATCTTGAAATTATCACCGACAGACTAATAAGAGAGTTTAAAGTAAACGTTAATGTTGGTCGTCCGCAGGTCTCTTATAGAGAGACGGTTACATCCATTGCCTCTGCAACATTTCAATATGAAAAAGAGATTGGCGGAAAAAATAATTTCGGGCAAGTTACTATTCGTGTAGCTCCATCTGAATGTCAAAATGGTATTCAATTTGAGAGTGAAATTAACAAGAAAAAACTTCCGCAAGAATTTGTTGATGTGATAGAGAAAAGTTTGAGAGATACTTCTCTAGGTGGTGGGCTTGCTGGATATCCATTCATAGCCATTAAAGCGACTTTAATAGATGCTGAGTTTGATGAATTAAATAGTACAGAGCTTGGATACTCGATAGCAGCTGCCCATGCGTTTAGAGAAGCGTGCTCTAAAGCGAAAATTGCAATGATGGAACCAGTGATGTCGCTTGAAGTTTTAGCACCACAAGAGTTTACTGGTGATATTATTTCAGATTTAAATATGAAACGTGGTAGGGTGGAATCAATTTCTACAAAGCAAAATAAAGAAAACATTCATGCTGTAGTTCCCTTGATTTCTATGTTCGGTTATAGCACTGACTTGAGGTCGAGGTCTCAAGGTAGAGCAAATTTTACGATGACATTTGATAAATATGAGCAAATGTCATATGATTTTGCGAAAAATGTGCTGGAAAAAAGAGGAATTTACATATAAAATGTTTTTTTTTCACTTTTTTGTATTTTGGTGCTTGACAAAAATAGATAGAACCAATAAATAAACACATTCATTTTGTGAAAAAAATAAGGATACGTGATGAAGACTTCTAGACTTCGTATAAAACTTCGAGCTTATGACCATAAACAGTTAGATAAATCTGTTGAAGAGATAGTATCAACTGCAAACGACACTGGTGCAAAAGTAGTTGGCCCGATACCGCTACCGACTACCATCAGTAAGTATACAGTTATAAGATCACCACACATCGACAAAAAATCGCGAGAGCAGTTTGAAATGCGAACTCATAAGCGATTAGTTGATATTATTGATCCTACGCAACAGACTGTTGATAGTTTAATGAAGTTAGATCTCTCTTCAGGAGTTGACGTAGAGATTAAATATTAGTATATACTGAAACTCTTATTGTTAGATTATAGAGTTTCAATAACCGCGGATGCATCCCTGAGAGCAGGGTGATGCTGTGGAGGATAGATGAGTCAGTCAGAGAATAAAATCGATCTACCTATGTTTTATGGTGTAAAAGCCGGTATGACTAGGATTTTTGATGAACAGGGGAAACATGTACCTGTTACCGTTGTAAAATTAGTCCCAAATTATGTTTCACAAGTAAAAACCACAGAAAAAGATGGCTATTCTGCTTATCAGATAGCTTATTATGAAAAAAGAGAAAAACTCATTAGTAAGCCAAAACTTGGTCATTTGAAAAAAGCCAACATTGAAAAAATGTTAGCAAGGTTTGCCGAATTAAGGGTTTCTGACGTTGATGCCGCCAATCTTGGAAAAGAGTTAGGCTTAGGTGAGTTTAAAGAATCAACTTATGTAGACGTTACAGGTACATCTAAAGGGAAAGGTTTCCAGGGTGTAATTAAAAGATATAATTTTCAAGGTGGACCAGCAGCACATGGTTCACACTTTCATAGAGCTCCAGGGTCGATTGGTAATAGAGCGACTCCTGCGCGTGTTTTTAGAAATAAAAAACTTCCTGGCCACATGGGTGTAGATACAAAAACTATGCAAAATCTAGTTGTGGTTGGTGTAAACGAAGCCAAAGGTTATTTGCTTATTAAGGGTTCTGTCCCAGGTGCAAAAAACGGTTTCGTTAGAATTAGTAAAGCCCAAAAAAAGCAGTAGATTGTAGAGAGAGGAAATTATGGCAGACATTAAAGTGTTGAATGCAAAATATGAAGAGAGTGGAAAGTTAAGTACTTCAGTGTCGCTTGATGCTGACGTTATCAAGGTTTCAGCTGTTCATCAAATTGTAAAAGCTTCTTTGGCTTCAAGAAGACAAGGTAATGCTTGTACAAAAAATAAAGCAAAAGTTAGTGGTGGCGGCATTAAGCCGTATAAACAAAAAGGAACTGGTAGAGCTAGACAAGGTTCAATCAGATCTCCACTAATGGTTGGTGGTGGTACTGTGTTTGGTCCTTCCCCGCGTGATTATACACAAAAGACAAACAAGAGAATGGTTCTTACTGCTCTTCAGTCTGTTCTTGCAGACAAGTATCAGAGTGGGAAGTTGACGGTTGTTGAAAAGTTTAATTCAGATGGGAAGACGAAATCTGCAAATAAAGAGTTGAGCGAGAGAGGATTGCTTCCTGCACTAGTTGTTGCAGTAGAAAAGAGTAGTCCGATGATTAGAGCTGTGAGAAATATTAGAACTGCGAAGAGCATGAGTGTAGAAGGTTTTAGTGTTTATGAAGCAGTTAAATATGAGAATTTAGTAATAGAAAAAGAAGCATTAGAGAAACTATTTCAAAGATTGGTGTAAGTTATGGCACGTGTAGAAGAAATTTTATTAAAACCGTTGATTACAGAAAAAGCATCGTTCGCTACTGAAAGGAATAACCGTTATGGTTTTCAAGTTCAGCTAAAGTCGAACAAAAATCAGATCAAAGAAGCTGTAGAAAAGCTTTATGACGTAAAAGTATTGGATGTTAAAACTACCATTACTGCTGGCAAAACTAAGAGGGCCGGTAAAGGCGTTAAAAAGACTTCAAAAGTGAAGAAAGCTTATTTGCGTTTGAAAGAAGGACAAAGGATTGAGTTTTTTAAGGGAATTTAAGTTAGGGTTAGAAAGCAGTAGGGGTAGATATGCCGATTAGAAAGTATAAACCAGTAACTCCATGTCAAAGACATATGACTACAGTTGATAGTCAAGAGTTAACAAAAGATGTAAAGATACCGAAAAGTCTTATTACTTCACAAAAGTCTAATGCAGGTAGGAATTCAAATGGAAGGATTACAGTTAGACACAGAGGCGGTGGAGCGAAGAGAAAGTATAGAGTAATAGATTTTAAAAGGAATAAAATTGGAGTTCCTGCTAAAGTCCAAGCTATTACATATGATCCAAACAGAACTTGCAATATAGCATTGATTGCTTATCTTGATGGATTTAAGAGTTTTATCTTAGCGCCAGTAGGTTTGTTAGTTGGTGATACAATTGAGGCCAGTGCTAGTGCAGATATTAAGCCAGGAAATTGCAAAGAGTTAAAAGATATCCCTGTTGGAACTGTTGTTCATAATGTTGAGTTGCATCCGGGGGCCGGTGGACAAATGGCCAGAAGTGCTGGAGCTTATGCACAGTTAATGGCAAAAGAAGAGAAAGAAGTTTTACTAAGACTTCCTTCTGGTGAATTAAGAAAGGTTCGTCCTAACTGTAAAGCGACAGTTGGTCAAGTTGGTCGTGGTGAGCATGAGCAGCAGTTTATAGGCAAGGCAGGAAAGAGCAGACATTTAGGTATTAGACCAGCAGTAAGAGGTGTCGCGATGAACCCAGTTGATCACCCACATGGTGGTGGTGAAGGTAAGACTTCAGGAGGCCGCCATCCAGTAACCCCTTGGGGCCAACCAACTAGAGGTTATAAAACTAGACAGAATAAACGGACTGATAAATTTATTGTGAAGAGAAGAGTAAAGAAAGGTAAGAAATAATTTAGGAGCTAAAAAATGAGTAGATCACTCAAAAAAGGGCCATTTGTAGACACACATTTGTTGAAAAAGGTGTTGGCCAGTTCTGGAGATGTAGGAAAAGGTGGAAAGGTCATTAAGACTTGGTCGAGAAGGTCAACGATTGTTCCAGAATTTATAGGTTTGACTTTTGCTGTTCATAATGGAAATAAATTTATTCCTGTTTATGTAACAGATAATATGATTGGCCACAAGCTTGGTGAGTTTTCTATGACTAGAACTTATTATGGTCATGGTGCGGATAAGAAATCTAAGAAAAAATAGGTTAATTGAGAGGAAGTTATGTCCATCGTAGTAAAAAATAGACGAATCGGGATTGCCCCTAGAAAGATTAGGCAAGTTGCAGATTTGGTAAGAGCAAAAAAAGTGTCTGATGCAATGAAGATACTTCGTTTTTCTGACAAAAAAGAAATAGCGATTATGCTGACTAAATTATTGAATAGTGGTTTGGCCATAGCGTCTGGAACTGAGAAGTATGATCTTGATAATTTAATCGTTGGTAGAATCTTTGTCGATGAAGGTCCTACAATGAAGCGAATTCAGGCGAGGGCGCAAGGTCGTGCATATAAAATTAGAAAAAGAACTAGTCATGTGACTGTAGAGTTAAAAGAAGCATAGGAAGGAATATGGGTCAGAAAGTACATCCTCATGGATTTAGGTTAGGTTACACAAAAGGGTGGTATTCAAATTGGTACGTAAAAGACAATTATGCCGATGTTTTGCATGAAGATTTGGCCATTCGAAAATATGTAGAGGAAGAGATGAGAAGTGCATCTGTTGCTTCTACTGAGATTACTCGTACGTCAGATCAGGTAAAAGTGACTGTGTATACTGCTAAACCAGGTGTTGCAATTGGCAAGAAAGGCACAGGCATAGACAAGATTAGAAGTGGTCTTAATAAGATTACCAAAGGAACATTGATTTTTAATATTTCTGAGGTAAAAAAACCTGATAGCTGCGCGAAGTTAATAGCTGAAAATATTGCAAGACAACTTGAAAAAAGAGTTGCATTTAGAAGAGCGATGAAAAAAGTTATGCAAGCTGCATTTAGATCAGGCGTGAAAGGAATAAAAGTAAGATGTTCTGGAAGACTTGGCGGCGCAGAGATGGCAAGAACTGAAGGATATGCTGAGAATAAAGTCCCTCTACATACTTTAAGGGCCGATATTGATTATGATACAGCTGAGGCAAAGACAACATATGGAATTATTGGTGTCAAAGTGTGGGTTTATAAGGGCGAGATTTATAAGTAATTATTGAGGTAGAAGATGTTAAGTCCAAAAAAAGTAAAATGGAGAAAGCCACAAAAAGGAAGGATGAAAGGTCGTGCTAGCAGAGGTAATGAGATTACCTACGGTGAGTATGCGATACAAGCAACTAGCTGTGGTTTTGTAACAAATCGTCAGATTGAAGCGGCCAGAATTGCGATATCAAGAAAAACTAAACGTGGTGGGAATGTTTGGATAAAGGTGTTCCCTGATAAAACACTGACAAAAAAGCCAGCAGAAGTCAGGATGGGTAAAGGAAAAGGTTCACCAGAAAAATGGGTTGCTGTTGTAAAACCAGGAAGAATTTTGTTTGAAGTTGCGGGGCTAGGAGATGAGGTCTCTATTGAGGCGCTTAAGCTTGCTAAATATAAGCTTCCGATAAAAACAAAGATTATAAAAAAAGAAGTGATTGGCGAGTAGTTAAAAAGAGTGGAGTCGTTATGTTAAAAATTGATGATTTAAAAGCAATGGATGATAAAACAATAGTTGCGAAAGTATCAGCGCTTAAAACAGATATTTTCAGAAAAAAAATACAGAAGGGTGTTTCAGGAATGGAGAAACCACATACTGTCAAGGATGCCAAGAGAGATATTGCAAGACTTCTTACAGTGTTAAACTCTAGAAAAACGGGTAAATAATATATGAGTAGCGAAAAAAAGTTTAAAAGAAGATTCACTGGTGTAGTTGTAAGTGATAAATGCGATAAAACAGCAGTTGTATTGGTTAGTAGAAGGTATAAACATGCTAAATACAGTAAGTATGTTCATGAAACAAAAAAATTTCATGCACATGATGAAAGTAATAAAGCAAAGATTGGTGATAAGGTAGAAATTATTGAATCGAAACCTTATTCGAAAAATAAAAAATGGGAATTACTTCAGATCTTATAATCTGAATAGTTGAAGGAGATGGTGTCATGATACAGATGCAGACAAGGTTGGAAGTAGCAGATAATTCTGGTGCAAAGTCTGTTAAATGCATTAAGGTTCTTGGTGGCTCAAAAAGGATGATAGCTGGTTTGGGTGATATTATTGTAGTTGCGATTCAACAAGCGACACCAGGTGGAAAAGTAAAAAAAGGTGACGTTAAAAAAGCTGTCATTGTTAGAACAACTTATCCAGTAAGAAGAGAAGATGGTTCTTATATCCAGTTTGATAATAACAGCGTTGTTATCCTTGGTACTGGTACCGATATGATAGGTACTCGTATCTTTGGCCCAGTGGCCAGAGAGCTAAGAGCGAAAAATTATACAAAAATTTGTTCTCTTGCACCGGAAGTATTGTAGTTTAGGGGTTGTTATGCAGAAGATTAAAGTAAAAGATAAAGTTGTAGTTATAGCTGGAAAAGATAAGGGTAAGACTGGAGAGGTGATCCGTGTTGACCTAAAGAACCAGAGAGTACTTGTAAAAGGTGTAAATATTGTGAAAAAGAGTGTTAAGGCAACACAGGAAAACCCAAATGGTGGTATTGTCGATCGTGAGAAGCCAATTCACATAAGTAATATTGCTATTGCAAGTCCTAAGACTGGTAAACCGACGAGAGTCAAAATTGAGAAGAAAGATAAAAAGAACGTTAGAGTTGCTACGAAGTGTGGCTCCGTCTTGAACTAGTTGGAGAGGTTATGAGTAGGTTGAAAGAGCGTTATAATAAAGAAGTGGTTCAGAGCCTGATGAGTAAATTTGGCTATGAAAATATTAATATGGTACCAAAACTTGAGAAAATTGTGGTATCAAGTGTCACTAAAGATGCGGTGATAAATGGTAAGGTTGTTGAGTCAATAAGTAATGACTTAGCAGCGATCACTGGTCAAAAACCTGTTGTGGCAAGAGCTAAAAAATCTATAGCTACATTTAAGTTAAGAGAAGGGCAGGCGATTGGAGCTTTCGTGACATTACGTGGAAAAAGAATGTATGAGTTTTTGGATCGATTAGTGTCAATATCTTTGCCAAGAGTGAGAGACTTTAGAGGTGTTTCGCCTAAAGCTTTTGATGGACGTGGTAATTATGCTCTAGGAATTAAAGAGCAGATCGTTTTTCCAGAAATTAATTACGATAAGATTGATAAAATTAGAGGGCTTGGGATAGCTATTACTACAACAGCTAAAACTAACGAAGAGGGCCGTGAGCTGTTGTCACAATTGGGAATGCCTTTTAGAAAGTAGGAGTTATAGATGGCAAAACTATCAAAAATAGTTTCAAGTACAAAAAAGAAAAAGTTTCCGGTACGTGTTCATAATAGATGTCCGTTGTGTGGAAGGCCAAGAGCTTTTATCAGGGATTTCAAAATGTGTCGGATTTGTTTTAGAACTTTAGCACTCAAGGGAATGATCCCAGGTGTAACTAAGTCTAGCTGGTAAAATGGAGATATTGATATGATGACTGACCCTGTAGCGGATATGTTAACAAGAATAAGAAATGCAATCGGCGCTGATCACGATAGAGTTGAAATTCCTGCGAGTAAGCTAAAAGCTGCTATTTGCAAGGTATTAAAAGACGAAGGTTATATTCGATCTTTTAAAATTGTAGTTAAAGCTAAGAATGATATTAGATTAAAAATTCTTTTGAAAGAGAAAGCGATTGTTGGAATTAAAAGAATTTCAAAGCCTGGCCTTCGTGCTTATAGCGCTGGTGAAGATATGCCTCGCGTTCTGAGTGGGCTTGGGATTTCTATCGTTTCTACGTCAAAAGGCGTTATTTCTTCTAGAGATTGTAAAAAAATGAAAGTTGGCGGAGAGATTCTCTGTAGCGTTTGGTAGGAGTTGATTATGTCTAGAGTAGGAAAAATACCTGTTGTTATACCTGATAAAGTTGATGTTAAAATTGACGGCCAAAAAGTTTCAGTAAAAGGCCCAAATGGTCAATTGGAATATACGTTTAACAATTTGATCACTTTTGAAAAGCAAGATAAACATGTTGTCATTAAACCTATAAATGATTCTAAAGAGTGTATGGCAATGTGGGGAACTGGCCGTTCTTTAGTTAATAATATGGTAGTTGGTGTTTCTAAAGGATTCACTCGTAATCTTGAGTTTAACGGTGTTGGTTATAAGGCAGCGGTTAAAGGTGATATCTTAGCGCTAAACTTAGGTTTTTCTCACCCTATTGATTTTAATTTGCCAAAGGGTGTTGTTGCTAAGGTAGATAAAAATATTATTACACTTTCTAGTTGTGACAAAGAGCTAGTTGGGTTTGTTGCTTCAAAAATTAGATCATTACGACCACCAGAACCGTATAAAGGAAAAGGCGTAAAATATGTTGAAGAAGTAATTATTAGAAAAGCTGGAAAAACTGGTGCTAAATAGATCTTTGTGGAGTTGATATGAGAAAGATTAGAGGCGTTGTTAAGAGTGAAAAAGAGGCGAAAAGATACAGAAGAAGACTGTCGATACGTAGTCGTATTTCTGGAACAGGTGAAAGACCACGGATATGTGTAAATAAAACCAATAAACACTTAGTGGTTCAAGTAATTGATGATGTTACTGGTAATACAATTGCTAGTGCAAGAACTTATGGAAAAAATTGTGTTGTTGGCGCCAAAGCTAATGTCGCCGGTGGTAAGATTGTTGGTGCAGATATAGCTGGAAAACTTAAATCATTAAGTGTCAAGCAAGCAGTTTTTGACAGAAATGGTTACCGTTATTTTGGTGTTGTAGCTGCAATTGCAGATAGTGTTAGAGAAAACGGGATTACAATCTAAACGTATAGGGGTTTTTCGTGAGCGAAGAAAATAAAGTTGAAGAAAAAACAGAAGCAAAACCAAAGCATGAAGAGGGTAGACACAAACCTAGAGCTGCTAAGCCACATAGAGATAGTGTTGATCCAGAGGTAGAAGAGCGTGTTGTTGCTGTTAACCGTGTTGCAAAGGTTGTTAAGGGTGGTAGACGTTTTTCATTCTCAGCATTGATGATTGTTGGAGATAAAAAGGGAAATGTCGGCTACGGTTTAGGTAAGGCAAAAGAAGTTCCTGAGGCAATTAGGAAAGCTACTCAGACTGCTAGGGCACATATGGTCAAAATTCATATTGATAACGGTACCATTCCTCATATGGTTATGGGTGAGTTTGATGCAGGCAAAATATTGTTTAAGCCTGCTGCTGAAGGTACTGGAATCAAGGCAGCTGGTGCATGTCGTTCTATTTTGGAATTAGCAGGTGTGAAAAATGTTTTGACGAAATCATTACGAGGTAATAACCCTCATAATATTGTAAAGGCGACGTTTAAGGCGCTAAAATCTTTGAGATCTGTTGAACAAATAGCTTCAGTTAGAGGCAAAGATCAGAAAGATTTCAGGATTAAATAACGGGGGATTTTATGAGCAGTAAAACTATAACTGTTAAATTGATAAAAAGTCCAATTAGTAGCACCAAGAAGCAAAAGGCTAATGTGCGAGGACTTGGATTAAGAAAGATTGGGTCTGAAAGGACTCTTGAAAATACACCTGCTGTAAGGGGTATGATCAAAGAAGTAATACAAATGTTGGAAGTGAAATAATACTGAATTTTTCAGTAAATGAGCAGAGGTTGTTATGTTGACACTAAATAATTTATCAAGTCCAGGGGCGAATAAGCAGACAAAAAGATTGGGCCGAGGGATGGCTTCAGGTCAAGGTACTCAAGCTGGTAAGGGGCATAAAGGTCAGAAAGCAAGAAAGAGTGGCCATGTTCGAACTGGTTTTGAGGGTGGTTCAATGCCGCTATATATGAGACTTCCTAAGAGAGGTTTTTCTAATTATAGATTTAAGACAGAGTATGCTATCGTTAATGTTGGTGAAATTGATAGAGTGTTTGATGGTGGAGAAGTTACAAAAGATCTACTATGCGACAAAGGTTTAATATCTGGTGCTGATAAAAATAGACCTATAAAAATTCTTGGAAACGGAAAAATGTCGAAAGCATTAAGTTTTGTTGGAATAGATAAGTTTACTAAGGGTGCTGCTGACATTATTACAAATGCTGGTGGAAAGATTAATAGTTAATTTTTGAGGTATTTCTCTATGTCACTTGCCCAAGGAAAATTAGATGAGCTTAAGAAGAAACTGCTTTATACTTTTCTTCTTTTAGTTGTTTATAGAATGGCCGCACAGGTTCCAGTGCCAGGTGTAAATGCATCAGCTATTCAGTCATATTTCTCAGGAACTGGCGCTGGTGGTCTTTTTGATCTTGTGAATACTTTTAGTGGTGGTGCTTTTAAAAGATTCTCTGTTATTGCGCTCGGGATAATGCCTTATATTACAACATCTATTATTTTCTCGCTTATGGGTGAGATTTTCCCTCAGTTCCAAGAGTTACAGAGCGATTCAGAAGGTCAGAAAAAAATTCAGAAGTGGACAAGATACGCGACGGTTGTTCTGTGTGCGGTTCAAGGCTACGGTATGGCCGTTATGTTTGAATCATTCAAAAGTTCGGGCGGAATTTCAGTAATTACTGAGCCAGGCTTACTTTTTAGAACGACAGCAACTATTACACTAGTTGCAGGTACCATGTTTCTTTTATGGTTAGGTGAAAGAATCACTGAGTGGGGATTAGAAAACGGAGTTTCCCTTATTATTTTTGCAGGTATAGCAGTTGCTCTCCCTTCTGAGATCATGACCGAGCTTACTCTTTATAGAAGTGGTGAGCGTGGTGGGATGGATATAGTTATATTTTTTCTAGTTATAGCAGCAACGTTTTATATAGTTTCATTTGTTGAGACAGCATTTAGGGGTATACCGGTTCAGTATGCGAAAAAAGTTGTTAATAATAGAGTATACGGTGGTAATCAAACACTGCCGGTTAGAGTGGATACAGGCGGAGTAATGCCTGCTATTTTAGCATCTTCATTACTAGCAGCACCTGCGACATTGGCCAGTTTTGTTCCTGAGACAAGTGCTTTAAAGCCGTTCTTTAATATGGTTCAGCAGTCTCTGTACCCTGGACAGTTGCTTTTTAATTTGTTTTATGGGTTGTTGATTGTTTATATGACTTTTTTCTATGCACCAATTCAGTTTAAGACTAAGAAGATTTCAGAGTCGTTGCAAAAAAATAATGCGTTCATTCCAGGAATACGGCCTGGTGTAAAAACAAAAGAGTTCTTGGATTTTGTTCTGTTCAGACTCTCTTTTTTTGGGGCACTTTTTTTAGTTTTGGTTTGTACTGCTCCGACAATTGCAATAGGATCAAGCACAAGATTTGGTGGAACATCAATGTTGATTCTTGTAAGTGTTTCGATCAGAGTGATGATGAATGTACAATCTTTTATGTATGCAGATAAATATGAAGCCTCATATAAATCCCGAGGTAAATATAGCGGGAATAAAAAGAGGTTTTAGTAATGATGAAGCAGTTGATATTACTTGGAGCACCAGGATCTGGGAAAGGTACTCAAGCTGCTAAAATCGTTGAAGATTTTGGATATAAGCATGTCTCTACAGGAGACTTACTTCGAAAAGAGATAGCTAGTGGTAGTGAGTTAGGTAAACGTGTGAAGGCCATTATGGATTCGGGGAATCTTGTGGATGACGTCACAGTTTTAGAACTTTTGAAAAATAATTGCAATGTGCACAAGAATGCATATATTTTTGATGGTTATCCTCGGAATATTGATCAAGCAAAAGAGCTAGAATCAAAAATTCTAAAAGGTGTTTCCCAGCAGGTGATATATTTTGATGTTGATTTAGAAAAATTGGTTGAAAGGATAGTTAATAGAAGATCATGTAAAAGTTGTGGAGAGATTTATAATGTCATCAACAATCCTTCTAGGATAGTTGATGTTTGTGATAGATGTGGTGGTCAGCTATTACAAAGAGATGATGACAAAAAGAGCGTTGTAAAAAATAGAATTGAAGTTTTTAAGAACACGATATTCCCTGTTAGGGATTATTATAATAGAGCTGGAGTGCTTAAAATTGTTGATGCGGGTAAAGGTGTTGCTGAGATTTTCACAGAAATATCTGATTTGCTAAAATAATTAGGTTATTTTGACTTTATAGCACAATATAGCTTGAAATATTGCCCTTGATTGTTATATACAACCAAGGCTTATGGTGTGAATAAATGGCAACTGATCAAGACACGATTGAATTAGAAGGAGAGGTAACGGAACTTCTACCCAACACTAAGTTTAGGGTTAAGTTACCAAATGGCCACTCTGTTCTAGCTCATATAAGTGGAAAGATGAGGATGCATTTTATTAAAATTTTACCAGGCGATAAAGTGCTGATTGAGATAAGCCGGTATGATTTAACAAAAGGTAGAATAGTTTACAGATCAAAAGGTAAATAGAGGTGTAGTTATGAAAGTTAGATCGTCAGTGAAACCTATATGCAAAGATTGCAAGGTTATTAGGAGAAAGGGAGTTCGACGAGTTGTGTGTAAGAAAAGTCCAAAACATAAACAGAGACAAGGCTAATCAGGAGTGAGTGATGGCGAGAATAATTGGTGTTGATATTCCTAGAAATAAAGCGATGAGAGTTGCGTTGAGGTCCATTTATGGAATTGGTTCATCTATGGCCGATAAAATTTTAAAAGGTGCGAGCATTAGTGGTGAAAAAAACTCTAATGATTTAACCGAAGAAGAGACTCAGAACATAAGAAAGGTAATTGAAGAAAATGGTCTTTCTGTAGAGGGTGATCTTCGACGTGAAATTGGTTTGAATATTAAAAGACTGAAAGACCTTGGGACATATAGAGGATTGAGACATAAAAAAAATCTTCCTGTTAGGGGCCAGAGGACGTCGACTAATGCTAGAACTAGAAAAGGTAAAGCAGTGGCGATTGCAGGTAAAAAATCTATTAAGGCGATGAAGTAGTAAGGTGGTATATGGATAAGAAGGTTGTTAAGAAAAAAGTTCGTAAAAATGTTTCAACAGGTGTTTGTCATATTCAGGCATCATTTAATAATACGATTGTTACTTTTGCAGACACTGCCGGTAATGCAATAGCTTGGGCAAGTGCTGGTCAGTTAGGGTTTAGAGGATCTAAAAAGTCGACCCCGTTTGCAGCACAGACTGCTGCGCTTGAGGCTGCTAAAAAAGCAATGGAGCATGGTCTTACGACTGTTACAGTTAGAGTCAAAGGACCAGGTGCTGGTCGTGAAAATGCAATTAGAGCGTTAGTGCAAGCTGGATTAAGGGTTACGACAGTTGCTGATGTAAGCCCAATACCACACAATGGTTGTCGGGCTCCAAAGCGTAGAAGAGTATAATAAAAGGGCAGTGAGGTTAATTTATGTCTAGATATATAGGTGCAGTTTGTAAGATGTGTAGAAGAGAAGGTGAGAAGTTATTCCTTAAGGGACATAGGTGTTACACCAATAAATGTTCTTTAGAGAGAAAACCATATCCTCCAGGGCAACATGGTCAGAGAAGAAGTAAAATTTCTGATTATGGTATTCAGTTGAGAGAGAAGCAAAAATTAAAGAGATTGTATGGGGTTCAAGAACGACCTATGAAGAATCTTTTTGAAAAAGCGGTAAGATCAAAAGGTGTTACGGGTACAAACCTTTTATCAGCGCTAGAGAGAAGACTGGACAATGTTGTTTACAGAACGGGTTTTGCAGCCTCAAGAAAAGAGGCAAGACAATTAGTTAAGCATGGACATTTTAGAGTTAACGGCCATAAAGCAAATATTCCATCTAGTATTTTAAAAGTTGGTGATTTGATTGAGCTTTGCGAGAGCTCAAAAAGTTCTTCTAAACTCTCAGGATCTTTAGAAGCAAATAGTATAAGAGAGATTCCTGCGTGGCTAGATGTTGATAAACGTGGCTTTAAAAGCACGATAAAAGATTTGCCAAGAAGAGAAGATATTACTTCTACAGTTGAAGAACGACTTGTTGTTGAGCTTTATAGTAAATAAGAGTTTGAAGGAGATTGTGTATAATGGAATCATTTACAGCAAAAAACTGGAGTAGCCTAATAAGACCTGTTGCCCTAGAGGTTGAATCTGGCACTTTGAAAAATAATTATGGTAAATTCGTTGCAAAGCCATTGGAACGTGGGTTTGGACAGACGCTAGGGAATTCACTAAGAAGAGTTCTGCTTTCTTCACTGCAGGGTGCTGGGATAGTTGCTGTTGCAATTGATGGCGTTGAGCATGAGTTTGGTACAATTGATAATGTAAAAGAAGAGGTTGCAGAGATAATTCTAAATCTTAAAGAGATTAGGTTCAGAATTAAAGATGCAGATGAGGCTACTTTGGTGTTAAAAAAAGATGTTGAAGGCCCGGCCACTGCTGGTGATATTGAGACAAGTAATCACATCGAAGTTTTGAATCCTGAAAAAGTTATTTGTAACATTTCATCTGGTGGCTTAATAAGAATGGAGTTTAAGATCACTAGAGGAAAAGGGTATGTAACAGCGGTTGATAATAAAGAAGCGTATGATCTTCCGATTGGATGGATCTACTTGGACACACTATTTTCACCAATTAATAGAGTAAATTACTCAGTAACTGCAAGTAGGGTTGGAAAGAGAACTGATTACGATAAACTTACGCTTGAAATTTGGACAGATGCAGGTGTGGACCCGACTGATGCTGTTGCATATTCAGCGAAAATTTTAAGAGATCAGTTAGCAGTGTTCTTGAATTTTGAAGATGAGGATGAAGTCGCAAGAATGGAGAGTACTCCTGAGGCAAAGATTTCAACTACGAATAGTGCATTATTAAAACCTGTTTCAGAACTTGAGCTGTCAGTTCGTTCAGCAAACTGTCTTCAGAATGCAAACATTGTTTACATTTACGAGCTTGTTTCTAAAACTGAAGGTGAGATGTTAAGGACCAAGAATTTTGGTAGAAAATCTTTGAATGAGATTAAAGAGCTGTTGACAACCATGGGGCTAGGGCTTGGGATGAAAGTCGATGCCGTTATGAAAGAGATACAGGAACAAAAGAAAGAAGGATAATCTTAAATATACATTGTCTAAGTTGGAGTTGTTATGAGACATCAAAAGCATAAATATAACGTTGGGAGTAGTCCATCACATAGGATTTCTTTAATGAAAAACCTTTCAATTAGTTTGATTGAGCATGGAAAAATTAAAAGCACACAGGCCAAGTGTAAGGCCCTTCGACCCTTTATTGAAAAGCTCGTCACTCTTGCGAAGGTTGATTCTATTGCAAATAGAAGACTTGCTTATTCAAAATTGAATAGTGATGAAGCAGTGAAAAAACTTTTTACTGAGATTGGTCCGAAGTTCAAAGCAACACCTGGTGGATATACAAGAATAGTTAAAGTTGCAGATGGCCGTGTTGGTGATAATGCTAAAATGGGCTATATCGGATTCGTTTAGAATTTGAAAAGATTACTGCTAAAATTATCAGTAATTCTGCTTATATTTGTTTTATCTTATTCTTATAGCAAATGGTGCCAAGATAAAACTTCTCATCCTAATTTATTGTCTGGCTTAATACTTAAACAGATTCCTGATTTTGTAGTTGATGATATTTATTCTGAGAATAAGATTAGCAAAAAGTCATTACTGGGCCATAAAACGAATAAAATATTTGTTCATTTTTGGGCCACTTGGTGTGCTCCGTGTGAAAGTGAGATTAAGGAGTTCTTAAGTTTTGCGAATAAAAATAGTGATTCAATATTTTTGTTGATTGCAATTAATGATGATGTGAAAAAAGTTAAAAAATTCCTCGGTAACTTTGCTACGACAAATTCATCAAGTGTGTTATTTGGGATAGACCAGACTGGACGTAGTAATCAAGATTTTGGGACTGTGAAGGTTCCAGAAACATATTTATTTAATTCAAACGGAGTGGCGATAAAAAAATTTATTGGGGCCCAACTTTGGAAGTGATTATCTCATAAATAGTTGATTCGAAATCGTAATAATTGTGTCCTTTTGTAAGAAGCATACTGCCAATTCTTTGCTTAAAGTCAGTTAGAGAGAGTTTTTTTTTATTTTTTAATAAAGAGGATAATTTTTTTTCAATAAGATCTTCAATGATTTTGTTTTCATTAATGGAAAATTCGTTAAATAGCTCAGTAAGCTCATTGTCGGTGATTGAAATGTTTTCAGTTTTAAGTTGGTTGATTATATAGCACCTAGAAAACCCTTTATTGGCGAGTATTTTGGCCTTCGACTTTGAGTACATGTTTTCACGAAGGTATTTTTTTTCAATCAGTTTTTCAACTGTTTCATTAATTTCGGCCGGAAAGTAGCCCCGTTCGTGAAGTTTTTTTGTAAGCTTATATTTAGAATATTCTCTGATCGAAAGCAGTTGTATTGAATAAGTATAAGCGGATATTTTTTTCATTTATAAATGATGTCAATGAAAGAAAACGGCCCCACGACTGTTTAGAGTGGGGCAATTTCTATTACTGCATTTTTTTCTTACTGTTTCTTTTTTGATCGTCTTCTAAAATTTCACCAGTTATTGAGTCAACGATGTCTTCTTGATTTTTGATAATGCCTTTTTTAACTAGAACCTTGGTTTTAATTTCTTCCATCGTGGCACTGTTTTCCATTAAGAAAACTTTCGAATTCTCTCGTCCTTGACCAATTTTTGAGTTGTTGTAAGAGAACCAAGCACCGGCCTTTTCGACGATTCCTTCTTCTACAGCGACATCGAGGATATCACCAGCTTTTGAAATCCCTTCGCCATACATAATATCAAACTCAACAGACTTAAATGGAGGGGCCACTTTGTTTTTTACAACCTTAACCTTAGTTCTGCTTCCGATAACATCTTCACCATTTTTGATAGCAGTAGTTTTTCTGATATCCATTCGAATGGATGCGTAAAATTTAAGGGCATTACCACCTGTTGTTGTTTCAGGGTTGCCGAACATTACTCCAATTTTCATACGGAGTTGGTTAATGAAAATTACAGTACAATGAGTTTTTGAGATAGAGCCTGTAAGTTTACGTAAGGCCTGTGACATAAGTCTTGCTTGAAGACCCATGTGTGAGTCACCCATGTCTCCTTCAAGTTCTGCTCTTGGAGTTAGTGCTGCAACAGAGTCTACGATTAGTAAATCGACGGCCCCTGATCTTACGAGCATATCTGTGATCTCAAGGGCCTGCTCGCCTGAGTCTGGCTGAGATATTAGAAGATCTTGAATGTTACATCCAAGTTTTTCTGCATACTGAGTGTCTAGTGCGTGTTCAGCATCTACGAAAGCAACTGTGCCACCAGCTTTTTGGCATTCCGCTGCGATGTGAAGTGTTAGTGTTGTTTTACCTGAAGACTCAGGGCCATAAATTTCAACAATTCTTCCTTTCGGAATGCCGCCGATACCTAAAGCGATATCAAGGCCAAGTGATGAAGTTGAGATGACAGGAATTTTTTCAGGTCGTTCGTCGGCCCCAAGCCTCATGATTGAACCTTTTCCAAACTGTTTTTCAATTGCAGCAAGGGCAAGGTCAAGTGCTTTGGTTTTGTCAGTGTTTTCAGTAGCAGTTTTCATATCATCTCTCCTCGTTGTTAGTGCACGTCTCATTTTTCTTAAAGTGAAATTAACGAAAAATATATCATCTAAAATCTTAGAATGAAACGTTCAAAGTTAATAAAATACGGTGCAATTATTATTGCGACAGAGTTACTTCATGCTTGACGCGCGAGTCATAATTGTAACATTTTGAAAATGCGAGAAATGAATACTAGAAGATGAAATATTGATCAGGACTATATTAAAAAAAAGTCAGTAAATTAGGAAAAATAATTTTAATGGAGTAAAGAATTAGTACTGTCTGCACCGATGCAGCAAGGTCGTCAAGAATAACTCCAGAGCCATGCTTGATGCTTTGATCGAAGTAGTTTGCGGGCCAAGGTTTTATGATGTCAAGTATTCGGAAAATTAAAAATGAGAGTGTAATTTCAGTGACGGTCTTTGGGTAGTACAATATCCATACAAGCGAGATGCCAAGGACTTCATCAATTACTATCCAAGATGGATCCTTAATTTTTAGTTCGTTTTGCAGTATGTCTATAATATAGCTTGAGCCAACTAAAGTGATTAGAAAAATTGGTGTTAGAAAAATGGTTGGAATATTTGCATAATTTAATAGTAGAAGAAATGGTAACGCAAGGAGAGTTCCAAAGGTACCTGGAATTATTGGTATGAATCCAGTGCCAAAAAATGATAGAAGACATAAAGATAGTTTAGATGTAACAATTTTTGATTTAAGCGAAAGAGTAGTATTATTTTTATTATTCATCTATTATGTTATGGGCCACGATTGGTTAAATGTTTATATGTTAATAAAAGTATATTAGTTGGTACTAAATGCAAAGACCTCATTACCTTGAACGTTATTTTTTTGATTGGGAACTTCTCGATGTATTAGTTGGTGGTAGATCTTCACTCGATTCAAAATATTTTATAGGTAGATTGAAAGATGATTCTCAGGTTAATGATTTTTTGAATGGTTATGGGATAGATGCTGCAAATCCGATTAATAAAGCAGAACTATTTGGCAATTTTCAAGAAGCTATTCAATTTATAAAAAGGTATTTTTTAAAAGAAGGAAATCCTGAAGGGGTAGACTTGAAAATTCCTAACGTCATTTATACGATAACGGACGTGAATAAGGTTTTTTTGATGGCAACTGCCAATATTACAAAGAATGAAGAACATAAACTCTGGGCCGAAATAATTCTGAAAGTTATGCATACAATTTTGCATGCAGATAAGGATTTAAGAGCAAACTATTTTTCGATAATTCAGATGCAGGTTTTTGATAGGTTTTATCGTCATTTGTATCGAGATGCTGCAGGTTTGCTTTTTTTAGGTAATAGTGAAGTTAAATTCGATGTCCCGCTTGTTGATTTTCAAACTAAGTCAACGAAGAGTAGGGATAGTATAATTATAAAGTTGCTACATAAGGCAGAGAACGTTGCAGAAGAGCTTTTTGATTGGGTTGGTGTTAGGTTTGTAACGGAAAAAAAAATTGACGTGCTTCGTGTCTTAAGGTTTTTAACAGATAACTATATTGTTATCCCTCATAATATTAAACCTAGTAGATCAATTAATAATTTGTTTGATTTACAACAGTTTCATCAAATATATTTTAGCACAATTAAAACTGCGATAAGAGAAAACCTATCTGAGGAGATATTTGCAAAAGAGCTAGAGGAGCAGATTGGAAAGTGTAAGGTTGATCCTAACGTTAATGCTAATGCTAAAAAAAATAGTCACTCATTAAAAAGGTATTCAGCGGTTCAATTCACTGGTCGACAACTTATACAATATCGAAATCCATTTTACACAGATTTTGATAAAATTCTCAAAATGGCAAAAGAGACTCCAGCAGAAAAAAATTGCGAATTGTCCAAAATGTTGAAAAATATCGATACATCGTCAGTAAATAGAGAGATACGTTTCTTTTATCCTTTTGAAGTGCAAATAATGGATAAAGAAAGTTATCAAAGAAGTATTGAAGGTGAGGCGTCTCATAAAGAGTATAAGAAGGCACAGCTTAAAACTGCGATGAATAGGGTTTTTTGGGCCTTGCTTAAACTTAAAGGCATTAATGAATTTTGAAATCTTATTAGAGCTCGTTTAAGAAAAACTCAATTCGCTCATTTGTCCTACTTGGAAAATCTACTTGTGGAACATGAGATCCATCTTTGACAACATATAGCTCAGAGCTTGGAAGATATTTTTTCAAGTCATACTGTAAGTGATTTGGAATGATACTATCTTTATCACCACCAATTATTAATGATTTTGGTGTCAACTTGTCGAGCTTGCCAATTATTTTATGATTTCTCATCTCTTCCATTAAATGAAGAAACAGTTCCGGTGGTAGTTGTCCCATTCGTTTTAAATATATTTGAATGAATTCTTTTGACACTTGTGTGGTGTTAAAACCTCCAACGTGAATTATTTTTTCCAGGATTGGGTTTAGGTGTGAAGTTTTCCAAATTTTTTCATATAAGGATGGAAATGTGTTGGCGAATTTTGCCCAATATGGCGCAATTAACTCAATGATGTTTGAGTCAAACATAACTTCGTGTGGAGCGATCACTGTTCCAGATATTAGTACCATCCCAGCAAGTTGGAACTTCGATGCCAATTCTAGAGTGATATTTACACCCATACTGTGTCCAAGGGCGACGCATTTATCAATTTTTAAAAAATTTAAAAGTTCAATTATATCGTTTGTCATGCTGTCAATCGTGCAATCGGTTACGTTTGCTGTTTGACCTGAGTTATAGTGGCCTCGGTAATTATGAATTATAATTGGATAGTTTTTTTTATCAAAATATTCTATCTGATATTTCCAGTGAGCATTGTTACAAACAAGGCCATAGTTAAATAGTAATGTAGGTAAAGTGGATGAGTGTGTGTCGCTATTAAAATTTGTATTGTAAAAAATTTTAGTTTTGTCAGAGGTTGTAAAATAGTTCGGGTGGTTGTTGTTTAACTTTGGCATTAATACTGTCCAGAATTCTGTAATGTGGAGATCTGTTCAGCAATTTGAGATAGAAGTGCCGTTTGTTTCGAGTTTGACTTAAAAATTTCTGCACACTTGTCACTAATAAATTCTTGTCTGTTAAATAGGGGGCGAAGGATGAAATTTGTGATTTTAAGTGTTGTATCTCCGGCCCTAATGATATCGCCAATTTTTAAAACTATGATACCTGTTACTAGTTTTTCATTTAGATATGAAGGATATGTATCGTCTGAAAATTGTCCAATAAGGGAACACGCCGTTTGCATAATAGTAAAATGATGTTCTCCCATGAGATCATCATCAATAATTAGTGAATTTTTTTCGCCTGAACCAATAGTTAGTTTTCTCTTTTTGAGAGCATAGTTATGAACTACATCTTGGTCAGGTGACTTTGATATTGCAAATTCTATCATAGAGTAGAATAATATCACACGAAACAGTTAGGTGAAAGGTGGGAAGAACTGGCCCATAACAGTGGTAAATTTTTAGAGATTGTTCAGCATCTTGATAATTTATGTCAGGAAGTGTTCAACCATTGTTGTGGGCCAGTTCAGGCCAGTTCTAGATATACTCAAACTCCTCTATATCATATTCGACGTCACCTTTTGGTGCTTTTACTATAATATTATCTCCTGCATTTTTTCCAATGAGAGCAGCTCCTAGTGGGCTTTTGTAAGATATTTTGCCTTTTGATGAATCAGCTTCTCTGTCACCAACAATTTGAACAGTTGAAACTTCATTCTTTTCTACATTAAGAAGGGTCACTGTCGCACCAAAGACAATTTTTGATGAACGATTTTTGGATACATCTACTACTTTTGCGTTTGCAAGAACCCCTTGAAGCTCCTGAATTTTTCCTTCGATGTGAGACTGTTTTTCTTTGGCCGTATGGTATTCAGCATTCTCTTTTAGATCACCAAGCGCCCTAGCTTCAGATATCGCTCTTTTAATATTTTCACGTTCAACTTTTACAAGTTGATCAAGCTTTTCCTCGATCTCTTTTTTACCTTTTGCTGTTAATAATTGTTCACTGCTTCCGTTGCTCATTTATTACTTCCTTTAATTTTTAAAGAGCGCATCAGCAGCTGATTTAAGAGCATCTTTTTCTTTGGTTGATGAATTTACACCATCTCCAAGAATGAAGTAACCACAAAAATTTGGTTTCTCTTTTTCTACTACTCTTTCCGCATTCATTTCACGGCATTGATTGTATGAGAGTTTGTCAAAATGAACGCACATTCTACAGCAACGTAAATGTACTGAACACTTCGGACACTCTTCATGGCGGATAATTGTTTCGGCCATTGTAAGTTCGAGTTCTGCTTCGCATTTATAACATTTAACATGTTTGTTTCTGTTGATATCGACCATTTAAAACTCCCTTGTTAGGTTTAAAAAGAAACTATTTTTATCATTGTTAACGTTGCTTTTATTACTACTATCATTATCATTATCAATATCACTCGGCCCAAAATAAATTTTTGAAGGGTTTCTTCGATTATACTCTTCGATCGATCTAGTCAAGTATTCTTCATTCTTGTGCTCTAATGTTTTGGCCATAAGAAAGTTTACTATTATTAAAGCAGCTCCGCCAATCATCATTGTTTTCTTGCTATTGCCAGAATCACTAACAAGTAGTCCAGTCAAAAAAGTCAAACTTCCAGCAGTTCCTACGATAGCATTTGCTATCTTGATTTTTGTTCCATCTTGATAAAGGTTTAGGTAATTTTCAGCAACAGGGTCTTTTTTTATATGATGCCTTAACCCTTCCCCTTTTTTGGTTGAGTCGTGATCTACAAGAATTTCTTGATGGTTAATTATTGCTGTTCGACCACATGTTTCTACACCAAATGCATCTTGGGCAAATATAGCAAGTTGGGTAAAAAGTAGTGTCAAATATACGCTTTTCATAAACGAAAAAATATACCACCTTTTGTCGAGTAAAAAAAGGGTATAGAATATATTTATATCTTTGATTGGGGAGAGTAATGGGTTTTATTAAAACCGGATTAGGTATCAGTAAAACATTTAGAAATGCGGCCAGACTGAAAGAGATTTTGAGCGTTTTTGCAAAGAATGGGTTTGATGAGTTTATTTCAAATGAATCACTAACTGGTTTTATACCTGATTTTGTTTTGCCAAGTTCTAAATTAAAAATTAGAGATGAGATTAGTAAAGCAGAGGAATCAAGTTGGTCCGGTATTGTCGGGTATAGGCTTAGAGTATGCTTTGAGGAGCTTGGCCCTACATTCACTAAGCTTGGACAGTTACTTGGGTCAAGAGAGGATATGTTTCCAGCTGAATTTATCCGAGAGATGCACAAGTTAAGAGATCAAGTCAAGGGTATAGAGTTTAAGGAGGCCAAAGAGTTAATAGAGGGATCACTTGGAGTCTCTGTAGACAAAGTTTTTAAGCATATTGACGAAATACCAGTTGGGACAGCTTCGATAGGAATTGCGTATAAAGCGGAACTATTAACTGGAGAGCTAGTAGTTGTAAAAGTTAAACGGCCTAAAATAAGAAAGATAGTAGAAACAGATATTGCACTTTTGATGGCAATCATTGGAAGAGTCGAACGTTTTAGTGATGAAGTCAGAAGGCTTGGTGTTTCAAGAATCATAAACGATTTTGCAGTTGGAATTATCACAGAGCTTAATTTTAATATTGAGGCAAGAAATTGCGTTAGGTATAAAGAGATTTTAGATGAGTGCGATACAGATAATATTTTTTATATTCCTAAGGTTTATTCTGCGTATACGACAGCAGATATTTTAGTTATTGAGTACCTTGACGGGATTCCTTTTAGTGACAATATAAAATTAAATAAGATTCATGAAACATTAGAAGAAAAAATTACTAAAGGACTCAATGTATTTATTAAAAGTTTTTTACAGTATGGTTTTTTTCACGCTGATTTGCATGGTGGTAATTTCTTTTATTTGAAAAATGGAAAGATTGGCCTTGTTGATTTTGGGCTAATGGGAAGTTTAAGTAAGCAGGGTAGGACAAATTTTATTGCTATTATCTACTCTTTGTTGACATATAATTTTGAAAATCTGACATATGAATTTTTAGATGTTGCCGAGTATGACAAAGTCCCCGATGTTGATGTGTTAGTTAGTGATGCAAGGTCATCGCTTGGGCCATATGTAGGATTATCGGTTCAGCAAACAGATTATTCTGAAGTGCTTAAGTTAATGATTAAGGCACTTAACAAGCATGAAGTATATTTACCTAGAGAGTGGCTTACAGTTTTTAGAGCATTAATGACACTTGATGGAGTTGGCAAATCGATTGGAATAGATATTGATCTTTTTAAAATGCTTGAAGGCGACATCAAAGATATTATTAAAAAATCAGTAACTAAAGATGATTTGTTAGAAGAGGGGATATGGGTTGCAAAAAGTTCAATGTCTTCTCTGCGGATTTTACCACGTCACTTTAAATGGTTCATGAAGGAGTGGTCGAAAAAAAATTACGCACTAGAAGTGATTAACACTGGGTATGAAAAAGAGATGTCATCTATTAATTCATCTCTGGTTTTTGTTGGGATGTCACTTCTTGCATCAGTGTTTATTCATTCAGGAGCATTGTTTATAGGGAGTGGTAATTATACTTCAATACAAAGCATTCCGATGGTGTCATGGGTCTTCTGGAGTTTTGGCATAGTAATTATTGTCAAGTCAATTTTTTCTCTTAGATAGTCAGGAATTGTCTGCCCATTATTGTTTCAGATGGACTAGTCAGAGATAATTTATTGGTGGCCAACAAAATTATTATTAAATCACAACTTACAAAGGAAAAAAATTGAAAATTTCATTAGCGATTTTTTGCATGTCTTTATCATTAAGTAGTCTCTCTTTTGCCTCTGTTAAACCAAAAGTTATATATGGTGAGGATAATCGAGTTGATTTATACGAAACTCAAGCGATATACGCTGAGTTAGCGATGTCAACGGCGGCGATGATTTCTGGAAGTAATTTAGATCTTGAAACAGGTCGTTATGTGATTTCTGGATCAACCTTAGAGAGTAGAGGGATTTGCACAGAGGAGAGATTTGCTGATCAAATTACTCCAGCGGTTTGTAGTGGTTTTCTAGTAGGAGAAGATTTATTGGTGACTGCTGGCCATTGTGTTACTAATCAAAGTGATTGTGATAGCTATCGTTGGGTTTTTGATTTTGCTACCACTTCTGCTAATCAGCAAGATTACCAAGTTCCAGTAAATAGTGTTTATGAGTGTAAGGAGATAGTCGAGAGAGCGTTTGGTCTTGGTGTAAACGATGATTATTCACTTATTCGTCTTGATAGAAAAGTAAAAGATAGAAGAGTGTTATCTTTTAGAAAGAGTGGTAAGATTTCTATAAACGCAGAGTTGTTAGTAATAGGACATCCAACTGGATTGCCAGTTAAAATTGCAGATGGAGCTTATGTAAGAGATGCATCTCCTTCTGCATATTTTACGACTAATTTAGATACGTTTGCTGGGAACTCGGGTTCAGCTGTTTTTAATGTGGATACTTTAAAGGTTGAAGGTATTCTTGTTCGTGGTGCTCAAGATTATGCTTATGATGGTGATAAAAATTGCAAAGTCCCAAATGTTTGCGAGATGAATGAGTGTGACGGAGAAGATGTAACTCGAATCACCAACATTCGTGCTCTTAAAAATTTATAGTTAGTGTTTAGTTGCAATCAAATACTGTCGCATCCAGGAATGTAGATGGGTGCGATAGGCATAGCAAGACCTTTAATATAATGTGGCCCAAAGATGTGTTGAATTAGCTCCGAAGTTGGAAGGGTGAACATTTCATCATTTTGGCCTATTAGAGCTTCAGTATTAGATTTTGTAAAAGAGGTTAATTCAACTTGGTGGTCAGTTAAGTATCCGACAAGATCTTTAAATAGCTCGGTGTTACCTGGACGAAGAAGTGCTGTGTATGTTTGAGTAAAGTTAGTACGACTTAACTTACAGTTTAGTCCAGGGAACCATATTTTAGCAGTCGAGAGAAGTTCTAATACTCTTTTCCGTTGTTTGTTAGTATATCCAATTTCATGGATAACATTTTGTAGATCAAGTCCTTTGTTAATCATGAAGTAGCTAAGTATTTCTCCTGCAATGTTTTGTTCGATATATAAGTCGGTAGATGAAATATTAGAAAGATCTTCCCATGATTTCTCAGCTCTGCTTATTGTTAAGAAGTCTGAACATGTGATTTCATCATAAATTTTTTTTATCTGGTCACGTAGTTTTGGAGATAATGTAAAGAGTGAAGTTTTTTTATAGTTCTTTGTTATCTCGTTAGGTAGTTGTTGATTGGAGTGCTTTGATTCAAGTTGATCACCAGCAGGAATAAAACCATACTTTGCGTACATCTCCGTAAGGTCGCTCCAGAGAATAAAAAGTGAACTCTCTTTTGTAAATGTATTTATGACTGTGTTGATAAGATTGTCAAAATGGCCTCCGCCTCGATAAACAGGAGATGTTGCGATACCACCTAGTAGTGTAACATTAAATGTATTTCCATTATGTATGAGAGTTTTTGGTAAGGCCCCAACATGAGAAACGATACTACCATCTTGTTTGTTAATTATTAAAAAATTGTTGTGCCAGTTTTGATTATTCATTAGTGGATAAAAATCTATTGGGAACGAATACGGAGCACTATAATGAAACGACTCTTCGATTAGGGAAACTACTTGCTGGTAGAGGTTTGGATTCTTTGATAATGTCGTGATAGCAAAATTATCTCTCATATATATAATGATACCTACGTTTTATATCTTTTATCTGTTGGTAGGCAAAAAATTCCCTTGAAATGGTATACTAAAGATTTTTATTTTTTTCATAAACCTTTTTAAAACATTTGCGATAAGTCTCATGAAGGAATTTTATAGGGGTTTCAATCTTTATAAAATCACTGATGGGAAGGAGTCTCGTCAGTCCCTAAGTCAAGGAGGATATCATGGGTCTTCGTATTAATACAAACGTAGCTTCGCTGAACGCTCAAAGAAATTTGAAGGGCACGAGGCTGGATATGGAGAAGACATTCGAGCAGTTGTCTTCTGGTGAACGGATTA
Organism: Bdellovibrio sp.; assembly: GCA_020720455.1. Lineage (GTDB taxonomy): Bacteria > Bdellovibrionota > Bacteriovoracia > Bacteriovoracales > Bacteriovoracaceae > DYOQ01. The sequence goes on from DYOQ01000012.1 coordinate 43,577, forward strand.
ACCGTGCCGGAGATGATGCCGCTGGATTGGCCATATCAGAGAACTTAAAGGCGCAGATTAGGGGTTTAGGTCAAGCAGAAAGAAATGCTGCTGATGGAATCTCGTTAGTTCAGATTGCTGAAGGTGCGTTGGCAGAAGCGTCAAACATCTTAATCAGACTTCGAGAACTTTCAGTTCAAGCTGCTTCAGACACAATAGGTTCAACAGAGAGAAAATTCTTGAATGTTGAATTTGAGCAGTTGACATCAGAGATTGACCGAATCGCTAACTCTACAGAGTTTAACAGAGTACCTTTGTTAAATGGTACAGGAGCAGTTTTTGACATTCAGATCGGAACAAGGAATGACCCTATCGCTGATAGGTTGACATTCGATGCTTCGAGTGCAGATGTAAACATTGCAGCTCTTGGACTTAATTTAGCATCGGTTGCAGACAAAATTTCTTCTCAGAACTCATTGACATCTATTGATCAGGCAATTGTCTCTGTTTCTGGAATTAGAGCAGATTTTGGTGCTCTTCAGAACAGATTACAATCAACGATCAATAATATTGGCGTGAGTATTGAGAATTTATCTGCTGCTAATTCTAGGGTAAGAGATGCGGATGTTGCTTCTGCGACTGCCGATTTGACTAAGGGATCAATCTTGGTTAATGCCGGTACGTCAGTATTAGCACAAGCAAATCAGTACTCTAGAAATGCGTTGTCATTAATTCAGGCAGCGGCGCAGGGGTAACTGATACGTGGTTGATTATCCTGCAGTAATCGATCGCAATTGGCAATTGAGAAGAATTGGTTTATTGAAAGTTTAGACTAGTTAGCTATTGATTGATGGATTGATGATTAATTATTAACTACGCAAGCATGATGCTTGTATGAACTAGGGCAACAGGAGGTTACTTATGAATACAGGAGATTAACTATGGGATTAAGAATAAATACAAACGTGCCTTCACTGTCGGCGCAGAGGTCTTTGGGTGTAACGACTAGAAACTTGAATGATAACTTTAGAAAGTTAGCATCAGGAGAGAGAATTACCAGGGCCGGTGATGATGCAGCAGGGTTGGCAATTAGTGAGAACTTAAAAGCACAGATCAGGGGAATGAGGCAGGCAAAGAGAAACGCCGGAGATGCTATTTCCATGATCCAGACATCGGAGGGAGCGTTAAATGAGATTTCTAACATCATTATCAGACTTAGAGAGCTCTCAGTGCAATCTGCCTCTGATACGCTTGGAAGCACTGAACGCGGATTTAGTGATATCGAGTTTCAAAATCTTAAAGAGGAGCTCGATAGAATTGCTAAATCATCAGAGTTTAACGGGATTAAGCTTCTCGATGGTTCTGGTGGTAAGATGGATTTTCAAGTTGGAATCTACAATGATCCAATCTTGGATAGGATATCGTATGATGGTACTAGGAATGATTCGACGCTTGCGTCACTTGGTATCGCAGCCGATGGTATTACCACTAAAGAGGGAGCACAGCAATCTCTTAAAAGACTCGATGATGCGTTGGTGCATGTTAACGGAGTTCGGGCCGATTTGGGCGCGATTCAAAACAGAATGCAATCTTCGATTACCAATCTTGAGGTTTCAGATGAAAACCTTAGTGCGGCAAACTCGAGGATTAGAGATGTGGACGTTGCGCAGGAGACTGCAAAGTTGGCAACGAACAACATTTTGGCAGCTGCCGGAGCATCTGTTTTGTCTCAGGCAAACCAATACCCGAACGTTGCGCTTAAGCTAATAGGATAGAATAAACTTTCAAACGACACCCTTGGCCTTGAATGAGGCAAGGGTGTTTTCATTTTGTTTTTCTTAGATTGCACACTATCCAATCGTAGAATAAAATACTCTTAATGAAGACTATTTTTATTGTTGGGATTTCATCATTTGTTGGCTCGAATTTAGCGATGTTTTTAAAAGATCACTATCGTGTTATCGGTACATACTATGATACCAAAATAAATATTCCAGATGTTTTGCAATTTCCTTTTGATGTTTTTAATAAAGAGGGATTGCAAGCTATTATGCATTCGATTCGTCCAGATGTGACAATCTATTGTGCTGGAGTTTCTTCGGTAGAACAGTGTTCAACTGACGAGAGCTATGCTGATGCTTTAAATACCATGGGTCTTTTTAATGTCGTTGATATGTGCCAGCGTTTTAAGTCACATCTTTGTTTTATATCCTCGGGCTATGTTTTTTCAGGAAATAATGTTGTGTATAAGGAGATGGATATACCAGATCCGAGTACGTTTTATGGAAAGAATAAGGCTGCGGCAGAGTTTTATATTCAGAAGACCTCGCTGAATTATTCTATTTATAGGTGTTGTCAGTTTTATGGAAGAGGAATTAATTATAAAAAAACGACCTGGTTTGAATTTTTAGAAAGAGCTACTGATGAAGGAGATGGTTTTTCTTGTGACAGTTTTGTTCATCTTGGATTTTTAGATGTTCAGTTTCTCGGTATGATTATTAAAATGGGAATTGATAAGGGAGTGAAAAACAGATTGTTTCAATTAACTACAAGCGATGTGATGACCCATTATGATTTTGCTAAATTATATGGAGAAATTTTCTCTAAAGATACGTCTATGATGATTCAAGGCAAATGGCCATTTCCAATACTACCTAGTTCTTTCTTTGTTCCAGGAGGTAGTGGTATACATTTTAAGATGGATACCAGAAACGTTGAAGGCCATTACAAAGTGGAGTTGCCATCTATTAAAGAATCATTGCAGTTTACTTATCAACGTTTCAATGGAACTACTCAAAGTGGTAATAAAGTGAAAAACCATAGTAAGGGTTTGCAGTTTATCTAGCAGAGTTTCTGATGAACTCAGTAAAATAGTATTTTGCCATTGCTATGACGTTTATGTCTCTACCTTCGAAAAGCCACGTTATCTCGTTAAATGGACCGATGTGGGCCTTTATTTCGTGATTGCCACTTTGATTTAAATTTCCACGAAGTCTTGGAGCGAATCTACCGTCGCTATTTGACAAAAAGCCGATGGTGATTAGATCACTATTTTTTCTTGAAAAAATAAGTCGTAGTGAGTTTCTAAAAAGCATGAAGTCGTTTACGCTTCCTGAAATTTTGAACATTTTAATTTGGCCATTTCCACTATTGTTGCAACGAAACTGATTAAATCTTGAAACATATCCTTCAAGCAGATCTTTTAACTTATCCATAAACTGAATGGATGACTCTTCTAGATAGTATACAGGATCAATATGATCATTTAGATGAACTATTCCTGCTTCATCCATGTTCAACTCTTCAATGGCGAGGTTTTCGATCCAGTTAAAATTTTCAGATACTGATGTAAGTTCTTCCATAATCCATCCCATCAAAAAAAATAGCCACATTTTATGATCTAATTAATTGAACTACCTGTCAATTTTAGAGGGGCAACAATCGTTGGACTTACGAGGTAATTTCGCCCGCCTTTTCAGGTGGGCGCAATTATAATCACTTTAGGCTTCTCACTATATAATGTGAGCTTGCACACCATGATCAGGGACCGCTCCCGTTATAATACTTGTAGGGCGAAAGTACATGACTGCCAACAAAAGTTGCCCCATTTTAGGATTATATATTGCTGAGCTTGAAGTTGTACACCTGTTTCAATCCTTTGATTCTATGTGGTTTTGAATGTTTTCTGTAAAAATAGGTGGAAAATACGAATTGATATTAAGAGACGGTCTTATAATTGAGTCAATGAGTACGGTATTTTTTTAAATTTTTTGGTGGATAAAGATTAAAGAGTTGTTCCTTTGTACCGATAGGAAAGTTGTTCACTGGAGGTGTAGATGAATGCGTTTATTGCCTTTCTAAAAGATGAGGATGGGCAGACTTCGACAGAGTATATCTTGCTGGTAGTTGTTGTTGCGATGATTGTTATGAAGTTTAAAGCTACTGCAACTACTAAGTTGAATGGGCTTGTTGAACAAGTTTTCAATGGTGTAAGTGCAAATATTGATTTTTCTGAGTAGTCTGGCCTCTGTATTATATCTGTCGTCTTCTTGTTTTTTTCTCCATATGCATTAAGCTTATTAATATGAAAAGTTTTATTTCTGGTCAGGCAATGATTGAATATATTTTTGTTTTTAGTGCGATGGCCCTACTTGCTATGCAGTTTTATAAGTGGGGTGGAAAGTATATGGATGAGTCAGTTGGTAGTTTGGGATATGTATTAACTCAAGAGCTTTCAGTCGGTAATTGTAAATCGGAATGTTTTTTTAGAGATTATTTTAATGAGTAAATTTCCTCTTTATCTGTATTCATATTTTCTAGTTGAAGTTTTAGTTGTGGCCGTCAATGATTTTAGAACAAAAAAAATTAAAAATATCTGGTCGATTATTCATGTTATCGCGGCGGGCCTGTTGTTTTTGTTTCATGATGCATTTGTGTTTGAGTTTACGTTTTTCAAATTTCCAGCAATTCTTTTTGGTGTCGGGTATATTTTATATTTACTAAAAATTATAGGAGCAGGAGATGTTAAGTATTTATCAACATTGCTATTACTTGTTCCTAAAAAGTTTCACGAAGAGGTTATTGTTCAATTATTAATAACGACTTTTTTTGTCGGTTTTTTGATCGTGCTCTTGAGAGTAGCGTTAAAGTGGAAAAATCTAGTGTTGATTATTTATACTCAATCTTTTTTTGGAGATCAAGCGAGTCGGAAGTATAAATTTTCTTATGCTCCTGTTATACTTATAACGTGGTTATTGTGGGGCTGGAGAAATATTGGTGAATTTAGATAAATTCTTAACGTCACAGCGAAGTGCTGGTCAAAGTTTGATTGAGTACATTTTACTTTTTGGAGTTATTAGCGTATTGGCGATGACAGTTTTTAAGTCGAAGGCCTTTAGAAATTATATTGGGCCAGATAGTAATATTTTGGAAACGGTAAGAAATGATTTGGAGTATAACTATACTCATGGAGCAAAAAATCCTAAAAAAAGCGGAGGGTTTAGTTCAAACTATAGTGGAAAGCATGATCTCTACTATAACAATCAAAAGAATGAGACACATTTTTTTGGACCAATTGAGAAATATCCTTAAGATTAGTTAGTCAGAGAGAAAAATGGTTAGTTGTAAACGTGAGAAGGTGTTATTGAAAAGACGATTGAAAGATAATCGTGGCCAATCAACAATAGAGTTTGTCTTAACGTTTTCAATTTCATTAGTGGTGTTATTTCTTTTTGTAAAAGTAGCGTATATTTTTGTTGATGGTTATGTCGTTCACTATGCAACATTTGCAGCAAGTAGAGTGTACTTAGTTCATGATCGAGGAATAAAAGATCCTGCAGGATCTGATGGCCCTGCCTTCTCGGAAGCTAAAGAGATGTTTCAAAAATATGTAAAAAAAGGGGAGTTAAAAGTAAATGCTCCTGATGGGAATGCAAAAAGTGTTTATATTGGAGTTTATCACGAGTATAAAAGAGGGTTTACAGAATCGGATTTAGTCGGCGGCAAGCACGATCTAAAGTTCAGATCAGAATCATTTCTTGGAAGAGAACCAACGAGCTCGGGATGTTTTGAACGTACGTGTGCAGCGATGACGTTTAGTGGTGGGACTTGTGGTGAGCACACGACAATTTTTGATAACGGATGTTAAGCATGCGTACAGATGTTGGTGTATCTAAAAATATAACGTTGAATTTGTTTAAAAATGCTAAGGGGCAAGCTATTTTTGAGTTCGTTGTATTTGTCCCTTTTTTGTTCATACTGCTTTCGATTATTGTCTCTGTAGGTAGCGCTATTAATGCCTCTATTAATCAACAAAAAGCGGTAAGAGGCTATTTTTTTTCGAGAGTCGCTGGTGACTCAACTATTCCAGATCGAGACCAACTTCTGAAATGGCGAGATGTTGGCCGTACTAGTGTGGGCTATTTCGCTATCGGTTGGCGTGATTATGGAGAGGGGGATGATAGTTCGAACAGTAAACCTGTGGCCCCATGTTTTAAAGCGGCAACTCTCGTGAAAGGAATTAGTGGTGATAATTGTAAAAACTTAATAAAAAATAGAATGACGAATTATGTTAGAGTTAAGTCAGTGTTTGGAGTTTGTACTGCGAGGTATTCACTAGATGGTGCTGGTGGGAGTCCTCGAGTAAGACATGAGGGTGCTTCAGAGAGTAGTTGTTCACTAGAGTAGGATAATAAGGTCAAATCTGCCTAATAAAAAAAAAAACAGTCATACAATGTAGAATTGTATTTAGATAGTAACGGTTTATTAAGGCGTGGCAATATGAATACCAGAGCGTTTACATTAGCAATTATAATCGCGGCAATCGCGGCGTGGATGGCATACTCATATATAGATGGCAAAGAGACTTTGCTTAAACAGAAGTATGGAAAGAATGTAGCAGTTGTCGTTGCAAAAGAAGATATTCAAGAGCTTGAGTTGATTAGTGATAATAAGTTGACGACTAAAGATGTTCCTCAAGATTTTGTTATGCCAGGTTATTTCAAACATATAAAAGAACTTGAGAATACTGTTGCGACTGTTGCTATTCTTAGTGGTGAACAAATTACCAAACCAAGAGTGACTTGGCCCGATGTGAAAACGGGTTTATCTAGACAAGTTGCAAGAGGTAAACGAGCGATTTCTGTTATAGTGAATGAGCAAGAGGCCGTTAGTAGATTGATTAAACCAGGTGATAGAGTCGATATTATCGCGGGTATAGATTATGCTGCTGGAAAAAATGATTTAAAAAAAACCACAACAATTTTGCAGGATGTTCTCGTTCTTTCAACAGGGATTAATATAAGTAATGCAATTCCACTTGTTGGAGTAAGAACTCCAACAGTTATTAAAGAGATGAACCTAAATACATATACAGCATATAATACTATTACGCTGGAATTAGATCCGTATAAAGCTCAAACACTACTTTTTCTTGTAAAACAGATGAATACAACTATTCATTTCACGTTAAGAAACAATAGTGACAAAAAGGTAATAAGTAAAATTAGATCGACTAGACTGTTTGATATCCTTGGTGATGATGCACAAGAAGCCAAAATGTATTTTAAAGAGATGAATGAAAAGTTGGAAAAAGGGGGCAAGTAGGTGCTTGATCTTTTGTTTGAAAAATTGTTTCAGAATGTATGTAGCATTAGCTTTGTTATTTTTGTGATGCTAAGCGGAGCTGCTTTTTCTGATCCACCACCAAAAGATGATGTCGCGGTAAAACAAGTAAAGGTGTTGCTTGGGATGGATACCGTTGTTAATTTGGACTTTGAACCAAACTTGAAAATGACTTCTAGTGAGGAGAATCTTACTGCCCAGATTGTAAGAGGGAAGCAGCAAATTTTAATTCGAGGAACAAAGCCAGGTAGTGGGTTTGTAAGGTTGTGGGATTTGGCAGGAGATATGAAGCTTTTGATTAATGTTTCTATTGAGGTAAATGATAATACAAAGACAATTCAAGAATTAAGAGATTTTCTTGGCGATATTGAAGGATTAGAAATAGGAATAAAGGGAGAAAAGGTTTTTGTTGGTGGGCAAATCGTCATTCCAGAAGACATGGGGAAAATAGCGACGATTTTAGAAAATCATGAAAAGGTTTTAAGACTAGTAGAACTTGCTCCACAAACCCAAGCATATATTGCAAAAAAAATGGAGCAAGAGATTCAACGTTCAAATCTTAAAAATGTCACGGTTAGAGTTGTTAACAGACTTTTTTGGCTCGAGGGAACTGTTAACTCGAGAGAAGAGCGGAGTCTTGCTAGTGTATTGGCCGAGGCATATATTCCAGATTCTATGGAGAGCCTGTCTCGGCTTGCGGCAAGAGTTAAAACTGTAAAAAAACCTTTGATTCAAAATTTTATTTCAATCATAGAAAAACCACAAGAGCAGCCAATTCCTAAAATGATTAAAATAACATCTCAGTTTGTAGAGTTAAAAAAGGATTACCTAAAATCATTTGGGTTTAAGTGGAATCCATTAATGGCAACAGGTGGAGAGATAAGCTTAGGAAGAACTACGGATGGAGATTTGAAAACTAGCTCAGGTGGTTCGCTTATGGGTAAAATATCGCAGCTTTTTCCTCAGCTTGCTTCCGCTAAGTCCGCAGGTAATGCACGTGTTCTTCAATCTGGAGTTGTTCTTTGTGAAAATACAATTGGGTGTGAGTTGTCAAAAACAAAAACACAAAATTTTGCTGTAGGTGAGTCAGAACTCTCAAAGCCTCAGCAGTTATCTACTGGCTTTGGGCTTAATGTTAAACCTACGATTCTTGTTAATGACAATGTTCATTTGGATCTCAGTGTAAAAGTTAGTGAAGAAGGTGAGAGTGGAGGAACCCCTTCTAGCACAGGAAATGAAGTAAAGACCCGAGTGGTTGTGAAAAATAAAGAGACTGCAGTTATTGGTGGTATAGCTATAAATACATCGAGAAGAGATTATGATAAAAATCCTCCTGGTTCATCTGGCGGAGGAGGGACATCAAAAACGACAGAAGTTGAGGGAGGATTCTCTCTTTTTTCATTTGTTAGAAGTAAGTCGTATGATCAGACAAAAAATCAGTTCGCAGTCTTTGTAACACCAGAGATAACTGAGTCAGCGTCGATAGGAACTGAAGAGATAAAGAAAAAATTTAGAAAGAGGACAAGATAGTGGCCGGATATGTTCTTTGTATAACAGGTGGAAAGGGTGGGGTCGGCAAGTCCTTGTTAGCTGCTAATCTCGCTTTTGCGTATGCTCAAGAGGCAAATGTAAAGACGCTTCTTCTGGATTTTGATATGAAAGCGTGTGGTGATCAAGATTTGATTCTTGGTATGAAGTCTAAAAAATCCTTAAAGGATGTTTCAGAATTTAGTGGATCTATAGATAGTAGAACTATTGTTCAGTTTGTCGGCACTCTTCAAAATGTTTCTTATATTGGAATGCCTGATAATGCAACGTCGGTAGGTAGCATTAACGAAGAGGCAGTTGGAAAACTTCTTAAAGCGGCACCAAATATTTTTCAGCTCACTATAATAGATTGTGGAAGTGAATTAAATCCTCTTGCAGTAAAAGCGATGAGTTTTGCTACTGCGATATTTCTTGTTGTAACTCCAGATATTCTTGCAATAAATCAGACAAAAAGAATGTATAGCGAACTTGTGACAATGCTTTTTCCAAAAGAGATGATCCATGTTGTATTTAATCAGGCCGTAAAAGCTCATCCTGTTACGCCTGAAACGGTTACTAAGTCTATCGGTAGACCAATTATTGGAATTATTGCGAGAGATGATGAAAGTACATCAGTGGCCTTAAGCCGTTCGAAGCCAGCGATACTGATTGCTAAAAATGGGGCATATACTAAAGGGGTTGTAGATCTTGTTCGAAAGATAGTTCAAAAAAATGTTTTTAAAGCTTTGGCCCAAGTTAATAGACCAGCAGCTATTGGCACAAAAGAGCAAGGGTCTTCTTTAGGTGGCACAAGTAAGACTGGGACCAAAGGCGGATTTTCTCCATGGGTTGATTTAAAATCTAGAATTCATAAGTCACTAGTAGAGGAGATGGATTTAAATAAAGAAGATGATAAGGATCCTAAAGCAAAATTAATTTTGAGAGAGAAGACTAAAAAAATGGTCGTTGAACTTTTAAACAAAGAGGATACAAAGGGAGTTTTAAACGGCCGAGAAGATATGAATCAGATCGTAAAAGAGATTTTAGATGAGGCGATCGCTCTTGGGCCACTAGAAGATTTGCTCGCAGATAAATCAGTTTCAGAAATTATGGTCAATGGCCCATATAATATATTTTTTGAGCGTGAAGGAAAATTAAGAAAAAGTGATGTTGTTTTCACAAATGATAAACAGGTCTTACATGTTATAGAAAGAATAGTTTCTCCAATTGGCCGTAGAATAGATGAAAAGACACCGTATGTTGATGCAAGACTTCCGAATGGATCGAGAGTACACGCGGTTATACCTCCCTGCTCGCTTGATGGTTGCACAATCACTATAAGAAAATTCCCTGAAAATAGATTGACCTATAAAGATATTGTTGCTTTTGGGTCAATGACTCAAGCGATGGCAGATTTTATGAGGATTACTGTTGAGGCCCATCGAAATATTGTTATCAGTGGTGGTACGGGTTCTGGTAAAACTACTTTGATTAATATGCTTGGCAGTTTTATTCCTGCTAATGAGCGAATTATTACTTGCGAAGATTCAGCAGAACTTGATCTTCCTCAAGATCACGTTGTTAGACTCGAAACGAAACCTCCTACACTTGAAGGTGATGGAGAAGTGAGTATTAGATTATTAGTTAAGCAGACGCTAAGAATGAGACCGGATAGAATTATCGTTGGTGAGTGTAGAGGTGGTGAGGCCCTTGATATGTTACAAGCAATGGGAACTGGTCATGATGGCTCAATGACGACAGTTCACTCCAATAGTCCTAGAGAGTGTATTGGAAGACTTGAAACACTTGTTCAGTACGCTGAAGCAGGAATCAGTCCTAAGGCAATAAGAGAGATGATTGCAGCAGCTATTCATATGATTATACAACAATCAAGGCTTGATGATGGATCAAGAAAAATCATGTTTATAACTGAACTAGGCGGGATGCAGGGTGATGTTGTTATTTTGCAAGATATTTTTACATATGAACAACAAGGGATTGATAAAAAAGGGAAGATTTTTGGTAAGTTTATGGCAACCGGTTTTATTCCTAAGTTTATAGAGACATTAGAGAGAAGGGGTTACAAGGTGCCTCGTGGGCTTTTTGCTAACGAAGGGCCAGTAAAAGTGTAAGCATAGATGACTGAAATAATAGTACAACTTGGAATAAGCAAATATATGATAGTGGGTATCATAGGATTGGTTTTTTTCTTTATGTCTATTAGATATGTGAATAGACTTTTTGATTGGTTTGAAAGACAGACATTTTCTACGCGAAATTATATTTTAGAGAAAATGGAACTTCTTTTTTGGGATATTCCTGAACAGAAAGTTAGCTATTTTTTAATCGCTGTTTCTCTGGGGCTTGGATTTTTTACTCTGGGGTTGTTTCTGTTAATTGGGAGATGGGGAATTGGGCTTATTTTGTCAACGGTCGTTGTCATTATTGGATGGAAATTGCCACGTTATCTAATTGATTATTTTATCTATAGGCGGATTCAGCAGTATCAGAATCAGATGGTAGATGGGCTTACACTTTTAGCAAATGGATTAAGAGCAGGTTTGTCTGTCCCTCAGTCAATAGGAATGGTTGTTGAGGAGTTGCCCAACCCAATTGCTCAGGAATTTTCACTTATACTTCAACAAAATCGTATCGGAGTTCCTCTCGAAGAGTGCATGGAGGGGCTTGTAAAAAGAATTCCAACTGAGGATAACAGTATGTTTGTCTCTAGTGTGAATATTCTTCGAGAGACGGGCGGTAATCTTGCGGAGACATTTGATACTATTGTGGAGGTTATTAGGGAGAGAATTAGACTTAAGCAGAAAATAGATACCTATGTGGCCCAGGGGATGTTTCAAGGAATTGTTATTGCGATAATACCATACGCTATTGGCCTAATGTATTATATTCAAGATCCAAATACGATGAAGGTAATGTTTACTCATCCTCTAGGAATTACGGCGACATTTGCTGCGATATTTCTTGATGCTGTTGGTATGATGATTATTTTGAAAATAGTTAGGATTAAGGTATGATTTGCCTAAGTAAAAAATTGCTGGAGAGTTATTTAAAGTAATTGTAAAATAAACCGACAGGACTTGAGTTGCTTGTCAAAGGAAAGAAGTATGAAAATTTTGACGTTTATAATTGCATTTACAGTTTGTACTGTATCTTATGCTGGTGTTAATTTAAAAAATGGTGATTTTTATATTAATTATACTGACATTATTGTTCCAGGTGGCGGACAGGATTTGATGATAGTGAGAACATACAACTCAAAATCTGCTTACAATGGTTGGTTTGGTGTTGGCTGGGGTAGTGATTATGAGACGTATCTAAAACCTTCTCCTGATGGGACGGTTATTGTTTATGAAAATGGTGGTGGTGCAAAATCGTGGTTTTCACCTAAAGAGCCAATGGATCCAGTTGCTGGTGCTAAGTTGATAGTTGAAAAGATGAGAGAGGGAAATTATCGTTTAGACGGAAAGGCCGCTGAAGAGATGGTTAATAAACTTGCTCAAAACTCAGAATTGAGAATGGTGTATGCAAATAAATTTAACATAAGTGGTTCTGTTCCTGTTGGTACAGTTATGTATTCACACCGAAAGGGGATGCAAGAATTAAGACGAACTCAAGAGGGTTATGAAAGAATACTTGCTGATGACACTACTAAAGAATATTTTAATGAAGATGGAAAGCTTGTTAAAATTTTTCAAGTAAAAGAAGGGTACAGTGTCAATTTTGAATATAAAGGCACAAAATTGGTATCTATTAAAGATTCCCAATCGAAGCAGCTCTTTTTTGAATGGTCACCAAGTGGCCATATTGAGTCGATCTGGTCTGCGGGTGATAAAAAAGTTGTCTATAAATATAATGGGGACGATCTAATAGATTCGATAGATATGTCGACAAATCATTATGCGTATGAGTACGACACAAACCACAATTTAACAAAAATAAAATATGATGATGGTTCTTCAAAAGAGATCACTTATGATCAAAAGAATATGTTCGTTACTGGAGTAAAGGAAAGAGGCGGTGATTGGACGAATTATAAGTATGATTCAAATCCAAAAAATCCTGATCTAAACTACTGGACGACTGTTACAAAAAATATTGGTGTGACAAAAGAGGTAAGCAAGTACGAATACGAAATAAAAATTAAGCCGGATGGTAGTAGATACAACCATAGAATTTTAACAGAGCTTAATGGTGTAAAGACAGAAACAATCTATTCAGAATGTTGTTCTTTACCAATAAAAATTACTAAAGGTAAACATATTACTAATTTTGAGTACAATAAGAGAGGGTTGTTAACTAAAAAGACTTCAACAACTGGAGAGTATGTTGAGCTAGAGTACCACCCAACGCTTAATAAAATTACACGAGTTGTAAATCATAACGGGTGGACAGTGTTTAAGTATGATAAAGTCGGTAATTTATCATCAGCAAATAACAGCAGTGGACAGAAAGTTATGCTAGTATACGATCACAAGAGTCGTATTACAAAAATGATGAGTGAAGAAAAAGATGAAAAGAGTAAAAAGACCCTCGCATTTGAGTACAACGGCCTTGGTAAGCCTAGTGAAATTACAATGAATGGTGTTGGAAAAATCAATGTCTCATACGATAATTATGGTGAGATTAAAAAAGTTGATTCGAGCGCAGGACATAAGATGGCACTACAAGTGACAATGGCGTTCCAGTCACTGTTATCTATTGTTAAACCTGCTGGTGTTGATTTGAATATGTAAAAGTTTAAGCATTGGAGAAAAGAATGAAACTATTAATGGTGCTTGTTATGTCGTTAGGGTTGGTTGTCTCTGTTGTTGCGTCTGATGATAATACTATTCAAAAGTGTACAGATGATGAGAAAACAGAATGTCTCAAAAGCGAAGCTCCGCCGTGCAATGAGTGTATCTGTAGAGAGGAAGAAGTTCTTAAGAGAGACATGCCTGAGTGCCGTGGAAAGTTTGATAGGGACTGTGTAGATAAGTGTATTCAGAAAAAGAGTGTTACAGGTGCAAGAAATGATATAAAAAATTGTGAAAGTGTAGCTAATGGAAGCGCTCAAGAAAAACTTAATAAAGAAAAACCTAATACTGAAGGCAAAGGGGTTAGCCCCGAGTAGGGCCCTCTCTATCAGATTAGTGCATCTCCCTAATATTGCATAACTATCTTAGTACTCATTAATATTTCGTCCCGGACGAAAAAACCCTTGCGGTAGCTTTAGAGTTTTTTGCAAAAAAATCAAGTATAAAAAATATTTTCATTCA
>DYOQ01000013.1:0-17327 GCA_020720455.1 Bdellovibrio sp.
GCCATTATCTTCAAAGTGTTTGTATTCAAGGATTACTGGTTTATTGCTAGATATTAGTTCTTTAATTTGTGATTCAACTAAATCAATTTGTACCTGTCCATTTTTAGTAAAGTTATGACCATCCATGACTTTAGGGTTTAGCTGGTAAGTAATAATAATATCGTCACTGCTAAAACATTCTTTTGGGACAAACATCTCATACAAAAATTTTTCAAACGGAGCACTTCTAGAAATACGTTGAATATCGGCCAGTTCTTTTCCTTCAGTCTTGGTGCTTATGTAACTGGCCAAGTCATACGAACATGTTCCATTGGTCGCAATTTGTGAGTTGTATTCATCTCTTGCTTTTTTATGTAATGAATCACCAGTAAATGGTAACATGTATGTTTTAAGATAGTCTGAAAAGTTAGCGTAAGGAGCGCATTTTTCTGAAACGAGGCTTGCTCCATTTTGGATTTTTTTTAGAATTTCAATCGGCTGACCACCTTCTTTAATGCCACTGTTGTTAGCATTTAAAGAAGAGAGATAGAGTGTAGAAAAGAGTTGTGAATCATTATTGCAGACATCCCTAAACTTACCTCGCATGTGCGGTTTCTTACAGTAGTGATGATCGAGAAGTGTTGCAGTAGAAAAAACGTGACACATGCCAGAATTACTCTGGTCTCTTATTTTGGGCATGTTGGAAACAAAATGAACTTTGCTTTCTGTGTACTTTTTTGTTGTATCAATTGTACGATACAAATCTGAAGCAGAAGTTGATGAGATACACAAAAAAAATAACAAAGCGTAATGGTCAACTTTTTTTGTCATTTGTCACCTAGGTAAAGTACACAATTTCTATATCGGACTTTGTTAAAATACTTAAATAAATTTAACTGAAAACCCGACAAATATTTATGAATATATTAAATCATACTTATTTGTTACTAGTATTATTACCAATGATCTTTATTGGATGTGGTAGCACTCCACCCATGAAGACTTCTGATGAGATGAAACTTAGCTCATTTGAAAAAGCGATTGAGTTTCAAAATAGAGGATATCTTTTTGAAGCTATCAATTTTTATGAATTAGGACTTAAAGAGGATCCTAAAAATTTTATGATGAGTTCAAATCTTAGTGTTCTATATTATCAAGTAGGCAATAAGCAGATGGCGTATGATCTAATGTTTAAAATTTTACAAGAGTATCCATTTTCGATGGAGGCAAATTTTAATCTTGCTATGATGTATAAGAAGGATAGTAAGTACGATCAAGCTTCAAAACATTTTGAAATAATATCAAGGCTTGATCCGATGAACTTAACATACCATCTCCATTTGGCGCAGAATTACAAAGAGGCAAGAAATTGGGAGAGGGCGGTTATGGCCTATGAAAATACGATTAAACTTAATTCGAACAATCCAAATTTAAGATTTGATTTTGCTACGGTATTAGTTAGCTTAGGAAGGCATGAGTTAGCTGATCTTCAGTTTAAATTTGCAACAGAGCTAGACCCAGATAATTTTTTGTACCATTTTGAATATGCTAAGCATTTACCTGATAAAAATGTGGTGGATAAAATTCAACAGTATAAGATGGCAATTCAGGTTGATAAAACGCATATTGAATCACACTACAATCTTGGATTGCTTCTAGGGCCAACTAGCGTTGAGAGCGCGCTACAGAAGTACTACACTGTGATAGAGTTGGCCCCAAAACATTTTGAGGCCCATTTTAGAATTGGTGAGATATTGATGGGGAAGGGAGATGGTTTAGGTGCGATGTCGATGTTTGATAAAGCGATTGCTGTTGATTCTAAGAGAGAAGTTGCATATATCAGAAAGGCTGAACTTTATACAAAACAAGAAAGGTTCGATTTGGCAGCGGACCAGTATTACAAGGTATTATCAATTAATCCAAAATATAGTGAAGCTTACTATTATCAAGGTGAGCTATATGAACGAGTGGGTGATTTTAAGGCCGCCGAAAAATCATATCTAGATGCAAGAAATTGTAATCCGAATGAGAGAAAGTACTATGATAAATTGGTCAGTTTTTTTTCAGCTCAAAAAAGATGGGATCAAGTTGGAAAAGTTTTTCATGATTATCTTGCAAAATATCCAGATGACGATGATGTCAAATTTCAGCTCGGTAGGTTTTATTATGATAAACTAGGCAATGATTTAATAGCTAGAAGTTACTGGAAAACAGTAACAAAGAGATATTCAAGTTATGATAAAGTCCAAGCGATGATGCTAGAATCAAAAAAGAAGAAAGAGGCAAGGAGTATCGCTGGCCAATAGTCTATGCACGAGTTTTTTCTTTTGATATAATACTGCTATGAGATTTTTAATTGTAATACTGTTTTTAGTGGCAAATGTTTCATTTGCATCTGACGTTTCTTCTGTCACACACAGTGTAGTTAAGGGTGACTCGTTAATGACGATCTCTTTTAAGTTTTATGGTACTCATCAATGTTGGAAGGTGATTCAGGATGCAAACGGTTCGCTTGAAAATATTAATGTGATTGAAGATGGTACTCTCTTGTTAATACCTGATATTTCACTCTGTAAACATAAACGCAAAGAACAAAAGGTTTGGAATAGTGTTACCGCAAAGATTGTTCAGCCTTTATATGGTGAAAAGATAGATAAAACTCCAACAAAGATTAGTGATGACTTTGTTATGTATGATCGCTTGGGACAGGTTTATCACGGAGTGCCAGTCGTCAGTGACAAAAAAGTGTTAGATGTTGCTGGTGGTAAAAAATTTACGATTCAAATTGGTGCGTTTAAGACAAAAGATGAGGCGTTAATTAATCAAAAGAAAATCGAAGAGCTTGGGATATCTCCATATATTACAGACGTCATGATTAAGTCGCAAAAATGGTATCGAGTTAGAGTTGGGAATTTTTCTTCACTTGCTCAGGCCAAAGAGTATGTCGATAAGAAAAAAATTTCCAAATACACAAATAATAAATATTTTTTTGTTGAAATGTAGACATGAGACACCGTCACTACCAGCTGTAACCAATCTCTGTACCCAATACTCCCATAGTATCTTTTAGATCTTCGTAGCATGACTTGACGATGCCACCTTCTAGTGACAAGTGGCCTTTGTGTCCAAATCTTACTCCAGCTAGGGCCCCATAACTTCGAGAGATCCCGTTTGCAGTAAGAGTAGTCGTACTATCTTTTATAAGTGTTGCATCTACATCGTAGTAATAAAAAAAAGTGTTAAGGTAAGCGATCATATTTGCGTTTTTACGATAACCGACAATTAAGGCAGAGTCATATGATTTAAGTTTTACGTTCCCTTCAACGCGGCTACTTTGAGTATTGTCGCTATTGTAGTAAGTGCTAGTATCATTAGCTGTATCAGACCCAGTGCCATATCCAAGTTTAAGCGCAGCCTTTAACCCCTCTTTGTTATCTTTTCTACTCTCACCCCATAGTTGGATTTTTATCCCGCTACTATTAGTTGAGTCTTCGTGAGATTCTGTGTAGATATCAATGATTGGTAAGACACCAAGTTCGAGAGTAAGGTCAGCAATGTTATAACTATTTTCAAAATATTGTTGATCATAAGTTGTATGGGTTGTCCCAAAAATAAGGTAGGTACTCCAAATTTCACCAAGTGTTACTTCTTGAGAAGCGGCAATATTCCACTCAACGCTTCCTTTTAAAAACTCACCGCTGACTTCAGGGATATCAAATCTAGTAATTGGTATTTTGTAATCAATTTTAGTAGAACACGAAATAAGAAAAAATAAAAATAACGATATGATAATTTGTTGCATCTGTAATCCAATTGTTAAGCAGAGATTAAAATAAAATTGTAAATGTGTATATTTACGCTGTCAA
Organism: Bdellovibrio sp.; assembly: GCA_020720455.1. Classification (GTDB taxonomy): domain Bacteria; phylum Bdellovibrionota; class Bacteriovoracia; order Bacteriovoracales; family Bacteriovoracaceae; genus DYOQ01. Next base: position 3,846 of record DYOQ01000013.1, read on the forward strand.
TTAATGAGCTCTTCAATTTAGTTTGATTATTGTCCAGTATGATGTATATCGTCTCATTCAGTCAGGAGAATTTATGAAAAAATTTAGCGTAACTTTTTTTCTATTTTTTATGTCATTAGTTGTAACCGCAGATCAAAATGGGGTTCCGTCATATAATAGCGTTAGTTGTGGGAATTCAGCTTTGGATACTGTTATGCCTAGTGATATAAATAGTAAATGTCATTAAAGTTAGTTTTTGGCATATTCATTTTTGTTGCGCTCGGTTTTAGTTTTAAATCTTATAATGAAACCAATACAGATTTTAGGGCCTACTACGTCGCTGGTAAAAGAATTGTTGCCAAAACATTTCAAACCTCATTTGATGATCCACTCTTAATCTCTGGAGTGGCAAAGATAACATCTCGGCAATCGATGTATAATAGTTTTGAATCGACTCCGTTTAAATATCCAATTATTACTTCGTATCTATTTTCCCCATTTTCATTTTTTAATTACAAACTAGGAAGCCTAGTATGGTTTTTCGCTTGTCAGACAGCGCTTGTACTCTCCTTGTTTCTGCTTAGAAATTATTTTGTTGATCAGTTTAAAATTAGCAATGAAAAAATGAACAAGGTTATTTTTCTTACATATATAGCTATGTTTCGTTTTTATCTTTATGACATGAAAAATTTGCAGGTTAATTTTTTCATTCTTCTTGGTTTTGTTATTTTTGTTGTATCTGAAAATGATTGGCCAAAAGCTACTTTCTTAGCACTCGTTATCTCCTTTAAAGTTTTTCCGCTTGTATTGTTTTTATTTTTGGCCGTTGAAAAAAAGTGGAAGTTAATGGGTAAAACAGTTATTGTTGGAATATTTTTTCTGCTGGTTCCACTTATCTCGTATCAGTTTTCATTCTTGTCCTTAATGGATGAGATGAAGCACTATTTGCAGTTTATGAGTGGAGGCCAGCACCTATTTCCAGCTGATCCTAGTTATATTCATCCATCAATTGACTCATTGATTGTTCGTATCTTTATGATCTTTCCTGATATTAAACCATCTTGCATTAATCTATTTTCGCTATCGCCTCAAGTTACTTGGGTGATTATTTTGCTTGTTAAAATGATCATTATTGCAATGATAGTGTTGATTCATTTTCATTTTAAAAATAAATTACAAGATAAGGTCAGTGATGATGTTAGAGTTTATCTTTTTTCTAGCTTGTATTTTGTATATTCATTATTTATAAATCCTTTGGCATGGAAACATGCGTATGTAGGACTTACTCCTCTTCTTTTATATATTTTTCATTATGGATTTAAGCAGTCGCGTGTGTTAACCGTTGCATCCCTTTTTCTGCTAATATTTACATCGAAGGGGGTTGTTGGAAATTATTATGAAGTTGTTGGACATCTTGCGCCTGTACTTTGGGGGACGTTGCTTCTAATGTTTATATCTTTACGCTTAACTATAGCTAGAGCGTCTGTATTTTAGTTAATGATGTCATTCATTTAACATTTCCTTGCTATATACGGAGTTGTTTGACAAAAATACTGCCATTTAATTTAATTTTAACACAAATACTGTGCGTTTATTACGTTTCAATTTCCGTCATGGGATGGCATGGAAGTCTTTTTTGTGATATCGTATGAATGAAATTAACAATATAGGTACACCAATGCCAGAACTACCCGAAGTTGAAACAATTCGAACTCAGTTATCAGAGGATCTTCCTCTTGTTGTTGATGCGATCTCATTTTCAAAATTTGCTAAATTGATTGTTAAAGAAAAAAAAGTTTCTATTGAAGGTGAAACTCTTTTAAATATTGGCCGCAAGGGAAAAGTTTTGGATTTTTATTTTTCAGGAAATAAGAGAATGATTTCTGGACTAGGTATGTCTGGCTCGTGGCAAATATCTGGCGAAGAGATTAGTGTTAAGCATGCACATATAAAATTAAAATTTTTAGATGGTGATGGTAAATATGTTTTTATGGCATATGTTGATCCAAGGAGATTTGGCAAAGCTCATATTGTAGATACCCAAAGAGCGGAAGTTTTGCTCGCAAGATTAGGGGTGGATGTTTCGTCACATGATTTTACAAGTAAATATCTTTTCGATCAGCTTCAAAAAAGAGGGCAGAATCCAGTAAAAGCAGTTCTGCTAGAGCAAGCTGTTTTTGCTGGAATTGGTAATTATATGGCATCAGAGATTTGCGCACTTGCTGGAGTTTTGCCAAGTAGGCAGGCCCGTGAGGTGAGTAAGGCCGAGTGTGCAAAAATGATAAAGGGTTGTCATAGAGTTATTGAAAGAAGTGTTGAGAGCGGTGGGATGACATTTCACGGTGGTTATGTTGATGCGTCTGGAAAAAAAGGTGAGGGCCTAAAAAATTTAGTGGTCTTTTATCAGAAGTTATGTGGAATGTGTGGAAGCGCTGTTGTTAAGAGTGAAATTAAAGGAAGAGGGACGTACCATTGTCCTAGCTGTCAAAAGTAAATTAAGGAAATTTTTATGTCAGATAAGATGTACCCATTATCTATTTCAGAATTGTATAGTTATATTTTTAATGAGTTAAATAAGAGTAAATCAATTTTTGGTATTAGGAAGAGTAGTTTTTTTAGGCCAAGAAGTAATCCAGAGCTTGGTTGTTACCGTTATGGAAAATATTTAGAAACTCCAATTGGAGTTGCAGCTGGGCCTCATTCTCAACTTGCTCAAAATATTATCTCTGCTTGGTTGGTTGGTTGTCGGTATATTGAACTTAAAACGGTGCAAACTCTTGATGAACTTGAGATTGCAAAACCATGTATAGATATGCCAGATGAAGGATATAACTGTGAATGGTCTCAAGAGCTCAAGTTGGAGCAATCATTTGATGAGTATTTAAAAGCGTATGTCTTAATTCATATTTTAAAAAGAGAGCTAAGGATTGGTAGTGGGAAAAAAGATTTAGGCGTAATTTTCAATTTAAGTGTTGGTTACAATATGGCCGGAATTCTAAACGAGAATGTCCAAAACTTTTTCTTGAAAATGAAGGATTGTTCGAAACAGTTAAAGGTTGCTTTAAATGAGTTACAATCTGTTTATCCTTATGCTGGTCAGCTTAAGATAGCTCATACGATAAGTGATAATATCACACTTTCGACGATGCATGGTTGCCCACCATCTGAGATTGAAAAAATAGGGATGTATTTAATTAATGATCTTGGTATTCATACTACGATTAAACTTAATCCAACATTAAATGGCCCCAAAGTGCTTCGAGAAATTTTGAATGATAAATTAGGGTTTGATGAAGTTGAAGTCCCTGATGTTGCGTTTGAACACGATCTTGTTTACTTAGATGGTGTAAAGATAATTAGAAATCTTAAAGAGTCGGCAAAAAATTGCGGAGTAGATTTTTCTGTTAAGCTGACAAACACTTTAGAGACTAAAAATGTTAGAAACGTTTTTGATAAGAGTAACGAGATGATGTATATGTCGGGCCGGCCGCTTCATGTTTTGGCCGTTACCTTGGCAAGTAAACTTAGAAATGATTTTGGAGAGGAGCTTGATATTTCATTTTCAGCAGGAGTTGATGCATTTAATGTAGCTGATGTGTTGATGTGCAAACTGATGCCAGTGACAGTGTGTAGTGATCTGCTTAAACCTGGTGGTTATGAAAGAATCAAGCAGTATGTTTTAAATGTAACGACAAAGATGAAAGAGCTTAAGGTTGACACCATTGATGCTTTTTCTAAAGTTGGAAACGTTGATGAGTATTCGAGAAAATTGCTGACGGATATAAGATATAAGAAAGTATTTCATCCTTGGAAAAGCGTTAAAACTGGCCGTGAGCTTAGTTATTTTAATTGCATAAATCCACCGTGCGTTGACACCTGCCCATCAAATCAAGATATTCCTACTTACATGTATTTAACTTCTCAAGGTAGATTTCTTGAGGCATTGGAGGTTATCCGATATTCAAATCCTTTTCCTAATACGACAGGACTGACTTGTGATCACATGTGCGAGGAAAAGTGTACTAGGCAAAATTATGATAATTCGCTAAGGATTCGGGATATCAAAAGATTTGTTTCTTCGTTAGAGGATAGAATAATTCCACCTTCAAAGATAGATAAAATTGGTAAGTCTGTTGCAATTGTTGGTGGTGGTCCGACGGGTTTGAGTTGTGCGTACTATTTAGCAAAAAGTGGATTCGATGTTGAAATATTTGAATCAGGAAAAAAACTTGGTGGCATGGTGACATCTGTAATTCCTAAGTTTAGGACTGGACCTAAGTTAGTGGAGTCTGATATTGAAAGAATTTTAGCTCTCGGAGTAAAGAGCAGCTTTAACGTTCATGTTGATTCAAAAAAAATGGATCAGTTGCAACGCGATTTTGATTATGTGGTGGTTGCTACTGGAGCAATTGGAAGGAAAAAAATTGGGATTGAGAATGATAAAGTTGAGGGGGCGATCAATTATTTAGACTTTCTAAGGAGAGCTAGAAATGGTGAATATGACGAGCTCCCCGAAAAAGTTATTGTTATTGGTGGTGGGAACTCCGCTATAGATGCAGCTAGAACTGCAAAAAGATTAGTTGCGAAGAATGGGACAGTTACGCTGGCATATAGACGATCTATTAAAGAGATGCCTGCAGATCGGATTGAAATAGAGGATATGAGAGATGAAGGGGTTGCTCTACTAGAGTTGGTCTATCCAGAAAAAATTGTTGAAATAGATGGTAAAGTATCATCAGTTGAATTTTCTAAAATGAGACTTGGGCCTTTTGATAAATCAGGACGTAGATCTGTAGATAAAATTCAAGGAGAGAGAGTTAAACTTCCTGCTGAATTGGTTATCTTTGCAATTGGACAAGACGCTATTCAAAATTTAACAGAGAATAGGCCAGGAGTCTTTATTGGTGGTGATTATAAGCGAGGGGCATCATCAATTATTCAAGGCATAGCAGATGGAAAAAATGTTGCTTTTGAGATAATGAGAAAAAATGGAATCTCTATCTTAAATACAATATTAGAAAATAAAAAAATCTCGAAAGAAGATTTGCACTGTAAAAAAATTAATAGAGAGTATGGAAAAACAATTTCCCAGACTAGTTTAGAATCAAGGAATAGTTTTTCACTTGTAAATATTAATATGTTAGAACAAGAAGCAATTGCAGAAGCTAGCAGATGTCTGCTTTGTGATGAGGTTTGCGATGTCTGTGTAACTGTTTGCCCAAATAGAGCAAATGTTTCATATAAAGCAAAATATCAAAGTTATAAGGTTCCAGAAATTTTAATAAAAAACAGTTTGCTTAGTATCACATCTTGGAAAAGTTTCAAGGTGGGCCAGAAAAATCAAGTTTATAATGTTGGGGATTTTTGTAATGAGTGCGGTAACTGTGCAACCTTTTGTCCTACGAATGGGAAACCATATGTGGATAAGCCAAAAAAATATCTCTCTAAACTAGGATTTGAAGCTGCGATAGGGGATTGTTTTTATTTTGATAGAGATTTTATGTTGGCCAAAATTGACAATGATCTGTTTCGTGTTATCAAAAAAGATAACAAAATATATGATGTCGATTGTGAACTGATGGTGTGCAATGTTAATCTTGAAAAGAGTGTAAGAGTAGATATGATAAGATTTAAAAAAGATGGAGTGGTTTCTGCTCAAACTATTTTTAAGCTTATTTCAGTTTTTGAATCACTTCCACACTAGTTCAATTTTGTCGCTGTCATATTTCAAGTCAATGGAGATACTAGCAAGCAGATATTGTAGGAGTCTGTTTTTAGTAAGAGTATGTTTTATTTTACTACTATTAATTAGTGAAATTGTATCGTGATCAATTTCAAAGCGACAGATAAGTTTGGGGCCATTTTCTGTTCTAATTAAGTTTGAATGGGAGGTTGCAGTTAAAATTTCATCAAGTATGAGATATATAGAGATAGTTAAAATTGACTTGTTTATTTCATGTTTGAAGTTATGTATCAAATCTATTTCTTTGAAATTGATAATTATGTTTGAATCAAGCATTCTAAATTTTAGCAATCCTATTGCTTGATTAATTATACTAGTGAAATCGGATAGAGTAGGAATCTGACCAGATATTTTACTCTGTTTTGAGAAACCCAAAAATACTTCAACAAGTTCTTTACACCTCCTAGCACTTGTTGCTAATTCAAGTAACAGCTGCTTTGTTTCATTATCTATTTCATTTTCAAGGTCAAGTACAGCGATAGCGGCAAGAATTCCTGCTAGTGGATTGTTGAGTTCATGCGCCATTGAACCAGATACAATTCCAAGTTCTTCGGCCGAAAGTCTTGAGAGGTTTACAATTTTAGACACTTTGTCAGTTGAGAATGCAAATAGGTGTAGTAGGCCAACTTGATCTAGATTTCTAACTGATACTATATATCTTCTATCACCAATCTCTATGCTCTCTTCATTAGTTAAGGCCAGGCATTTTTTTGGTAGTAGTTTGAGCTTTGCAAATAGCTGGTTATGATACACTATTTCGCCATCTGTTTTAATAATAGCTAAAGGTATTTTGTAATTGTTAAAAATAGATTCTATATCGTTGCTAGGCCTTGTTGTTTCTCCTAGAGCAGCCTTGAGATAGTATACCCTGTCGACGATGTTGATCATCGATAGTATGCAATATGCTTCGTATGGCGTAGTGTCTATGAAATTTTTTTTATCATAAAAATTTATTGATAGTTTCTTGTTTTGGATTGTCAGGTCTTTGAAAATTCCAATATGTGAGTTGAGTTGCGTAAGTAGAGAGTTAGCTGTTTCAGTTATTTCATTCTCTTCTGCATCTTGGTTTTCAACTTTAGTAAATAAGTGTTGAATTTGTTTTTGATGTTGCAGTAGTATGCTGTCCCAATTAGTTGCTTGATCTTTACTTAAATTTTTTGCTAGAGATTTAATATATTGGATGTTTTTTTTAGAAATTTTTTTCATCAACTAATTGCTGGTTGTCTTTACTAGAGATACTCCATCAATATAGTTGTTGTTGATTTTTACTCCCCAGTGTAAATGTGGCCCAGTTGAACGTCCTGTTGCACCAGAGTAACCTATGATTTTTTTTCTTAAAACTAAGTCATCCTTTTTGACGTTTAATTTAGACATATGAGCATAGGTAGAAAAAATATTTAAGCCATGGTCTATTATTACTGTTTTGCCTGTATAAAAAAGATCTTGTGCCAAAACAACCTTTCCACTGTTGGAAGCTGGTATTGGTACACCGCTTGTTGCTCTAAAATCTATTCCGAGATGTTGTGATTTTTTTTCATTGTTATAAACTCTTTGAGAACCAAATGGACTAGTTATTTTTGAACTAAGTGGCATTGTAAATGGTTTATCAAAAAGCGGTTGCTTGCTCGAGTTACTATATATTTTAGATGTTATTTCAAACTCTTTGGTTACTCTTTCAAGGTTTTTCTTTGATAATGTAATTGTTTTTGGATCAACCTTTAATGTTTCACTCTGGAATTGTCTATCTTCTACGACAATGTTTGCTACTTTATATATATTGTTTTCGCCGAGAACTTCTTTTGAAAAAATATATTCACATGTATATGGTGTCATGTTTGAAAAATAAGACTCCGAGATATATCCAACAATTAATCCTTCTTTTTTGTGATAAATAATATTTTGTCCATTACATGAAAGTTCAAAATCTAGTGCTGTATCAGGAGCAGGTAGCTCTACTTTAACAACCTCTCCTCGTTTGATAACAATATCTTGATCAAGTTTGTTTACGATGACTTTTTCAATCGTACTATTGGCAGCGGAACATCCGATTGTCCAAATGACAGTTAAAACTAAGAAGAGAGTAGATAACTTCATTGTTACTCCTTGATGACTGAACCAACACCATCAAAGAATGATACCGTTAGTTGGGCCTTTTTAGCAATATTGTCAAAAGATGACTTGCTATTTATAACAATTTTTTTACCTTGGTGTTCCATAGTAATGTATGAATAACCACGTTTTAAGATATTATTAGGGTTTAAACTATTAAGTAATACTAACCCATTGTTGATCTTGCTTGTCAGGTATACGAGTCTACGTTGGATATTTTGCGAGAGAGTGTTTGCTCGTTGAAAGATAGTGTTTAGCTTTTGAAATTTACTCCATAATGCATCGATAGTTACTATTGGAGATAAATTTCTAAGTTGATGCTGGTATGGATATATTTTTTTATCAATTGCATTTGCTAATCTATTTTTTGTAATTTGTAGATGTCCATCCAATTTTAGTTGTTCACTAGTTAATATTTCAGCAGCACTTGAAGGTGTTTCACATCTTAAATCAGCAACCATATCTGAGATTGTAAAATCAGTTTGATGGCCAATTGCACTTATGATCGGTATATGTGTGGCATATATTTTCCTCGCTAGCGCTTCGTCATTAAATGGCCAAAGGTCTTCTGTGCTTCCGCCTCCTCTTGCTAAGACGATAACATCAACAGGTTGTTGATGTTTCTCAATGTTTAAGTTGTATCGCTCAATTAAATCTATAGATGTTATAATGGAATGTGGTGCTGCTTCTCCTTGTACAAGTGTTGGAACAACAAGTATGTCCATTCTAAACGATCTTCTATTATAGATGTTTAAGAAATCTTGAAGAGCGGCCCCTTGCCTTGCAGTTATAATTGCAACTTTTTTTGGCATTGCAGGGATAGGTTTTTTTTTATCAATATCAAATAACCCTTCTTGTCCAAGTTTTTTTTTCAAAAATTCAAATCGTTCTTTTGGGCCTCCTTTGCCAACATGTTTAATCGCTTTAACTATTACCTGAAATGTTCCTTTCTTGGGGTATACGCTAAGTTGGCCATAGACAGTTATTTTATCTCCATTCTTTAGTGTTGATATTATCGGGTTTCTAAACGTATCGTTTTTAAATAAAGCTGCAGAGATTGATGCCTCGTCGTCTGATAACGTGAAATACCAGTGGCCTGCTGATGATTTAGTAAAATTGGTAATGTCACCTTCAATGGCAATATTTTGAAAATCACTTTCTAAGCTATTCTTAATTTTGTAAACAACCTCTTTGACGCTGACTGGTTCAAACATTGTTATTTATCTTTCAGGTTTCTGATGACCTTAAAGCTTTCAAGATAGTTTACAGCTTGAATGACTTGATAATCTTCAGTTGGGTCATATTTTTTTCCTTCATCAAGTTTTATTTTATTCTCTTTTTTTGATTTGATTTTCTCAGCAATCTTTTTTCTTTCTTCTATTATCCTTTTTTTCTCATTGTTAGTTTCATCTTCAGATTCGATGGTTGCGGTTAGATGGTTTTTTAGGTCTACCTCTCTTACGTATTCTGGTTTTTTTTCATGACTGCTAACCCATTCGCCTTCAAACTCTCCGATTTCAATATCTGGTTTCACTCCGATTGCTTGGATTTTTTTACCTGAAGGTGTCATGTACTGTGCAACAGTTAGTTTCACCCCTTGTTCATCGTCTAGTTTGGCGATTGTTTGAACAGAACCTTTACCAAAGGTTTGAGTCCCCATGATTAAAGCACGGTTATGGTCTTGTAATGCACCAGCGACAATTTCTGAAGCAGATGCGGATGATCCATTTACAAGAACGACAAGCGGTATTGTTGTATCTTTAAGACCACTCTTTTTTACGTAGCGAATGTCTTTATTTTTGGGATCTCTACCTTCAGTTGACACTACAATTCCATCATTTAAGAAAAGTGAAGATACATCTACTGCCTCTTCTAGTAATCCACCAGGATTTGCTCTCAGATCGAGTACTACACCTTTAAGTCCACCATTAGGTGTCGCTTGTTGTTTTAAGCTTGTAAGCTCTTCCGCAACATGCACGCCAGCGTTTTTTTGAAACTGTGTAAGTCGAATATAACCGAAATTGTTTTTTATCAACGTTCTTTTGGTAGATTTTGTTTTTATGATTGTGCGCTTAACCTTGAATGTAAGAGTCTCGGCCGTGCCTTCTCTTGAAATGCCAAGCGTGATAACTGAGTTAGTTGGTCCTCTCATTTTTGTAACTGCATCCTCAAGAGACATGCCAAGTGTAGGTTCATAATCTATCTCTACAATTTTATCATTTGCTTTGATGCCTGCGTGGTAAGCAGGGGTATCTTCAATAGGAGTTACAACATAGAGCACTCCGTCTTTATAGCTAACCTCGATACCAATACCTCCAAATTCACCCTTGGTCTCTTCGTTTAGTTTGGCAAATAGTTCCTTATTTAAAAATGTTGAGTGGGGGTCTAATGTTTCCATCATTCCTTGAAGTGCCCCTTGAATCAATTTTCCAGTGTCGACATTGCGGTAGTACTGAGTTTCCACAAGGAATAAGACTTTGCTGAAAAGTTCAAGCTTTTGTAGTCTCGTCTGAGAGATAGCTAGGACAGAGTTGGTTGAGAACGCTCCAAATATTAGTCCTGTTAACGTTAAACCTAGGCAAAACACAACAGTTTTTAATCTTTTTGATTTTTCAAGTCTCATATTTACCTCAATATAGAACCAATTTTTTTGTTATAAATTAGTGTTCTTAAGAGAGGCCCCGTCCATTAAAACCATGGTGTTTTGTGCCTCGCTATTTTTTCGTATCTCATAGTAGAGAGTATCGTAGTTAGTTTTATTATCGTTAGTATAACCTACAATCTCTCCTTGTTTAATCACTTCATCTTTTTCTCTTTTTGGAGTGAAGTTGCCGAGAATTATGGATCTGGTATCTTTTCCGTGATCGATGATCACAACGTTTCCATATGATGCCAAGCTACCTGCATATGATATAGATCCGTCTTGAGGGGCGATAACAGGCCTAGTCCCTCTGTATTTAAATTTTAAACCTTTGTTGTGCTTAGAATATGCCACGTGGCCTTTGATTGGAGATATGTAACTACCGCTTGTTGCTACGTTTGTCTGCTTTGGTTGACTGTTTGTTACCTCAATATTTTGAAGTTTAACCTCGTGTTGATCGCGTTCTGTTGCTACGGTCATATATTTATTAAGTGTTTGTTGTTTTTTTTCTTCAAGCTGGTTAATCGTATCTAGAAGATCTTGATTGTTTTGCTGGTAGCTTGTAACAATTAGATTCATCTTTTCTATTTGGGCCGATGTCTCTTTTGCTGTTACGGATAGTGATTCAATTAGTTTTATTTCATCTGATAAAGAGTTTTTGATCAGTTTAGTTGCAAGCGCCTTTTCTAAAGACTCTGGCTCAAGACTTGTGAGGATGATCGCAGCTAGTTTATTTTTAGCATGTGTACGCTTATCTTCTAACTCAGTTAACTGAGTTGACGAGATGATCTCAAGTTGGACAATTTCTGATTGAGTTTTCTTTGCAGCATCAATGTTAGCAATATAGTTTTTATTGTTATTGTTTAGATTCTTTTCAAGCTGTTCAAGCGATGATTTAATTTTTTGTAAATGATCACTTGTTTTACTGATGTCTGCTTGAATACTATTAACTGTTGTTACCTTGTTGTTTGGTTTTATAGCGGCGAATGATATGTTTATCACAGTAAGTAGAAAGGGTAGAAAAACCAGGATTGTAATTGTTTTTATTATTAGTTTTGCCACGTTGTTCGCTTGATGTTGAATAAAATAACACCGGCAACGATTGCAGACAGTGAGATGATTAGATGATTAATGGAAACAGGGGTTACGAAGTAAAATAAGATTGTAAGTATAGATGGTATTGCGGTTAAAATCATTGCAGTAATCATTATTTTAGGAGCACTGTTTTTTCTTCTCTGAAATTGTTCTATGTAATAACTGTACTCTCTCACTTTAATGTTAAATATTGTAAAAAAGACTAAATAAAAAATTCCGGTTGCGATTAGTGTTGAAGCTTTCCAGTATGATTTAAAAAATGTGTTGTCGGAGTTTATTTTTGTTTGAGGATTGATAATTGGCCCAAGAAAAATATTTGATTGGCCAACTAGCCTGATTAAGTATTCCTGAATAAGTTTTTTAGAAGAGAGGGTCATCTTTTCTTCAAATATAATTTTGATACTGCCATAGTCATCATTAAGAATTGGTTGAGTCTCTTTAATTCCTACGTCTGAGATGATCTCATTTACTTTTTTTTCAATCTCTTCTTTTGGTGTAACTGACACAGCGAAAATGCCAGGGAGGGTTCGGATCTTTCTAGAAACAGCATCAATGTTTTCTGTTGCACTAATTAGGACCTGCGTGTGAGATAACTCTTTTTTTTCGGGAACGATAATTTTTGTAAATTGGTCTAAGTTATTATACTGAGCTGAAATCAGAATGAAAGATGTTGTAAATATCAAAAGAAGAAACGATCGAGTAGGATAACTTTTAAACATGTATAAAGCGTTTTTTAAATAAAACATGCATGTCCCATATGTATTAGTTTTCCATTCTCTAAATGCGCCATTCGTCCTGAAAACTTTGTTACAAGTTCTTTGTTATGAGATGCCCAAAGTATAGTAAGTCCCATTCGTTGTTGATATAGTGATAATACATCAAAAAGTCTTTTAGAGTTTCCGTAGTCTAATGAACTGGTTGGTTCGTCTGCTAGTATGATGTCAGGTTTTGCGAGTAGTGCCCTGATGATTGCAACTTTTTGTTTTAACCCGCCGTTGGCATCTTTAATTTTGAGATGTAGTCGATCTTTTATTCCAAGTACTGAAGCTAGTTCATTCATGTCCGCATAAAATTCGTTTCTGGATCTATAAATATTGGGGTCATATGAGGTTAAAATATTTGTCTCACAGCTTTGTCTTCCAACAAGCCTTAGCTCTTGAAAAATTTTGGAAGCAAAAAGTCCTGTGTCGGAAGGTGTTGTAGCTTTGCCAGATGATGGTGTGATATCACCAGCTATAAGTCTAAGCAGTGTCGTTTTGCCCGCACCGCTTGCTCCTGTGATGAATAAAAATTCTCCTCTTTCAACAGTTATGCTAACGGAGGATAGTGCTTTAAAATTACCAAATGTAACATCTGCTCCATCAATACTGAACGCAGATGATGTGCGATGAAAGTTTTTATTGCATAATATTTTTTGAGTTGATCCCTGCCCTTTGAACATTTTTGAAAAATCCTTTTAAAGCTCTCAAGCGTCCTGCCTGAGATAGAGAGTTACTCCAAATAAATTTTATCCTAACACTATTATTAAATCAATCAAGTTGGTGATTATTACGACAAATCTAATAAATTTTGTTACACTTAGTTGTTATTATTCAAAAAACATGGTGTTGTTATGAAAAATACTAAACTGTTTGCATTGGTCATTTTTTGCCTAACTATTAGTTCGCCATCTATTGCGGCCAAATATTTTAGATTTAAATATGAATCGCAAGGTGAGTCGTTAGGATCTATCTTAGAAAAATTTGTTATTAAAGAGGGCAGGCCATTAGATTCTAAAACGCCGATGATAAAAAAAATAGTTTCTAAAAATAGGCATATCTCATCATGGAGACTTGTTGAACGTGGGACAGTGATTACACTGTTTGTTGATACAGAAAGAGCAAAGAAAGATGCTGTAAAAAAGTATATGTCTAAG
>DYOQ01000013.1:17427-52223 GCA_020720455.1 Bdellovibrio sp.
GTTTGTTGATACAGAAAGAGCAAAGAAAGATGCTGTAAAAAAGTATATGTCTAAGCATAAGCAAAACAAACCGAGAAAAAAAATACGAGAGGATGAGTTATCAGAAGATTTAGATGCTGGGCAACCAGCAGAAGAGTCTGTTTCCAATGATAAGATAGACAAAAATTCTAGCTATGGTAAAGATGAAATTGAAAGCTTAGGCTACGATAATTTTTTCCAACTATTCTGGAGGATAGAGTATAGTACAGCATCTGATCAACATGGTGATGAAGCTAATACTCCATTAACTTCTTTTTTGGGTGCCGGTTTTTCTTATGATTTTTATTTTGGTAACAAGCGGGCCCCTTTTACGATGGGAGTTTTAGCAGAGATTGTTAAGTACCAATCAATTAGTGCAAGTGATGGTATAACTGGTACGTATGATTTATCGAATGCTCTTAATTGGCGTGTTAGTTTTGGAAAAGCTGGTTTTTGGAAAAGAGCTGGGCTTATTGGATATGTTGAAAATCAGATGATCCCAGTAATTGAAGTCGCAAACTCTGTTGCCATTTCAATTGAAATTGGTGGCACATGGTTTGGTGCGGGATTGCTTTGGAATATTAAAACACCAAGCTTTAGGTTCAAAATTTTTCCTAATGTGGCCCTTGGAAGTTTCACTGCAGAGCTGGCCTCAAGTGGAACAATTCTTGCCTCAGAAGTTGATAGAAGTGGATTTAAGTATGGAATGCTGCTTGAATCTGGTGGCGATACTATCTTTTTGAGTGCTGATGCGATGATGATGTCATTCAGTGACAAGAGTGGTAATGGCCAAGCCAATATCACTGCTATTATTGGGAGAGTTGGTAGAAGATTTTAGTAAGTGCCGAAACAATAATCTATTGCAGTTTCTTCCCTTTTTTCTTGAACGTTTTTAACACGCTTTCGTGTATCTTTTGAAGAATGAATTTTGCTTCTCTACGAAGATCATTGTTGTAGATATACCGATACATATTTTCAATATCATTAGAACTTTTAAATGACGTTAGTTTCTTAGAGCTATTTGCAACGATTGCTTCATCTAGGTCAACTTCAATATCAACATCAGCATCAGCATCAGCATCAACATCATCTAGATCTGGATCAATATCGGTGTCAATATCTGAATCAACATCTGGACTAGTGTCAGTGTCAATATCTTTGGTTGTCGATTTCATTTATTACCTCACATTTTATTGAACGGCGGTGATAAACAATATTAGGCTTCTTCCTCTTGTTTTATCATTCCATAACAATGTAGCTTGTTATACAATGTTTTAACCGTAATTCCCAGTTGTTTGGCAGTTTTTGTTTTATTTCCTTTTAGCTGGTCTAATGTTCTACAGATGTGTAACTGTTCTAGTTCTTGAAGAGTGACATCTTGATATATTGCAAAATTATCTTGTTGTTCCTCAATAACTTGTTCAGTCTCATTAATTACTATGCGATCTTCTGTTAACTCATCAGGAAGTTGACACTGGTCAATTATTGGCATTGTTGATAAAATGTCTGCTCTTTCAATAATATTTTGTAGTTCTCTAATATTTCCTGGCCACGAATGTTCTTTTAAACAACGTATTGCGCTAGGAGAAAACGATTTCATATTGCTAGCATCTTTTTTGTTATTTAAGAAAAAATTTGCCAAGTGTTCAATATCTCCTGCTCTATCTCGTAGGCCTGGAACACTTAGAGTTACTTTACCAATTGCATAGTATAGATCTTCGCGAAATTTGTTTTCTGAAATTTTATTCTCAATATTTGCAGAAGTAGTCGCCATGACTCTTGCATTTGAGTTGAATGTTGTTTGAGAAGATGATTTAAATCCAATGCCATCTTCTATAAATCGTAGAAGTTTAGATTGAAGTAGCATGTTAAGAGCATCAACGTTATGTAAAATTATTGTTCCATTGTTAGCAGCTTCTAATAATCCTATTTGAGAAAAGCTGTTTGCGCCGACTCTTTCAATTCCAAATAGTTCGTTGTCTAGGTCTCTTTCGCTTCTTGCGCTACAGTCAATCACAATAAATGGCCCTTGAAACCTGTGACTTCTACAATGAATCCTTCTTGCTAAAATCTTTTTTCCTGTTCCGGCTTCACCTTTGATTAAAATATTTAAATCGCTAGTTGAAATCTTATCAGCAAGCTTAATAACCCCCATCATTTTTTCTGAGCGGCCAATGATCTCTTTCTCATCTACTTGAAACTCGCTGGCAAGTGATAGTCCATTTACTTGTTTTGAAAGTTTTGCTTCAGTCTCCTCTATTTTCCTCATAAGAGAGAGGTTGAGGTCGTTTGCTTCCATAAATAGTCTAATATTTCTTAGCGGCTTTGATAACTTTTTAAGAATTGAAAATATTTTGGTGATGTCATCTCTTGAAAATTGAGATGGATTACCATTTTTGATTTTAGTTCTGACGATCGCAATTGTTACCCCTTCTTCTAGTATTGGGACACATAACTCTGCAACAATCTCTTTATCTATCCCAATAAACATTGGGTCATTTGAAACATTATTGCTAAAATATGGCATCTTTGTTTTTAAAACATGGGCCAAAATACCTTTAACCTCTCCAATGTCTTGAGGTGATACAGTTTCGTTTTCTATTGAGACTAATTGAAGAGATATTTTTTCTATAACTCTATAAACCTCAATTGAATCTGCTGGGACAATTATAGAAATAAATTTTGATAGTTCAGTAAAGAAAATTGATTGATCAAGTGTTGCAAGTAGAACTGTTGATAAGCTAGTAAGTTCATTTGAATTTTCGCTGTGTAATTGGTTCATTTTGCCCTCTCTTCAGTAATGATTAGTCAGTATGGAAACAAATTTGTGCAACGCACAACATGGACACAGTGTATCATTGCCTGAAAAAAATACAAGACTAAAATACTCCTGTATTGAAATTTTTACACTTTTGGCTTGATTATAAGTAGTTATTGTATGTTATTTTTTCACTTTACAAGGTTAAGAGGTGTTCAAAATCTTTCATTGTTAGCCTACCTGTAAAATAATTATCATCATTTTCAGGTAAGAGGTCATTAAACAACTCTCGTTTGCTATCTTGTAATTTCAATACCTTTTCTTCAATACTGTCTTTAATTATAGGACGGTAGACTGTCAAAGTATTTGCCTGTCCAATTCTATGAGCTCTATCGATTGCTTGATTTTCAACTGCTGGGTTCCACCACGGGTCCATTATAAAGACGTAACTTGCAGCTGTCAGGTTTAAGCCAACCCCTCCCGCTTTTAAACTAATAAGGAATATTTTATTTTTTCCAGATTGAAAGAGGTTTAATTGCTCTTGTCTCTTTTTAATATTTTGAGATCCATCAATTCTTGATGTTCTCCAATGTTTTTCTCTTATTGTTTTTTCAATAATGTCTAAATATGTAGTGAATTGTGAGAAGACAATTGCCTGATGTCCTTCAGTTTGTATCTGATCGAGTTGTTCAATTAAAAAATTAATTTTGGTTGATGATGGGCCATTTGGATTCCAAAGGCACCGTTGCCTTAATCTTAGGAGCCCGGTAAGAATTTCTCCATACTTGTTTTTAGAAACAGTTGTAAGAATAGTTTTCTTAATTTCTGCCAGCGTGTTGTTATATTGGTCTCTTTCTGATTCATCAAAAGTAAGAAGATAGTCGTGCTGTATTTTAGGTGGTAGATCTTTGAGTACATTGCTTTTTGTTCTTCTTAGAATGAAAGGGGCCGCAATCTTCTTTGCCATTTCCCTTCCCTGTTTATTTGATACCGCTCTTACCAAATTTAGATCACCCCAGATGCCAGGGATGCCAAGATCGATAATGTTATAAAATTCTGCGAGATCATTTTCTACGGGAGTTCCTGTGACACATATTTTAAAATCTGCACTAATATTTCTTGCGGCAAATGCTCCAAGTGAACGAATATTTTTAAGATGCTGAACTTCGTCTAAGATTAGAATATCAAAGTGCTCTCCTTGAAGAGATTTATTGTACTCTTTTTTCATTATCCCATAACTTGTAAGAATGATTTTTGTATCGTCTGAAAAGACTCTGCCGCCTCCGTGATAAATATATGACTTTAGGTTGGTAAACTTATTAATTTCGTTTTCCCAATTTAGAAGAAGAGAGACTGGAGAGACAACGAGGACTCTTGATATTTTATCGTATAGAGTTTCAATAAGTGAGATTACCTGAAGTGTTTTTCCAAGTCCCATATCATCAGCAAGGCATGCTCCCATTTTGTTCTCATAAAGAAACTGGAGCCAATTATGTCCAACTTTTTGATAAGGTCTCATTACTGAATCGAGATGTGGTGGTAGGTGGTATTCTGGAATGTTTGTTAGATTTCTAAGCCTGTTACAAGTATCAATCTCTTCTTGAGAAAGAGCTCCATCTAGGCCAAGCTTTTTCATTTCAAACAGTTCAAAGATTCTAGCTTTGGTAAAAGCAATACGTAATTTGTTGCTATTTTCCTCACTGTCCTGATTGATACTGGTTTCATCTTTGTTGTTTGAAAGGGTATCAAGGTCTTGGCCTTTTGTGTAACGCTTGATGAATTTCAGTAGCTCGATTTGATCTTTGGTAAGAAGAATCATTCCACTATTTGATACTGAAAGGCCCGTTTCAATATCAGCATTTTTTATTATTTCTAAATCAGAATCAGAAATACTTAGTTCTAGATCAAACCATTTTTCTGCTGAACCTCTTCTTTCGAATCGCATACTTGGAGTCCATGATTTCGTTTTATCATTATCGTAGTATATAAGTATTTTGTATGGTGCAGTTTCATAGGTAAATTGTGATAGGCCTTGAAACAGCAATGAGTGGTTGATTTCAAAAACAATCTCATTAAGGTCGTGATGGTGAATAGCAAATCTGAAGAACGAAGGCCCGAAACTATTGACGATGGAGGTTATAAGCTTCTTAATATGAATGGGGTCGTATTTAAACATTCTTCCACTGTGAATATCGTATTGATGTATGAACGGTGATCCTAAGAAAGATTCAAGAGAGTCAGTTAATGTTGATTTATAGCTGTTTCCGATCAACGTTTTCTTAAAAATCTGATCACCTGTTTCAATTGCATCTTTAACATTTACCAGAAATTCGTATGCAGTTGTTTTTTTTCTGAAACTTCCTAGTAACCCGTTTTGAAAAGTTAGGTGTTGGAGTATTGTTGGAACTGGAGCTATCGTTCCAGTTGGATCAATGAATCTAATAGTTACATGAAGGTGGTGTCTTTTCTTTCCATTTGCAATGTATAAGTGGGCAGTAGTATCTAACTTCTCCATGTCGCAAATGTTTGTTCCATCTACAGCTAATTTTACAGTGCCCTTAAGTGAAAGTGATAAAATAGATGTGATAGTATTGTTTATAAAATTAATATCTGGATAGGTTAGATCTTTAACAATGATTTTTAGTAGTTCTCTGATTGAATGTGGAATGTGCATCAAGTTTCCACTTTCCCAGTTGAAAACATAGAGCCCCTCAAAAAGAGTTATCTTTTCATTGTTAACATTATCAGTTCCGATATGAGAAAATATCACTTCTGGGTATGTCGTAATATCGTTTTGGTTTAAATTTTTAAGATTGTTTATATTTAAAACAAGAGTCCCTGTGAAATTTTCTGGTATCGGAAAATTTATCGTTCTTTTATTACTCAACATATATTGAAGCGTGGAGTATGGAACGGTAGATGGTACTGTGGCCAGTTCGTGAGGACCTCTAATAATAGTTCCGTACCTGTTAGGAGTAGCACAATATGGAGAAGATATCAGTGGTAGACTTGGGAATTGTTCTGTACCTGAATAGTTGCTTTGTAAATGAAACCCTAAATATAAGGCGACACAATGTTTACAGTGTTCCTCGCTGGTCCACTCTAAACAGTCACACCTTGAACTAATTGGCCCTTCGTCGGTACCCTCTAGTCTGCCTTTATATACAATTTTAACTTGAAACTGTTTTTCGTCTCTAACTATTCCAGATACAACGTAATAGTGATCTTCATTTTTTTTAGAAAATGAAACACAGATTTTCCCAAGCTTGAGAAGCTTGGCAGCTGGTAAAATAAGATCATCTCTAAAATAGCTTCTGGACTTCTGGACGATCTCATCGCTAATGGTAAGTTCGTTCTCTTTTAAACTCAAAGCTAATTATCTGAGTACGATTTTAAAAGTTTAGATCTGCTAGGGTGACGAAGTTTTCTCAGTGCCTTAGCTTCGATCTGCCTAATTCTTTCTCTCGTTACAAAAAAGTCTTGTCCAACCTCTTCAAGAGTGTGGTCAGATTTTTCTCCAATGCCAAATCTCATTCGAAGAACCTTTTCTTCTCTTGGGGTAAGCGTTGAGAGTACGGCCCTTGTTTGCTCGGAAAGAGTAACACTCATAACTGCTTCTTGAGGTGAAATTATTTTTTTATCTTCAATAAAATCACCCAAGCTTGAATCATCCTCTTCGCCTATTGGAGTTTCAAGAGATATTGGTTCTTTAGAGATCTTAAGAACTTTTTTAACTTTATCTACATGCAAATCCATCTCTTTTGCAATCTCTTCAGGCGTTGGTTCTCTTCCTAATTCTTGAATAAGTTGTCTTGATGTTCGAACCATCTTGTTAATTGTCTCAATCATGTGAACAGGAATACGTATTGTTCTGGCTTGATCAGCGATGGCCCTCGTAATAGCTTGTCTAATCCACCAAGTTGCATAGGTTGAAAACTTATAACCTCTACGGTACTCAAATTTATCAACGGCCTTCATAAGTCCGATGTTACCCTCTTGGATAAGGTCTAAAAATTGCAAGCCTCTGTTGGTATATTTTTTAGCTATAGAAACAACTAATCTAAGGTTTGCCTCAACTAGTTGTGCTTTTGCTCTATCGGCCTTTTCTTCACCTTTAAGAATAATTTTATAAACTTTTTCAACATCAGAAAAATCCATTCCAGCTTCATGTGATAATCTTCTTAATTTTCTAAGAATATCCTCTTGATTTCTTACGAGCTGTTCAATCTTGGCATCTGTAGTAAACAGGCTTTTAGCAAGCTGTCTTTTGAATGAATCATCTTCCATTATTTTTGTATGGAGTGATCTATACTCTTCGATGCTACTAACTTCTAAAAATTTAAAAATTCTATCTTGTTGTTCATATAGATCTTTAAACTGCAAATAGTAATTCTTAACCGGATCAACAAAACTATTAATCTGTTTTCTGTTAAGTGTTAGGTCGGCCAGTGGCTCAGCAATAGCATCAAACTCTTTTCTTTGTTCTGGTGTAAGTTTGCGATGATACTCTTCTTCGCTCTCTTCAGCTTTGTCAGCTTCAAGTTTGGCCAAAGCTTTTTCGATCATGGAAATAACTTTATAGAGCTTGTCTTTAACAACCTCAACTTCTTTAGCAGTTGATTCATCGTCTAAGCCTCTAACTAAGTCTTTTATGTACTCTTGTTGTGTCTCTTGTTGTGATTCAATTTTATCTTTTAATGAGATGATTTCTCTAAGCGCGTGCGTTGAAGATAGTGCAGAGACTACGATCTCTCTTTCTCCCTCTTCAATCTCTTTTGCAATGACAACTTCTCCATCTCTAGTTAGAAGTGCAACAGATCCCATTCTTTTTAAGTATAGTTTTACAGGGTCAGTGGAAGCAGATTTAAGTTCAGCTTTTTCTTCTCTTGAAAGGGTCTCTTCAATTATTTCTGTTCCATCTAATCTTATACCATCATCTTTGACAGCGACATCGTCGCTTACAATTTCAATTTTTAAACTTTTGACTTTTGTGATAATGGCATCAAGCTCATCTGGAAGAATAATTGATGCAGGGATAGCATCGTTAATCTGTTCTGGAGATAACAACCCGTTATCTTTTCCAGCGTTTAAAAGCTTGGAGAACTCTTTTGATTTCAAAAAAAGATTAAGGGCAGATGACATTGACACTCCTTATTTGTTACTACAATTAAACTAGCTTACATGGATTTTAGTTTTTCGATATCTTGTTGCACAAAAAGCAGTTCCCTCATCAGTTGGGCCAAATCTTCTTCAGTGTCACACATTTTCTGTCTCTTTTTCAGATCGTCTCTTTTTTGTTTCAACTGCTCAAGAAGCAATCGGTTTTTGAGATCACTTGTAAGCTTGTTTAAAACTTTGTCATCCAACGAAACAGGTTGATATCGAAATAACGCTCCTCCAACAGCTTCTTTAAGGCCTATGGGATAATTACCATTATTGACAATAGCACCCATAACGGAACTATAGTCACTTTCGTCTATCTCATAAATTAACTCTTTTAGCCTTAAAACATATCTTTTTACATCATTATGTACCACAAAAGCAAGTAGTTCATCTATTGAGCTGTGTGTAATGATGTCGGGGTGCGCAACTAATTCTCTAATGAGAAGTTTCTCCACTCGAGATATTTCAACCAAGACCTCTTGTTCTAGTAGTGGAGGTAGGCCAACGTCTACTTGTTGAGCACTTTCAGTTGGTGTTTCAGGTTCTACGAGCATAGGTTCATCCCGGGCAACGTAATCTCTGTTTGGTCGAGTGTTTGAATTACTATTATTTTTTTCTAAAAAAGTTTTATACATCTGGAGTATGGTCTGACTATCTGATTGCAACTTTAATCTTTTGGATGCAGTGAGAACTCTTTCTGTGGCCCTTAAATCTTCACCAAGAGGGGATAGTAGGTCAAATACTACCTCTAAAATTTTTAGTTTTTTATCAGATAGCAGCGGAATTACTTCTGGAATTACGGAATCGAGTTTGAAATCGATAAAAGCAGGGGCCGTATCAATTATTTCTTGAAAAGCAACAGGGCCACGATTTTTTAAAAATTCATCAGGGTCTTTGAAGTTACCAAGGGTAATAATTTTGGGAACAACCCCCTCGGCAAGCGCTGTTCTATTTAGCCGATTCATTGCTAACATTCCAGCAGAGTCTGAATCTAGTGCCATGATGAAATTTTTTGTTAGCTGCTTAAGAGATGTTATTGCGTATTCGCTGGTTGCTGTTCCCATGACTGCAACGCTATTTTTAAAACCATATTGAAAAAGAGCGCGAACGTCCATATACCCTTCAGCTAGAATAACGTGGTCTTTTTCTCTGATGAAAGGAACTGCCATATGTTTTGCGTAAAGAATATTTCTTTTTTTAAAAAGATGTGACTCTTTAGAGTTAACATATTTTGCTGGGTGGTTTGTTACTGTACGTCCACCTAGCCCACAAGGATTTCCGCCACCGTCCCAAATTGGAAATATTATTCGGTTGTAAAAAGTGTCGTAGTTGCCAGAGTTACCACTAGTAATAACTCCTATTTCTAGTGCCATTGCTATGGCGTTAATCTTGTCGTTTTCATTTGGAATAGATTCAAGATATTTAGTAAGAATATTTGCTTGAGGCGCAAACCCTAGCGAAAATGTTTTTGCATTTTCTGAGGAGATGCCTCTACCTGTTACAAATTGTTCATATTCAACACATTTTCCATTCTCAACATGCAAGCGGTATAGCTTGATGGCCCTAGATAGAATTTTTTTCCCTAACTCTTTTCGAGGATCTTTTTTCTGTGCCTTAAACAGGCCATCTGTTGAGATGTTAAGGTTATTAGCAATATCTTTGATAGCATCTAGGAAGCCGATGTTTTTATATTTTTCAACAAACAAGATGGCATCTCCACCTGTTTGACATGAAAAGCACATGAACATCCCTTTGGTATCGTTTACGGTCAAGGAGGGGTCTTTATCTGGATGAAAAGGGCAAAGCCCCATTTGATAACGACCTTTTTTTGATAATGGAATGTATTTTCCAATGATACTGGAAATTGGAGTATCTCTAATTACAGTTTTTAGTTCATCAAGATCGTTCAATCTTGTTACCCCTTTAAGTTACTTTTTTATGACGGATTAATCGCCGTAAACATTTCTTGGTGGTACAGGGAGATTTGCCGGAAGGCCATAAATCTTCCCATGGCACAGCGCGCACGGCTCGCCAAGGTATGGGGTTGTCTCTTTTGAGTAATCATATCTAAATAATTTCGGCATTTTTGATTGATGAGGATTGTGACAACTTACGCAATTAAATTTTTTTTCAGGATAAAGTGGGTCTCTATCACCTGAGATTGGGTGCTTATGAACCAAGTGCCCCTTCGCAATATTTTTGTGGCAAGCTAAGCACAAAAAATTGACAGGTTTTTTTAAACGGTAATCATTTTGAGTAATGACATCATGATCAGCATGACACATGTTACAGTTTTTTTGGGCGATTCTATGTTGTGTTAGATTTGTTAGTTCACCATGACACTCAATGCATTCAGAATATTTTGCTGAAGTTGTGGTTAGGGCACTACTAAGAACAAGAATAGAAACAAAAACAAAAGATTCTTTTACAATGCTCATAAATCCCCCAATCTTATTTTTGTTATTTCTTCTCAGAAGGATACATTTTTTAATCTATCTTTGGCAATTTAAATCTGAAGGTGTTTGTGGTAGTGACGTAAAGGTGGCGTTAGAAAAAGCACGTTTGTTGTTAGAAAATAGTTCTAGCAGAAATTAAATAGAGTAATAAAGATTATTTTGGTTTTATCACAAACGCTTTTGTTGGAATATTTTGAGCAATAAATATTTTTTCAAACTTCGTAATGTATTTTGATAGCATATGTTCAGGGTGCTCTTTTCTAAGATTAAAAGTTTTAAGTTCAACTTCAAATAGGTGGGATTGTTCAATGACCTCTTCCATCTGTTTTGCATAATCATCATGATCAGTTTTTATAAACATTTTGCCTGTAGACGTAAGTAGAGGGTGAACTGTTGTTAGCAAATGATCGTTAAACAATCTTTTTTTCTTCTGTTTTGATTTAGGCCATGGGTCAGGGAAAAATAAGAATAGGTTATCGATCTCGTGATTATCAAACATGAATGCTAGACGTTCACCTTTGGCCCGCAGATATTTATAGTTTTTTGTCGGAATCTTTGAAAGCTGAGCTGCGAGCGTAAATGCCCTTTTGAATTTATAATCCATTCCGATAAAATTTTCAGTTGGATGATCTGAAACGTACTCCCTCATGAAGTGGCCAAATCCGCTTCCAATTTCAACGTTTAATACTGAATCGTTATGAAAGAGATCGGATCTCCATTTTCCACGAAATTGCTCAGCTTCAAGATCTCTGAAGACAAAAGAGGAAAACTTATCAAGTTTATCGTGATAAGGATTTTTGTGGGTGTATGAGAACCCGTCGGTATATGCAGCATCAAGTTTATTACAGTCCATAAGTTTGGATTAGCTACCAAATAAAATGCTATAAGAAAAGATTTTTCAGATCACTTAAAAATGTTTGATAGGGTAAAATCTCAATATCTTGATCTAGTTGTTTGTGAACACCTGTGCAAACGATTTTTCTCTTTGATGTAAAGCTGACATAGCTTGGTAATCGATAAAGAACTGATTTCGATCTTGATAGAGAATAGTTTTTAAGCACACCTCCTGTGAGGCAAATCAATCTTTAGCGATTTTCATTTGCGTCTTCATCGCCACTATCTGCTTGGGTTGAATCGTTCGAGCTTTCTTGATCACGTTCTTCAGGAAGAACTTGAGTTCTTGTTGCATCAGATTCACTGGTGGGGTCAGAATCAGTTTCATTATCAGTATCGTCTGAAGATTTCTTTTTAAGTTTTTTCTTTTTTTGCATACTGCCTGCATATGTGCCACTGCCAGAACCGGCAATCACTGTCTTCTTTCCACCACCTCGAAGTACCAGAACAATTATCAGCAAGGCGAAGATTAAGGCGCCAAGTACACCGTTTCCAGTCCATATCATGGATTCTAGTTTGGTTATTTTATCAGTGATTTTTTCATCGATGGAATTGTTGGCATCTTCTAGACTCTTATTAATTTTTTCAGTGCTCTCCATCTCAAAGCTTGCTATTTTTTCTTGAAGCTCTTTTATTTTTTTATCTTGGAGATCAAGTTGCTCAGCTGGGCTATCTGGAATATTGACTTTTAGTTTTCTTACTTCAAGCTCTAAATCGTTGAGTCTAATCTCGATTTCATTGGTTCTTTGAGTTTGGGCAAATACTTTCTCTGCTGTTAGATGAGAGTATTCTTTTTTCATTTTTTTGATTTGGCTTTCAATTTCTGCGACTTTTTTAGTAGGGTCTGCGTTTGTGATGGATGGGGTTAGTGTTAATAGACTAACTACAAATATTAAAATTACTCGGCCTAAGATTTTCATAGTTTCTCCCTTGAAATACAGTAACGAATTTTAATTACTTGCTCTACTTGTCGGCTAAAAAAAATTATTTTTTAAATAATGTTTTAAAACATACAGCGTTTGTTGGAAATTGGTTGTATTAATTTGACCGATAGTATTAATTTTTGATAAATAGTTTAGCAAAATAGTAATGGATTTATAGTCGAAAATTAGGAGTTATCAATGAACGAAAAAATTTTTAGAAATTGGGCAAGGTTAGTTCTTAAAACAGGTGTAAATCTCCAAAATGGAGAGAATCTTATAATTAGAGGTGAGCAAATTCAGTGGGAAGCAGCAATGGCGCTAGAAATAGAAGCGTACAAAATGGGAGCTAAAAATATCGTAACAGACTTAGAACATCCTCAGAGTTTGAAAAATAGGGTTATGTATCAAAAAGAGTGCTACCTTGAGGAGTTGCCGTCTTACACAAAAGTAAAGATTGATACTTGTGTTGCCGAAAAATGGTCGACTATTTTTATCGGTGGGTTGGAGTACCCACATCTTTATGAGGATATGGATCAGAAAAAAAATGCTATTATAACAAAAAAGACACGAGAAATTTCGAAGAAATTTTCAGATGCAAGAATGGCAGGCTCGTGCGCATGGACGGTAACAGCTCTCCCGACCCCTAACTGGGCAGCTCAAGTTTTTAACAAAGAACCAAGTGATGAGTTAACAAAAAAACTATGGGATATTATAATTCCTATTTATCGCTTAGATAAAGATGATCCTGCGGCCGCATGGAAAAATCACTCTCAATCATTACATAAACGGTGCAAGTTTCTTGGTGATGCAAATCTTGATTATGTTCACTTTACTGGCCCTGAAACAGATTTGAAAATTTATATGAGCTCAAAATCAAAGTGGATGGGTGGCGAGTGGAATATGCCCGGCCAGAAAAATTTCATGCCAAATATTCCAACTGAAGAGGTGTTTACAACTCCTGATTATAGAAAAACTGAAGGACGAGTGAAAGTAACTCGTCCTGTAAACGTTCTAGGAAATCAGGTTTATGGTGCGTGGTTTGAGTTTAAGAATGGTGAGGTTGTAAGCTATGGAGCAGAAGATAGAAAAGATATGTTAGATCAGTTTTTTAATATTGATCCTAAGGCAAGAAGACTTGGCGAAGTCGCTCTAGTAGATGTTGACTCACCAATATATAAGGCCAATCAAATATTCTACTCTATTCTTTTTGATGAAAATGCTGCTTGCCATATTGCCCTTGGGAAAGGAATAACAATGGGAGTAGAGGGCGGAGATAAAATGTCTGAGAGTGAGTTGGCATCTGTTGGTTATAATGATTCTCTTTTGCATACAGATTTTATGATCGGTTCTCCAGAGGTTAGTGTTACAGGTTTTTCAACAAATGGTAAACGTATAGAGATTATTAAGGCGGGAAAGTTTGTAATTTAAAATAAATTTTCAAGAGAGAGATATCTTTCTCCCGTGTCATTGCAAAAAGTCAGTACGGAACTTTCATTTTTAATATTTTTAAGCTGATGATTCGTGGCCGCAAGATTTGCGCCGGTGGATATGCCGGCCAAAATTCCTGTTTCAAGTGGAAGCATTTTGGCAAATTTATATGCATCCTCACTGCTAACTTTAACTATGTTATCTATATACTCCTTGGTGAAAATGTTTGGAATAAACCCAGCACCGATTCCTTGAATTAAATGTGGGCCAGCTTTTTCGTCAGAAAGTACTGCTGATTCAAAAGGCTCTACTCCAGTAACAATCAGATTTGGGTAATTCCCTTTTAGCGCCTTGGCACAACCTGAGATGTGCCCACCAGTTCCTATTCCTGCAATTAGGTAATCTAATCCATTTGGAAAATCGGCGGCGATCTCTTTTGCTGTTGTTCTTTGATGTATCTCTCTATTTACAATATTGTTAAATTGAGACGAGATCCAGCTATTGCGTATCTGTTTTTTTAGTTCAACTGCTCGTTCAATCGCTCCAACCATGCCTTGCTGGCCCGGCGTAAGTTCTACTTGGCCTCCGTATGCTTTAATAATTCGTTGCCGCTCAATTGTCACACTATCAGGCATTACAACGATTATGCTGAGCCCTTTAGCAGCAGCAACCATTGATAGTGCTATGCCAGTATTGCCAGAGCTGGCCTCGATGATGGTGGTCTTATCATTTATTTGCCCAGAAACGATACCATCATCAACCATCGCAAGTGCCATTCGATCCTTGATACTCCCTCCAGGATTATGTTTTTCAAGCTTGATCCAGACCTTTATATTTTTTTCAATCGCCACTGGAAAAAATTTTGAGATACTTATAATGGGTGTTTTTCCAATGGTCTCTAAGATTGAAAAATGTTTCACTACTTAATCTCCTCGTTATTGGTAATAGAGTCATTTTTTTGAATTTTCATTTCGCCCTTGTGGTAGCAAGTAGTATTATCGAGAATACTTTTGGTGATCCAGACGTTCCCACCAATAATGCAATTCTTGCCAATAATGGTTTCTCCACCTAAAAGTGTTGCATTTGAGTAGATGACACTACCATCTCCAATGGTAGGGTGTCTTTTTGACGAGGCCATGCTTTTATCAACGCTTAATGCTCCGAGAGTTACTCCTTGATAGAGTTTAACATTATTTCCAATTACTGTTGTCTCTCCAATTACGATTCCAGTTCCGTGGTCGATGACAAATGATTTACCGATAGTTGCTCCTGGATGGATGTCGATACCTGTAATTTGGTGGGCCCGTTCACTTAGCATTCTCGGAAATAGTGGAACTTTCTCTTTATAGAAAAAATTTGCTATTCGATAAGTATAGATTGCAAAAAAACCTGGATAAGAAAAAATGACTTCATCTAAACTTTCTGCAGCTGGGTCTCCTTCAACAATTGCTTGAGCATCGAGATACAGATTGTTGTATATCTCCTCAATGTTGGAAAAAAATTTATTGGCAAGGTTTTCTCTTGATTGTTGTGTAGGAAGAATCTTTAGACATTTTTGTAAAAGAATTTTTATCCTGTTAATTTCAACAATGAAATCTTCTTCTAAATATAGAGCATTTCCGCTGGTGTTTGGGAACAAAAGTTCAAAAAGATCATTTAAAAATCCGTTTACATCACTTCTACCAATCGCAAGTGTTTTGCTGTTTGCTTTTTGTTTCTGTAGTCGTCTAGCAAAATTAGTATTACCATCCATTCATCACCCTCATTTCTGTTAATGTTTCTTCTGCCCATTCGCAGTGGTTGTTTGCTGGTGGGGTATCACAAGAGGTGCACAGCTCCAAGTGGTTTGCACTTATTGAGAGATTTGCAAATGACTGCTCATTACAAATATTTTTAATTCTCATTGCTTCTTCTTGAAGCTTGATTGCGTGAGTTAAACAATACTGATTGTTGTTTCTCAAGTTGCGGATACTCATTAGTTTGCCTTTTTCAAGAATGAGCACCAGTTCCTTGTAAATCTCATGTTCTGAGATTTTTTTTGTTTTATCTTGATTTGCGTTGGCCCAGTTAATATTAGGAGAAGAGCAACCTACGTTTGACAACAATAAAATTAAAAATAAAATGTCATAAAAATTTTGATTCATATTTAACTTATATTTTACAGGACAATATATTCAAATAGGAGAGGTATTAATTTCACATTGCTTGAATTAATATGTTATCATTGTGGTTGGATATAACTATTTATGGATGAAGTTATGAATAAAAAAGATAAGGTAGATGTTTATACCACCAAATCTGATCGAGTTGGTTTTATTGGATTGCTTGAAACTTTTCTTAGAACGTTTAGAACACTTAGTTTTATAATTTTATTAATACCAGTAATTGCGCTTGGGTGTTTTATTATTGGGCTTGCGTTTACTCCGAGTGTGTTACTTTTCAATTTTTTATATGAACTATCCATAAATATGCCGTTAGTAATGAGAGCACTTATTTTGGGAATGGGGATAGCATCTGGTTATCTTGTATATGGAGTATCAATTATTTTCACCGTTCCTTTTTTCAATTTTATCTTTCCATTCAAAGTAAGGCCGTGGAGAGGTCCATGGCAGTCAATTCAAACCATTCCGTGGTATATTCATAACGCATTAACTCAAATAGTCAGGTATACGTTTCTTGATTTAGTCACACCCACTCCGCTAAATGTTCTTTTCTATAAGATGATGGGTATGAAAGTTGGTAAAGGTTGCATTATTAATACTACTAATATTTCAGATCCATGCTTGATTACGCTTGAGGATAAAGTTACAATTGGTGGATCTGTAACGATCTTTGCTCACTATGGCCAAAAAGGGTATTTAATTATTGAACCAGTTACGATTAAAAAAGGGGCCAATATTGGTTTAAAATGCAGTATTATGGGAAATGTTGTGGTTGGTGAAAATGTTAACGTTCCACCTCATGCAGTTCTTCTTCCTAAAACCCGAATCCCTGATAATGGAAAATTTGAGGATGCTGTAATAATCTAACCAACGCTGGACATGGATATTTTTTTTTGTCACAATTTTAAGTCCCTCATGAAAACAAGGATTCTAAAAAATGATCAAGATTAAAAAAGGGCTAGACCTGCCAATAATGGGCCATCCAGAGCAGGTAATTTATAGCGGCCAACATTGTACACATGTTGCGCTTTTAGGAGATGATTATGTAGGAATGAAGCCTACTATGAGAGTCAAGGTTGGCGATACAGTAAAAAAAGGAGAGGTTCTTTTTGTTGATAAAAATATACCAGAGATTCTATACACATCACCTGGTGCTGGAAAAATAGTTGAGATTAACAGAGGTGAAAAGAGGGCTTTTGATTCTATCGTTGTAGAGCTTGATGGTTCTGATTCAGAGATAATGTTTGAATCTTTTTCTGCTGATAGTTTAGAAGCACTTGGTGTTGAAACGGTAAAAAACAGTCTTTTACAAGCTGGACTTTGGCCGCTTTTTAAAACGAGACCTTTTTCAAAGGTTCCTAATCCAACAACTTCGCCACATTCAATTTTTATCAATACGATGGATACAAACCCTTTATCTGCAGATCCGGTGGTAGTAATTAACGATAACCTTGAATCATTTATAAATGGGTTGAAAGTAATTTCTAACTTAACTACTGGAAAAAAATATTTATGTAAAAATTCTAAGAGTTCCATACCTGGTGCGGAGTTAGATTTTTTAACCGTTAAAGAGTTTTGCGGAGTTCACCCAGCAGGAAATAGTGGGACCCATATTCATTTTACTGATCCAGTTAGCATAAATAAGACGGTTTGGAGTATTGACTATCATGCGGTCATTGCAATAGGGAAGTTGTTTACGTCAGGCAAGCTATACACTGATCGGATTGTTGCACTTTGTGGGATAAAAGTTGAAAAACCAAGATTAGTGAGAACTAGAGTTGGAGCAAATCTTTCGGAATTATTGACCAATCAACTAAAGAATGGTTTGTACCGTAAAATTTCTGGATCTGTTTTAAGTGGGAAAACAGCAAGTGGACCTTTTGATTATTTAGGAAGATTCCATAATCAAGTAACTGTTGTTGGTGAGAGTACGGACAGAGAGTTTCTCGGTTGGATTGCTCCTGGTAAGGATAAATTTTCTATAAAAAAAATGTTTCTTTCATCAGTGATTCCACGTCGTCAGTTTAATTTTTCTACGAGCATGAATGGTGGCCCAAGGGCCATGGTACCTATTGGTGCGTATGAAAAAGTTATGCCCCTTGATATTTTGCCAACCTTTTTGTTAAGAGCACTAATCACTAAGGATACGGAATACGCGGTCCAGCTTGGTTGTTTAGAGTTGGACGAGGAAGATTTATCGTTGTTAACGTTTGTGTGCCCAAGTAAATATGAGTACGGTTCAATTCTAAGAGAAAATTTAACACTCATAGAGAAGGATGGATAATGAAGGCCTTGAGAGAGTATTTCGATAAACATGTCACAAGTTTTAGGAAAGGTGGAAGGTTTGAAAAACTTGAACCATTGTATGATACAATTGATACTTTTTTTTATACTTCTGCAAACACAACGCTAGGTAAAACCCATGTTAGGGATAGTGCTGATTTAAAAAGAGTTATGATCATGGTTGTTTTGGCCGTGATACCAGCTACTATTATGGCCTGTTATAATACAGGGTTTCAGGCCAATAACATATTGACGGGAACAGGTGTTGCAACAAACTGGAGACAAGCTCTAGTCTTGGGTATTGGCCTTACTCTTGATTCGACATCAATTCTTAGTAATTTTATTCATGGGTTACTTTACTATCTTCCAATATATTTAGTTTGTAATATTGCTGGAGCGTTTTGGGAAATAATTTTTGGAATAGTGAGAAAACA
Organism: Bdellovibrio sp.; assembly: GCA_020720455.1. Taxonomy (GTDB): domain Bacteria; phylum Bdellovibrionota; class Bacteriovoracia; order Bacteriovoracales; family Bacteriovoracaceae; genus DYOQ01. The sequence goes on from DYOQ01000013.1 coordinate 35,947, forward strand.
TGAAGTGAATGAAGGTTTTTTAGTTACTGGAGTTTTGTTTCCATTGATCGTGCCAGCTACAATTCCGTTGTGGCAAGTTGCTGTTGGAATAAGCTTTGGAGTGGTTGTCGCCAAGGAAATTTTTGGTGGAACAGGTCGAAATTTTATTAACCCAGCACTAGCAGCGAGAGCGTTTCTGTTTTTTGCATATCCAGGACAGATCTCAGGTGACGCGGTCTGGGTTGCAGTAGATGGATATACAGGTGCAACAGCACTTTCTCAAGCTGCAGTTGGGGGTGTCACAACGATTACGTCGAGTTGGATTGATGCTTTTATCGGATTTATTCCTGGGTCGATTGGGGAAACATCCGTCTTAGCATGTATTATTGGGGCAGCGCTACTGATTTTTACTGGTGTTGCTTCTTGGCACATAATGTTTGCAACACTAATTGGAATGGCACTCACTGCTTACGCATTAAATTTTATTGGGAGTACAACTAACCCTATGTTCGCTTTACCTCCGCATTGGCATTTGGTTCTTGGTGGTTTTGCTTTTGGTACTGTGTTCATGGCGACTGATCCAGTAACTTCTGCTGCTACAAATATTGGTAGATGGATTTACGGTTTGTTAATAGGGTTTATGGTTGTGCTAATAAGAGTTATCAATCCTGCTTTTCCAGAGGGAACAATGCTTGCAATTTTGTTTGGTAACGTCTGTGCTCCTGTTATTGATTATTATGTCGTAAAAGGTAATATTAAAAGAAGGGCGGTGAGAAATGTTGGGTAAAGATAGTGTAAAAAAGACTTTACTGGTTTCAATATTACTATGCTTAGTCTGTTCAGTTCTTGTGTCTGGGTCTGCTGTGTTACTAAAACCAATTCAACAAATGAATAAAGAGTTGGATATGAAAACTAACATTTTGGCAGCTGGGGGTTTGTTAGAAGTTGGTATTAGTGTCGATGAGCTTTTTAAAAAAGTTAGGCCAGTTGTAGTAGATCTTTTAACTGGTGAGATTGTAACAGATATTGATGTTAATAAGTTTGACCAATACGTTTCTCAAAAAGATCCTCGTTTTACATACGTAATACCTAGAAGTAGCGATCTCGCTGGAATTAAGATCAGATCTAAATATTCTAAAGTTTATCTTGTATTAGATGATTATGGTATTAGTGAAATTATTCTTCCTGTGCACGGAAAAGGTCTCTGGTCTACGATGTATGGTTTTATGGCATTAGATAAAGATACAACTACAGTTAAGGGTTTTTCCTTTTATTCTCACGGTGAAACACCTGGGCTAGGTGGAGAGGTTGATAACTCAAGTTGGAAAAAATTGTGGCAAGGGAAAAAACTTTATGATGATAATTGGGTAAGTTCTCTCAATGTAATTAAAGGTGTGGTTGATAAATCTAATGAGAAGGCCGTGTACCAAGTGGACGGATTAAGTGGTGCAACTCTAACTTCAAATGGTGTGAGTAATATTATTAGTTATTGGAGTAGTCATGATGGGTTTGCCAAGTTTCTTGAGAAAGTCAGAAGTGGAGGGGTTCAACTATGAGTAAAGCAAAAGATATCTTGCTTAGACCTGTATTTTTTGAAAATCCAATTGGTATTCAGGTTCTTGGTGTTTGTTCTGCTCTAGCAGTAACCAGTAAGCTAGAGACGGCCCTTGTTATGTTTGGTGCAGTGACAGCGGTTACTGCTTTTTCAAGTGCGCTCATTAGTTTAATAAGAAATCATATTCCAAGCAATATTAGGATTATTGTCCAAATGACAATAATTGCTTCGCTTGTAATTGTTGCTGATCAGATATTAAAGGCATATTTTTTCTCTGTAAGTAAACAGATGTCTGTTTACGTTGGATTAATAATTACCAATTGTATAGTCCTAGGAAGGGCCGAAGCTTTTGCAATGAAAAATGGGCCATGGTTAAGTTTTCTTGATGGAATTGGAAATGGCCTTGGTTATGGGGTTATCTTAGTACTACTTGGTTTTATTCGAGAATTATTTGGTAGCGGAAAATTGCTTGGGTTCACAATATTATCACTTGCAAACGATGGAGGTTGGTATCAACCAAACGGATTAATGTTACTCCCTCCAAGCGCATTTTTTTTGATAGGTTTTTTTATTTGGGCATTGAAATCTTGGAAGAAAGAGTTAATAGAAAAGGATTAGTTTATGTTTGAAGATTATTTAAGCCTGTTTTTAAAATCTGTTTTTATTGAGAATATGGCATTGGCTTTTTTTCTTGGGATGTGTACATTTCTGGCCATCAATAAAAAAGTTGAAACATCAATGGGCCTTGGAATTGCGGTCGTTGTTGTTCAGGTGATTACAGTACCTGCTAACAATTTACTGTTTAACTATTTTTTAAAAGATGGCGCTCTTGGTTGGCTTGGGCAGGGAAGTGTTGATCTTGGATTTTTGGGTTTAATAAGTTATATCGGAGTCATTGCAGCGATGGTGCAAATTTTAGAGATGGTCTTAGATAAATTTTTTCCATCTCTCTATTTTGCCCTTGGGATTTTTCTCCCTCTCATTACTGTAAATTGTGCTATCCTTGGTGGGTCGCTATTTATGGTAGAAAGAGATTATAGTTTTGGTGAGAGTATAGTTTATGGATTAGGGTCAGGTTTTGGCTGGGCACTTGGAATAGTTATAATAGCTGGAATTATGCAAAAACTAAAGTACGCCAATCCTCCGAAAGCGATGAAAGGTCTGGGCCTTGTCTTTATAACAGTTGGACTAATGTCGATTGCCTTTATGTCGTTTTCTGGAATTAAGCTTTAAGGAAGAGAGCAACTTATGAGCAGTGAAATATATCTTGGCGTTATCATGTTTACAGTAATTGTATTAGCACTAGTGATACTTATTTTGATTGCTAAAACTAAACTTGTAACTAGTAGTGATGTAAAAATTGAGATTAATGGTAATCCTGATTTAACACTTAATGTGGCCGCGGGTAATAAACTTTTGAACATTTTAGCTGGTCAAAAAATTTTTCTGTCGAGCGCATGTGGTGGTGGGGGGACTTGTGGCCAGTGTAAAGTGCAAGTTTTAGATGGAGGAGGTGAAATTCTTCCTACTGAACTTGGCCATATCTCTAAAAAAGAGGCCAGGTCAGGAATGAGACTTGGTTGTCAAGTTTCAGTTAAGAACGATTTGAAACTTGGAATCCCTGACGAGGTATTTAATATCAAAAGATGGAAGTGCAAAGTTAAGTCTAATAATAGTGTTGCAACTTTTATCAAAGAGCTTGTGCTCGAACTTCCTCCCGGTGAAGAGCTTCACTTTCGGGCAGGTGGATATATTCAGATTGAAGCTCCTCCGCATGTGATAGAGTATAAGGATTTTATTATTCCAGAAAAATTTCGTGATGACTGGGATAAATTTAATATGTGGAAATATAAGTCGGTTGTGAGTGAGGATGTTATTCGCGCTTATTCGATGGCCAGTTATCCTGTAGAAAAAAATATTATTATGTTAAATGTTAGAATTGCAACACCGCCACCAAACAAACCTGATGTATCACCAGGACAGATGTCTTCTTTTATTTTTGGCCTTAAGCCTGGAGATGAGGTCTATGTTTCTGGAGCTTATGGAGAGTTCTTTGCGAGAGAGGGTAATCGCGAGATGTGTTTTATAGGTGGAGGGGCAGGTATGGCCCCGATGAGATCGCATATTTTTGATCAACTTTTAAGATTAAACAGTAAGAGGAAGATCTCATATTGGTATGGAGCAAGAAGTCTAAAAGAGATGTTTTATGTTGCTGAGTTTAATGAACTACAAAAAAAATATTCTAATTTTACTTGGCACGTAGCTCTTGATAATCCACTACCAGAAGACAAGTGGAGCGGTCATAAAGGTTACATTCATCAAGTTTTGCATGAATCATATTTAATGAATCATGAAGCCCCTGAAGATATTGAATACTATCTATGCGGCCCACCGATGATGGCATCATCTGTTGTTAATATGCTTCTTGGGTTAGGTGTGGATAGAGAAAATATTATGTTTGATGATTTTGGAGCATAGTGATGTCTCTTCTGCCTACAATATTGTGTCATTTTTTTTTACTCTTAATGTTTATCTCCTGTAACAAAGATCAAGATTGTAATCCCTTTGAGTATGTTGGAAATACGATGGGGTCGACATATTCGGTGAAAGGGTGTTTCTCTAAAGATATAAAGAGTGTTACAAAAGATTCGCTAATTGTTGAAACCGAAGCGTTGTTTAAAAAAATTGATCAGTTAATGTCAACCTACTCTACAGATTCAGAGATTATGAAGTTTAATAAAGGGCCCAAAGATCGATGGTATGGTGTATCTAAGGAGACCGCCTTTGTTATTAATGTAGCAAATAAAATTTCGAAAATGAGCGGAGGAGCGTACGATATCACGGTTAAACCACTTGTTGATCTATGGGGATTTGGAAAAAATAAAAATCAAATTGTTCCTACCCAAAATGATGTCGATAGAGTTAAAAAAAATATCGGCTATAAAAATATTTCACTAAGACTCTCTCCTCTTAGTGTGATTAAAAAAAATGATTCTATTGAGATTGATTTTTCATCTATTGCACCAGGTTTCGCTGTTGATGCACTATCGAAAATTTTAGAAAAAAATTCAATCGTTAGGTATATGGTAGAAGTAGGTGGCGAAGTAAAAGCTAGAGGTTTGAATTCAAGAGGTGAAAAGTGGTCAATTGGAGTTGAGGTTCCTTCTGGCGGTGAAAGAAAGATACAAAGAATTTTACAGATTGATAATGCCTCTATTGCGACTAGTGGGAGCTATCGAAATTTCTTTGAGCAAGGCGGTAAAAAGTACTCACATACAATAGACCCAAGGACAGGATTTCCTGTGGCCCATGATTTAGTATCTGTTACGGTTGTAGTTCCAAACTGTATAGAGGCCGATGGACTAGCAACAATGTTTTCAGTGCTCGGGTTAGAAGATGGCCTAAGATTAGCAAATGAAAAATCTATTGCAGCTTATTTTATTACAGATGAAGGAAATCAATTTATAGAGCGGGAATCAGAAAAATTTAAAATGATGTTTGGAAAACAGGACAAGTAGTGATCTATTTTTTTGCCACGGTTATTGCCATTACTTTTTTTTTAATTAGCTTTAGCTTTGGACAATTTTTAAATCAAAAAAAAATTAAGCTAACATGCGGTAAAGAAAAAAACACATCAGTGAACGTTGGTATCTGCTCTTGTGGCCATGATTAAGCAAGAGATAGTTCGTGAATTTTTTTATTATCAATTTGATTGAAAAATTTGATTCCAACACGAAACGACTTACTGGTCTGAGCCTCTTTTTTATTCATAGGCCTGTTGTAGACGATAACGCCTTCTGTTGCTGGTTTAAACTCGACAGAGTTGATCTTATTTAAGGAGATGCTTGTGTCCTTGGCAAACATGCCTAGGTCGTGTGAGTAAACGATGATGGCCATTCCACTTTGGGAAATGTCTATAACATTTAGAACAATTTCTCGTGGAGTCTCGTCATAGCCGACTTTTTTAGTAATCAGATCCGCATCGGGCGGCCGGCATTTTCAAATTTCATAGTTTCATTATTGCCTATTATTTTATTTTTTTAAAAGGATAGGTTTTGCCTATCTTAAAAGCGTTTATCTCGGTTATCATTTACGACGAACTCTTTTTTTAGTTTAATTCGTATGAAAATGATTTCACAGAGTAAGAAAATTCCAAACGCAATATAAAATCCTAATGTCTTACAAAAAAGCCAACTACCAGTACTGGCCCATAGAGCAATACCGGCCATAAAAAAACCATAAACGATAAACAAAAGCGATAGATGTTTTTCGAGACTTGCGATAATATTTTTGGGTGGAAGTGGTTTGTTTATTGAGTTAATCATATCCCACATTAACCCATCTCCATTTTTAGTTTTATAAAGCATATACCCACCAATTATGATTCCCGTAAAAAATGGCTGAAGCTTAAACCATATCCCATCATTTCCAAGAAGAGCAATTAATCCAAGAAAAAGCACAAGGAAAAAATTAAATTTTGATATGGCATGAATATGTTTAATAAAAGTTTTTTCAATTAGCAGCTCTATTGTTGCAAGTATTAGGCCACCAGAGACGGCGATTTGAACTGAGTAATTTGCTTCAAGATACCAGTAAGCAATTGCAGGTAAAAAAGAGATTAAGAAAAATTGTTTGGACATCTGTTTGTCATGCATGGTGGCCAATTATGAAGCTTTTTTCTTGAAAGCGCCACTCATGATGTAATCATCTAGCTCATTTTTTATATTTTCAGGCCCGAGAATAGTTATTTTATCATTAATGGAGTGGAGCCATTCATAGAGATGAATAGATTTTTCTACGGTTCCTGCCCAGATTTGGATACCGTTTGAATTTGTAGTTATATATGGATTCACAAAATAGTGATAGTTTGGATTTAGATTTATGTTGGCCCCTTCTTTAATTTTTAGAATTAATCGATCTTCACCTCTTCCCATTTGTCTAAGTCCTTGGATGAAATCGTTAACTGCATTATGCGAGTAATTGGGCCTGTAGGGGTTATCATTTTTAATTACAGCACTAAGCAGTGAATTAAGATCCATATTGATTAAATTTTTGTCATTAGTATCTTCGGCAATTAGGGTAAGCTTTTTATCTAAATAGAGTAGTCTATGAGGCAATACTTCAATTAAGTGTTGTTGCTTTTCAACGTGACAACCAAGTATTAGCTTGCCGTTAATGGCAGTCTCGACTGTATTTAAAATTTTATTACTATTTTCTTCTTGTTTGGCATCTTGGATTGCATTATCAAAATCAATTAGTCTAAAGAGATCTAAGTCTGGATATTGCTTCTCTATTGTTGCAAGTTTTTCACTTATATATTTATGAAAACACTTTCCATGCATTGTTGTCATGACTGGAAAATGTGCTTGAAATGAGAGCCATTCGGTAAGCGATAAATCAAGCGTAATGCGCTCTTTTTGAGGCGGAGGTAGAAGTTTGCCATTTTCTATTGATAGTTCATACCCAATGCTTTTTAACAGGAGTACAGCAGTTGAAATCACTTCTGGAGAGCTATTTAAAGAGATGCTCATCTCTTTAATGTCTACATCACCATTTATGTTATCAATATACTGGACGATATCCCAAAATGTTTCATCGTCTAGTATTGATTCATTAAACATATACCACCCTTTACTGGAGCATTTTTCTCTAATATCTACTTATCGTAAAGACGGGCCAATACTTTAGTTTTTTTGTCGGGAATCTTCTGCTTGTCTTGTAACATAGAGGAGTTACGAGTTACCATGGTTTTATGAGTTTACGTTGGAGGTAATGTTGATTGCCAAGTTCGCGATGAAAAATTCAGTACTGATGATAGGGGTGTTGTTCTTCATAATTTTTTTAATGAACACAGATGTGAAAAATATTATTTACTCTCGAACAAATAAACTTAAAGCGACTTCATGTCAGAGTGTTATGGTGATGCTAGAAAAAAGATTGTTAGCTGGACAGAGCGCAAAGTGTAACAACAACAATTTAGAAGTTGAGGTTAAGGCCCCTTTTCTTGCAGCAAAATATAAAGACCAAAATAGGTTCCGTGGTGATATGTATCGAGAAGTTGCCAATAATCTGATGTTTGTCTCAAAAAATAGTCCAAGTGATGGTTTAAGTAGAGTTGATATTGTGACCATGAAAGTTATTGCGGATAAGATGACGATTAGTGCAGTGACTGAAGGTAAGTTCATTGTTGAACTTGCGACATTAAAGAGTAAAGATGGAATGGCCGAGCATTTAAAGGCAACCGTTAAGGTAAAAGAGTTTGTGAAATAGTTTTCAATGATCTGAATGAATATATTTTGTCATGCTTAATTTCATATCTGTTTGCATGGAGCCACACTCTACTACTATCTTGCCCACCATATAAGCGATCACCAACAATAGGATGCCCTAGAAATGATAGCGTTGCGCGTATCTGGTGTCTGTGCCCCGAGTTCAAGTTAATTTTAACGAGGGATATTTTTTTATTAGCATCATAAGATATGAGGTCGATTTCTTGCGTGGCAATTAAATATTCATTGGAATATATACTTGAGACCATCATCTTTTTCCCTTTTTCACTTGAAGGATTTAGATACAATTCAATTTTTCCAGAAGTAGTCAATTGGCCATGAACCAAGGCATGATACTCTTTTTGCAAAACTGCAGAGTGATAATTTGCTCTTAAAAATTTGAGGGTTGTTTCATCTTTTACATAAACAATAACACCAGATGTGACGTGGTCGAGCCTGTATAATAACCCTTTTTCGTTGTCACTAGTATTGATATTTAGAAGCTTTGGATTTTTGTGCTGTCTTATGTATGAAAGGATATTGTCTGTTTCACTATAACTTAAAGGGTGAGAGTGAACCATTTCGGGTTTATCTAAAACAAGAAATAAATCATCTTCAAAAATAGTTTCGGGAATAGGTCCGTTATATATTGGGTTAACTATTCCTTTATTTAAAATATCGATTGGTATTTGCACTGATTGATTTTTTTTTATTGATCTGTTAAGAAATGACTTTGATAAAGAAGATTTTTTAATAGCTGATTTTGATATTTTCAAAACGTCAACAAGGGCATTTTCTAAGCTTTGGTACTCTTCAAGAATTGTAAGATTCTTATTGAGATTCAACCTTATGTCCAGGTTCTAACAGGTCAACTTTTCTAATTAAGAATTCAACTCGTTGGTCTTTTATTTGGTTGTTAATTTCTGAAGATTGACGATCACCAGAATTTGGCCTTGATGAACCATAGTAGACGGTTGTTATTCTATTAGGAGGAACTCCTTTTTGAATGAGGGTTCTTGTGACGTCAGCAGCTCTTGCTGATGAGAGTGCGAGTGTATCCATTTGACCATTTAAAGAAGTTTCATTAGCACTTGCGTGGCCCTCAATGAAGATAACCCATTTTTTACTGGTTAAAAGTTTTAATATTTTATCGAAAACTTCTACCGAGATAGATTGTGCGTATGGTTCTAGTGAGCCTCTTTGATAAAAAATCTTTTCCTTTATTCTTACTTTTATTCCTTCTGCTACTTCGTAAATATCAGAAAAATCTGTAAGGCCATAGTTAAACAGATCTGTTTTCATGCTTGTTAGCTCTTCTGTTGATTCTCGATTGATCTCGTGTTTATCTAACATTCCTTCCATTGTTAAAAATTCAATTGGAAAAGGATGAACTGGTTCCTGACTTTCAAGCATCGTAGGAGCATCATCAGGTGATTTTCCTCGCTGAATAACTTCTCCATGTTTTAAAACGTTACCACCAAAAGCATTTTTGATCGATCCAAGAGCTGCCTCATATTTTGCCGTTTCTGTTTTTGCAAATGACAATAGTAAGATGAAGAATGTGAGAAGAAGAGTAACCATGTCTGAAAATGTTGCTAACCACCCAGGTAGACCTGGAATACACTCTTCACACTTTTTACACTCCGGTGCAGGTGCGGCCGATTTCTCATCTGCCATTGGTTAACTCCTTGATATATTACTCTTCGGTTTTTTCACTCTTACCTTCTCGTAATTTAGGTGGTAAAAATGATTCTAGTTTCTCTTTAATTAGTCGTGGATTTTCTCCAGCAACAATTCCAAGAGTCCCTGCAACAATTATATTCATATTCATTAGCTCTAAGCTTGAGCGTTTGCTTATTTTATTTTTTATAGGTAACGCAAAGATGTTAGCTACAATTGATCCATAAAAAGTTGTTAAAAGAGCAACCGCCATCGCTGGGCCAATTGAAGATGGGTCAGACAAATTTTGAAGCATTTGAACAAGACCGATAAGAGTACCTAACATTCCAAATGCTGGGCCATCTGATGCTATTCCATCCATTACACTTATACCTTCTTTATGTCTTTCTGCCATGGAATCTATTTCCATTTGCAAAATTGATGAAATGACCTCTGGTGGCCTATTGTCAGCCGCTAACGTCATCGCTTTTTTAGTAAATGCATTTTCTATTGGAACTTTCTCTAGTGCAAAAATTGACTCTCTTCTTGCAGTTTCAGCTAAGTTTGTAATCTCATCGATGGTCTCTTTAAAGTTCACTGAAGTGAAAAAGAAAGCTTTGAGAGTGTATTGCATGACCTTTGTAACAACCTCCATTGGCCATTTTAGAAAAACTGCTCCAAGTACACCAAGGCCGATAACTACGACAGATGGTATATCAACAAAGATCATGATGCTTCCGCCGAGCATAATTGAACCGCCGATGGCGATAATACACAAAATAACACCTATTATTGTAGCAATATCCATATCGATCCTTCCTTTGGATGGACTTTTTCGTATGTAAAACTACTCGGAACTTATTTAATGATCTTTAGAATTTAAAACCTTATCTTGGTTAATGAGAAAATTTTGTCTACTTCATTGTGCTATCAAGATAATCAAGTATAACCGTTCTTAATTCATCTATAGAGAGGTTATCTTTATCGATAAGAAGCTCTTTTTTTATGAACGCTGCTGGAAAACCAACAAGCTCAGAAAAAGACTCCATATCAATGGGCCTAGCACCAGAAGACGGGGTATCCTGTGTTTCCGCCTCAGTTGTCATTTCACACTCCTTTGCGAATTAACATCGTCAACAAATAATCGCTTATCCTTTGCGCTTAAAAATCATATCTATCTAATGAAATTGCTGTCAAAGCAAAAACGATTAACTATATCAATTGTAAGAATATATTAGAGAACTTATAAGACTTATAAGAATATATAATAGTCAGATAGCGGCCCGATCCTATCAACTATTATTTTTTAGAAACTCTTTAATTTTGTTTGCGACAGTTTTGATCTCGTCATCTTTTAAGAACGGATGAATTGGGATACAAAGAGTATTAGCTGCAAACTCTATAGCTTTTGTGAATTCACCAGGAGCTCCTTGTAGTGGTAGCTCTTCGGCCATAGATTTTTCATAAAATAACGATGGCCCTATTTCATTTTTTTGTAAAAAATCTTTAAGAGCATATTTTTGTTCTCTTGAAGATAATCCAATCGGATAGAGGTGCCATGACGAGCTCTCAATGAAATTAGCAGGTGCAATTCTGATTGGAACATTTTTAAGTTGTTCATGATATTTTTTTGCGACCTCTTTTCTAGTCTTGTTGTATCTCTCTACATTTTCTAATTTTAAATGAAGAACTGCTGCTTGAATGGAGTCACATCTTGAATTTCTGCCAAACAGTTTGTGGCCCTGAGGACTCCTCCCGTGGTTTCTGATAGAAACAATTTTTTCAGAGAGAGCATCGTTATCAGTTAAAACTGCACCAGCATCTCCAAATGCTCCAAGATTTTTTGTCGGGTAGAACGAAAAAGTAGCTAGGTTTTTACTACTTCCTACTGGGCCATTTGGAAGAAATGTCCCTTGGGCCTGAGCGCCATCTTCCACGATTTTTATATTGAGAGGGATGCAAATAGTTTCAAGTTCTTTTATCGGTGCAGGTTGTCCATAAATATGAACAGGGACTATCGCTTTTAATTTATGTTTTTGAAGCACTCGTTTTAAAGAGGCTGGATCCATTAAACCAGTTGCGGGATCTATGTCGATGAAAACCGGCTTTGCCCCGATGTTTACAACAGCTTCAGCAGTTGCAAAAAATGAAATTCCTGGAATCCCGACGAGGTCGTCTTTTCCAATCCCATATGCTATCAATGCTATTTCAATTGCATCAGTTCCGTTTGCAACTAAGTGTGCATGTTTTGCACCTTGCATTTTTGCAAACTCTTTTTCGAATGCGACGTTGTACTCACCTTCAATAAAGGCATTCTTATCTACAATGCTACTGATTCTCTCTTTAATCTGTTTTCTAAACTCTTCACTATGTAATTCAGCAAAATTGTAAAATCCAATGGCCATAAGAGCATCCTTGTGTAAGATAAATTTCGCTCGCGGAGCTAACGTCAGGGACAATCTTACATTGTAGCGTCTTTGTCATTACGATATTTTGCGACTTTTTCAAGATGTTTTTCAACAACATTGTATAGCTCTAGTTTTGTATTGTATGGGTCGATACCGTCAGGAAGTTGAGAGTAAACAACTTCGTTACCTATCTCTGTAAAAATATACCAAGTTGATCCAAGTTTTTGGAAAAGTACTTCTTGCTCTAGTTCGTTTTGTAATTTTTTCATCTGGCCCTCCTAGCAACAATGATATTTTGATCTCTTGATTTCTAATCGGGCCGTTTGTTATAAAGTTTAGGGCGTAATTAGCAGTAGGCAAATAGTTCCTGTTTGCTGGATTTTATAGGCTTAGAACTCTTATTCCAGCAATGATTGCGATGTTTGCGTGAGTAGGATAATACATCTCGTCGGTTGTACTATTCCAAAGAGACTGATTGTTAATCTCATTGCCAGCAGTTTTGTGATGTCTAAAAACCATCTGGGCCTCGGTCCCGAGAAAAGCATCTAGTTTGTTAGCGATAACATTTCTCTTGCTAATAGTTAGACTTAAGTTTGAGGTGAGAGAAAAACCACTGTAAAGTCGTTCTTCTGATGTTCCTACTTGTGGAATTACTTTGATGTACGCTCTTCCATAATTAACAACTGTTGCGCCAGAGAGTTCTATTGCATATTTTTCTCCCATATAAACGGTGTAGGAGATAGCTGGCCCAACTCCAAAATCGATAAATAACTCATTCGCTTGATTTTCATTTTGCAGTAGCAGGTGATTTTCTTGCATGAAGATGTCAAACACTCCACCAAAGAAAAGTCTATTCTGGTGGGCGAGATTGGTGTTTTTTAAATAGCTCCACCGGAATCCAGAACGAACCGTTGAGTCATTGCCAATCACTTCACTGCTGTGTGGATAATAGATGGTGTTATTTGGCCCAAATCTTAATGAGACATCACTGATATATTTATTTGGATTGTCTAGTGGATAGTTTTTTGGAAGGGGTTCTTCTAAACGGTAGTCTGTAGGATCGTAAGATAATTGTGATTTATCTGAAAGCTCTCGTTCATCATTGTAGAGTAGTTTGACATATTTCGCTGGAATATAAGAGTCTCTTTTGATTCGGTCTAGCGTCTGGTAAAAATCTATTTTTCTATCTTCATTAAAATCGAGTCGATCTTTGTATTCGTAATCATCAATTGTGTAAATTGAATCTTCATCATTCATTAATGAGTCTTCTTCTTTGTCATTAAGAGATGTCATCTCAGTTTCAATATCTTCAAGTTTTGCTGACTCAATATTTAGATCATCAAGATGTGGATTCTTGTACAGATACTTATCGTGAATATAGATTACGTCTCCCTTTCTGACATACTGAACGATTTTGGATCTCTTATCGGGTTCTTGAAATAGTGGAGCTTCTAAAACAGTAACGACACCTCTACCGCCAAAGCATATGCTAGGTATGGTGGCGATGATTATTATAATAGAATAAATTAATCTCATATATTTAAGTTGATATTGTAACCAAATTGTAAAGAATAGACACTAATTGTTTTTGTTTGTGGAGGATCAATAACAGTCGATCCTGTATTTTCAAGCTTTGGAATTAGGCGATCATATCCAAAGCCTACCGTGATTTTTCCTGCCCACGTTGGAACAATTGCACTGATCGATGTTTTAAGCGCATTAGATGTTAATTTATACTCATTTCCATTGTGATCAAGGTTAAATCGTAAAGTGTTTTGAAATGAAAGCGTCGAAAATAGTTCAAAACTTTCAAACTTTTTTAAAGGAATGTTAGCAGAGGGGCCCCACATGGCAAACTCTCCGTGTAATCTTTCGTTATTACTTAGAGTTTCGCTAAAATTGCTGTATGAGAGAGTTAGGCCAATATTAATTGGAAGATCCCAGTTTAGATAGGAGGCAAAATTAACTGATTGGGTGTGCAAGGATTCGATCGTCTTATTGGTTATTGTTGAAAAATATTCACCATTCATTGAGTTTAATTTTAGATAGAAGAAATTTTCAAAGCGAGAGATCTTATCATAACCCTTGGGGAGTTTCTTTTCTGGATATGTCTCGTACTCTTTTGGTTCTGGGCCTAAATCCAAATCTTTTTCTATTGATCTGAGTTGATTAATTTGCACATAGTAGTTTGTCTTGCCATCTTTTCCAATTAAATCGGCGTATGCATCGTACGGAGTGTGTGGAGTGGCCACAACATAAAGTTTTTGACTTGTTTTTATAATTTCCCAAGTATCTTTTTTTCTAATAATTGTCCCGGCCGGAACGAATGCTCTAAATGGTGAGTTCGAATATGTTCTTCCTTCATGAAGTTTATAAGTTTTTCTCGCTTTATTTTCCCACCGTTCTAGAGTTCCAAAATTTTCTAGCTCATCTAATTTTTCGATATCATATTTTTTTAGCTCATCATCACTAAAAAACTCTTCTGCTAGTATCCGTTTTTCTTCCTCAATTTCAAGCTCTTCATCGCTGACTTTTGTAGTGTTGCTCCATGTTTGTAAACATATAATATTTAAAAATAGCGCAACTGTGATAGATATTCTCTTTCTCATACAACTATTTTCTACTAACTACTGTTAATTAGCAAATGGCGCTGGTTGTAATTCTTGATGTAGCAACTTAAATTTGATATCTATTTACCCTTTATGGGTTAATTTTATGGAAGATTTTGTATCAAAATTTGCGATGTATGTTCCAGGGTTTCTTCTGGCAATAGTTTTTCACGAGGCGGCCCACGCTTATGTGGCGCTAAAATTTGGTGATGATACTGCCAAAATGCAGGGCCGGTTATCGCTAAATCCAATGGCCCATGTCGATATTGTTGGTACCATTATTTTTCCTCTTGTTTTGATTATGTTACCTGGTGGAACGATGTTTGGGTGGGCAAAACCTGTCCCTGTTAACTCTGCTAGATTTACCAATTTTAGAAAAGGTCTTTTTTGGGTCAGTGCTGCTGGACCAATTTCTAATCTGATTTTAGGGACACTGTCGGCATTTTTATTCGCTCTAGTCTATGTGGTTTTTGATGTAGGTTCCTCTAGTCCTCAGGATATGACTCTTGGAGTGAGCCTTTTAAATATTGTTAAATATTCTATAACTATAAATTTCGTTTTGGCCGGGTTTAATTTGATTCCGCTTCCACCGTTAGATGGATCGAGAATGTTGTCAGCATTTTTAAGTTACAACGCTCTTCGCAAGTATGAGGAGTTTGGCCGTTATAGTATATTTGTTTTTATCATTGCGATGTATACGCATGCATTTAGTTATTTGCTCGCACCGTTTGTTTGGATGGGTGATTTATTATTGATGTTTTTTTTAAATTTGATGAGTTGATATGTTAGACACTTCGATACAGGTAAAATTAAATCATTTCGATGGCCCTCTTGGGTTACTTCTCATGCTTATTGAGCGTGAGGAGATGGATATCAAGAAGTTAAACTTAAGAGAGATAACTTCACAATACCTTGCTTATTTATCAAGAATGGATGAACTCAATTTTGATATAGCAGGGGATTACCTTTATATGGCCGCTGCTCTGTTATTGCTAAAATCAAAAGCGTGCCTATCTGAAGATGAGGTTAAAAATCTTCAAAGTGAGTTAGATTCTAACCTCGATATAGCCTCTGAAACAGAGTTGATTAGAAGATTAGAAGAGTATAAAAAATTTCAACTTTTAGGACAGAAACTATGGGCCACACCAAAGTGTGGACATGAGATTTTTGTTAAACCTAAGGTCGATCGTAAGATTATTATCGATTCAATTCTAACCCCAGTTGATACCGCTGAATTAACTGCTGCCATGATGGATATCATTAGGCGCGAGAAGAGAAAATATACTGTTGTAAAAAGAGATCGACTCTCAATTAAAGAGAAGTTGCAGTTTCTTAAAAAATATTTGAAGCAGGGAGAGCAGACAGATTTTGAGCAACTGTTACAAAATGATGGCCAGTTTGCAGTTGATAATGTGCTAATAACTTTTATCTCATTATTAGAGTTAGCAAGACTACGAAAAGTTTCTGTTTTTCAAAATGAACACAAAGGAAATATTTATCTAGACGTTTTAGAGTCTTTGGAAAATTTTGATGTTGATATGGCCGATGGTTTTGATGAAGAGGAAGAGAGTGTTGTGGATCTTCCTCCTCTAGAGCTACAACCTGCTGAGGCCACTTTAGATCCAATGATGGATGGAGAATGCGATGAGTGATGAATTGATCGAAGAGACAGTAATGGATTTGAAAGTTAGCGAGTCAACGGCCGCTGTTACGACGACCCTTTCTCGTCTTGATCAAGATATTGAAACACCGGATGATCAACTTCAAGAAACGTTATGGCAGGTTAGAACAGGTTTAA
>DYOQ01000013.1:52323-53601 GCA_020720455.1 Bdellovibrio sp.
GAAACACCGGATGATCAACTTCAAGAAACGTTATGGCAGGTTAGAACAGGTTTAAATAGAGATACTCTTTGTGGCGCGATAGAGACAATTATTTTTATGAGTGATCGACCTGTTCAACTAAAGAAAATTAAATCTCTAATAGATGAAGAGATTCCACTACGGTTTATTCATGAGGCGATTACTAAACTTCAAAAGGAGTATGAGAGTAAGCACCACGGGGTTAGACTTCAAGAGGTCGCAGAAGGGTATCAATTTAGAACTAAGGCAACTTACTCAAAATATGTTCAAGATTTATTCAAGGTAAATTCACTTGTATTAACACCAACGGCATTAGAGGTTTTAGCAATTATTGCGTATAAGCAACCGGTTTCAAGAGCTGATATTGATAAAATACGTGGTGTTGATAGTTCTCACGTTGTTAGGGGATTGATGGACAAGCGGTTGATAAAAACTGTTGGCAGGTCTGAAGATCTCGGTAAGCCGATAACCTACGGAACGACACTTGAGTTTCTTGAAGTTTTTAATTTGAGTGATATTAACAATCTACCTTCTGAATATGAGTTAGAAAGAGTTGTCGATGATAGTATTGGCAAGACTTCAGATATTAAGCAGATTGTCTCTTTTGGTGATCGAACCTTCTTTGATTTTGATGAGCTAGAAGAACTTGATGAGCTTAGTGGGACGATAAAGTCAATCTCTTCAGATACTAGTTTTACAAAACAGCTTAGAGTTGAAGATAAAAAACGTGTTGATGCTGAAGGTGTGTTTGCAAAAAATGCGTTTGAAATTCTGGAAGAGTTTGTTAATAGAAAAATTGTTGTTGATCAAAATATAGGTTCTTCGGCCTCATCTCTTCCTGCTGGAGTGGCCGATGGCCCAAGCGTTGTTGCGGATCTTTTTGCTCCTAATCTAAATGCTCCGGTAGCAGAAGAGGAGTTTCAAATGATCGATCTTGAGACTGGTGCTGTTCTTTCACCGCGAAGCGAAGAGAGTGCGCTTGAAGAAGAGCTTGATCTTGCATTTGCAAATCTAACTAAAGGATCATCTTTTGAAGAAGATTTTGAAGATGAAGTAGTTGAGTCAGAGCTAACTAAGGCCGAAAATGAGTTAAAAAAATTAAGTCATGTTATGACTGATTTGGCGAAAGAGTTTGATTTTGAAATAGATTTTGACCTTGGCCCCGTATCTACATCAGTATCAACATCAGTATCAACATCTGATTTTGAGCTTCCTATTCCTAATCCTAATCCTAATCCTAATCCTAATCCTAATCCTAAT
>DYOQ01000013.1:53701-55411 GCA_020720455.1 Bdellovibrio sp.
AATGATTCCATTCCAGAGACAAACCACGGTCGTGATAGAGGCCTTATCTTTTTTGCCCAGCTAGGTTGCGAAATTTTTTCTTCGATACAGAGTTCAAGAACTGTTGCTGCAATTAAGGTAGTTAGTTTGGTAGAACAGATATTATCGGGTGGCAAAATAATCAGTCTTTGATCTTTTGATTTTCTAAATTCGTCGACCATATTCATAAGATGGATCTTCCACGAATCAAAACCATCACTATGAATATAGAAGCTAGTGGCAACTGTCGTGCAGATTGGGGTACTGTTTTTCGGATGAGAAAGTATCGTAATTTCTTGATCGAAATAGGTGGCAATCGTTTTTAGTGACGATAATTTTATACTATCGTCTAGATTTAGTCCCTTTCGTAGTGTAGTTCTTGATATCCCAAGCTCCATACTGACTTTTCTTTGTGACGAATTTTTCTTTTTGTTGTTCATATTAATATCCAACATTGGTATATATTATTGTACCAAATGTTTACACACTTTGCAATTCTCTGTAAATTCATATGGTTACTGTAGTGTTACTGTAGTGTTGTGTAGTATTCACATGACATAGCGTCATCTTCTTGATCTTCTGTTTAAACTAGAGTAAAGAGACAGAATATTTTTATTACCGAAAAACTGCCGAGAGGCGAGATTGGAGGCTTTTATGGGTTCAGATTCTAAAATCAGATTACAAAAATTTATTGCAGATTGTGGGGTTACCTCGAGAAGAAAGGCAGAAGAACTAATTGTTCAAGGCCGTGTTGCTGTTAATGGTGCGATTGAGACTACGCTCGGTTCTAAGGTTAATCCAGATGAAGATGTTGTTAGTGTAGATGGAGAGTTGGTAGATTTAGCAACGATAAGTAAGGTTTATCTTTTAATGCATAAACCGCGAGGTTATGTGACGACTCTTGATGATCCAGAAGGGCGTGATACAGTTCTAGATCTATGTCCTGAGGTTTCAGAAAGAATTTACCCTGTTGGCCGTCTTGACTATCTTTCAGAGGGCCTATTGATTTTAACTAATGATGGTGATGTGGCCAATATGATTATGCATCCAAAACATAACGTCCAAAAAGTTTACGAGGTCAAGGTGTTTGGAGCAGTTTCGATGCAGATCCTTGCAAAACTAAAAGAGGGATATGTGTTAGAAGGCCGTAAGATACGTCCTGAAGCGGTTAGGGTTATTCAACAACTAGAGAACAAGACTTGGTTGGAGTTTAGATTAAGCGAGGGAAAAAATCGTGAAATCAGAAACATCTGTGAGGCCGCTGGAGTAACCATAGATAAGCTAAAAAGAGTTGCTATTGCTAATATCACTGTTGATGGTATCGCTCCAGGGAAGTACCGATTTGTTACAAAAAATGAATTGCTAAGAGGGTTAGAGGGCGGAAAATTAAACAAGTGGAATAAAGAGAAAAAAGAGAGTTATAGGTCTAGTAAAAAAACAATTAATATTTCGAAGAAAGGGGCCCGGCCATCAACTCCTGCTGATGATCCAAAAGCGTTTGTAAAATTTCGGAAGGAGACTTATTACACAACTCTAAACGAGATCAAGCAACGCAAAGAAGAGATTAGCGCAAAAGCGTTAGCTGAAACAAAAGTCGTTAGTAATGTTAAAAAAATTACAAAGAGAGATGGCAGAAGGCCATTTTAGTTATCGTATTTAACTATTTTTGAATCGGTCAAATAGTCTTGCAGA
>DYOQ01000014.1:0-10368 GCA_020720455.1 Bdellovibrio sp.
TTTGAAGAAAAGACAGGATGTGCAACAATCGTAAATACATCTTTTAATGTAAGAGGAGAGCCTATGGTGTGTACTCCGGAGGATAGTTACAGGTGTTTTATGAGAACAGAAATGGATGTACTTGTAATCGATAATTTTCTACTTTTCAAGAGCAGGCAACCGAATTTTCAAGATAAAGGAAATTGGCAAGAGGAGTTTGAACTTGATTAAAAATGTATTGCATAGTTTTACTTTGGTGCTCATGAGTACGGCAGAAAATAAGTATCTTTTGTAACTGCTCTGGCTTAGTTGATAAAAACTTTTAAAAACTTTTTTGATTTTACAATCAAGAATAATCGGTTGAATGTATCGTGTGATGGGGTGCTGTGTTCGAGCTTTGAAAAAGTTTTAAATCAATCAATCAATCAATGTGTGTTGATTTAGATATCGAAATATCCGATGTGCAATGACAAAATTCTTTTTTACATATTATTGGTTGAGATGGAAAGGGAATATCTTTACAGTTCTTAAGTAATCCTACTAGATCTCCCTGAAGGCAGGTTGCTCTATATATTTCCCCAGATGCATTTATAAATAGTTGCTCAAGTCCAATATGACAGCTCCAATTAGTGAACTTGTTTGAATGTTCATTAATCAAATCATTGGGGATTAATTTTTCAATGTTATAGTTTTGTCGCAGTAATTTATGGTTAAATAATGCCTCTGGTGGTCTGAATATGAGGTGATCGCTAAGATGAAATTCAAACTTAGTATTTTTAATGAAATCATTCATTGTTTCTGATTCATAAGGAATAAAGAGCCAGGTATTGTTTGTACATTTTTTTTGAATTGCGACACATTCTACTTGGTAATTTGCTAGTTGTTTTATCATTTCATATACTTTGATTGATCTTTCCCAGTAATTGTGTTGACGGTGCATCATAATTCTTGCTGCGGGTAGAACAGTGTTCTTTTGTGCACATATTACTTTGTATTTCTCAACAAAATCTACAGGTGAACAATGTTCTGGATGGTAAGAAAGGCATATGAAATCAAAAAAATGCGAATGTTTTTCCCAGAAAATTATTGGGGCTGAACCATTGGAAGTAATACCTACATATATGTTTTTGCTATAAGCGTATTCGCATAATGGTACAAGGTCTTTCCATATCGTTGGTTCACCACCAGTAATAGAGATTATAATTTTTTTATAATTTAACTTGGCCATGTAATGGTCAACTATTCTATCGATAAAGCAAATTGCATGTTCTAGTGTTACATTTATTTTTTTATCATGGTGGCCATAACTAAAACAGTATGAGCAGTTATAATTACATTTATTAAAAATTTCCCAAATGATAGATAACTCTACAGTATCGTCGGTTCGGTAAATTTTAATGGGTAAATTATTTGGTGTTGACATAATATTTTCTAAACTCTGGGATTGTTTTCAGTAAATTTTTCTTTGTTATTCTATCTACGTAATTGTTGAATTCAAAAAAAATATCAAGCAGTTCTTGCGAATGATTTTCAGCATTCATATAGTTAATGACTTGGGTTATATTATCTAAAAGGTATCTATATTGGGAATTAACGTTAGATGCATATTTTTGTTTTAATTCTAGGCATTTTTTAGTTGCAAGATCCTTTAACCTTGGTGGCAAAACTTGAGTAGAAAGATAATTTGGATGATGCAAGTTTATAAGATTAGGAATGTGAATAATATTCTTAAAATTACTCAAGTAGAAAAAAATATTATCTAAGTAAAGAATGTTATAAGCTTGCACAGTGGTACTAATTAATATTTCTGAAATATTATACAGTTTTGCATTTTTCTCTAAAAATTTTAAATTACTATCAATTTTCTTCCAGCTTGAACCTTCACGGATATAATCATTTAATTCCCCATAAGCATCTACGCTACATAATAACTTTACCTCTTTAAAGCTTTTCCATAAATTAAGAATTTCAGTATCGATACATGTGATATTGGTATTATATGTTAACGTGATTTTTTTTGCTACATTTTCAGTTACACAAATTTTTAACATTAATTTCATGTTGGCACTAATTAAAGGCTCCCCACCAGCAAAATGTAGGTAACTTAAAGTTGTTACTTTTTGTCTGAAATCATCTAGTAATGATTGAGAGCTAGTCCAAGAATTATTCCTTGTGCTTAACCGATAGTTTGCTTGAAATAAATTATTTTGGTAAATTAGTTTTGAAGCTAAGTTGTTCCATTGGTTAGAAGCTCTGGGACTGCACATTCTGCAGCTAAGGTTACAAATGTTCCCAAGCCTATAGTCTGCACAAATTGTAGAAAATAAAATAGAACCATCGCTGCCAGTATTGTTAATCAATTCAGGAATTATAGTTGCATAATTGAAGTTTTCAAGTAATCGCCGACTGGTTCCACCATCTCTTTCTGTTATTTGACATCGTTTGCAAAACATTGGCCACTTAGCGTTTAACATTTGCTGGCGGAATTGTTTCATGAATTCAGTATTCATAATATTATCGACAGGAATTGTGTCGACAATATTTAGACGGTGTCCGACATCACTTAATATATAATTATCGTGTTCTTCTCCTGTGCAACAAACTTGATACTCTCCGCCGATATTTACAAAGGAATGAATCCATGGAAGTACACAAAATGTTGACTCTTGCTTAGCTGTCATGGCCAACACTACTTGAGTTAACTAATGAATCAGAGATGGCAGCAACGACGCCTTGAATATGTTCTTTGTGATTACCAGTAAAGTTAGTAGTAATGAAATTTAAAATTTCACGTCTTTCGTTATCGCTCATATCTAAAATAGAACAACTGGATGGTTGATAAGCAAACTGATAATGTGGGTCTATGCCGTACATTTTACAAAAATTTAAAAAAATTCTCAGCTCTTTCCAGTTTAATTTCTGAACACACATTGTTGCCGAGATACTAAACCAACCATTGTTTTTTATACGACTGTTGCGATAGGCAATAATATCTGTAAATGTTTTTAACATTTTTGTAAAATTACCTCCTTTTCTTAACTTAACGTAAGTTTCTTCAACAACTGAGTCGATACTAACACTGATCCATCTAATCGGTAGGCCATCTAAGGCATCTGAAATTTTTTTATCAAAGGTATAGTTTGCGTTGGTTGAAAATGCCCATGAACAAGCAGGGTTTACAGTTTTAATTTGTTGGATAAGTTTAAATGTGTCACTTTGGATAAATGGTTCTCCGCCTAGCATGTCAATTTCAAGAAGATTTGGGAAAATTTCGCTTGGGCCTATTTTCCAAAAAAAACTACTATCATATATACCCTCTGGCTGTGACCAAATGTTACACATAACACATTTAAGATTACATGTTCCGTTCAGCCTAAGGTCTAATCTCTTTGGTTTTTTTTCTTGAATGAGACTCGTCGTAATGTGTGGTTTTAAATAATGGAATATTTTATGACAATTCAAGTGTTTGACTTGTTGTTTACAAATATTTATATCTCCAGTAAGAAATTCTTTTCGGAGTTTTTGAATTGCAGCCCCGTTCCACAACTCTTCAAAGCTATTATCGTTAACATTTCCTAATAAAAATTCTTGATTCCAACAACAAGGATACACATGTCCCGTTGGTGATAACAGCAGCTGAGAAAAAGGGGCATAGCAAATGTTGTTTTCGGATGTATCTATACTCATTCTTGATATTTAAAATGGTTTAATCTAGTGCTAATTATGCTTTAATATCTCTTTAAAAGCAATGAATAATGGCAATGAGAGGTTTCTGTGTTTAGAAAGATGTGCTATATGACAGTGATCATTTTAATTCTTATTCTAGTTATTTATTTTTCAATTTCTATAAAACAAAAAAGGAGTGATAGTTGTTATCACATCATTGCGAATCAAATTATCAATAATAAATTTTCCGGATACAGGTTGGACAAGGAGATTTTGGTAAAGAATGATAAAATCGTATTGATTAGCAATAATATCAAAACTCCTTCAGGCTGCGAAATTGTTCGATTACCAGAGAGTACCATCATTCCGGGGTTAATTGACACACACACACACATTTTATTTTTTGAGAAAAATTATGATATCAATTTTTCTACAGAACTTGTTCGAAGTGATAGAGAAGATGGTAAATTTTTTCGATTTGCCTGCGCTATTTTGAGAGCAAGGTCTTATCTCGAAGCAGGGATAACGACTGTTCGCGATCTTGGAAATTCGGGTTATTTTTGGGATGTTAAGTTAAAAAAAATGATAGACAGTGGAATAGTTGAAGGGCCTCGAATGTATGTATCTGGTCCAGGGATAGCCACTAGGTATGGACAATTTCCAAGCGACACACCAAAATCGACGGTGTTAAAAGAGTACCAATTAGTTGAAACAAATGAGGATGTTGAATCTCAAGTAGAACTGCACATGAGAAGTGGTACAGATCTTATAAAGGTCTATGCTAATAATAGTCCCGGAGAGGGCGCAATTAGCTTTGATTTACTAAGCAAAATAGTTTCTTATTCTCACCAAAAAGGTCTCAAGGTAGCGGCCCACGCTGAATTTGACGAAGAGGCAAAGAAAGCCGCCATCGCTGGTGTTGACAGCATTGAACATGGCTATGAATTATCAGAATCAACACTATCACTCATGGCATCTAATAAGATTTTTTTGGTGCCAACTTATTTTTCAAAACAGATGTATAGCTTTATTTTTGAAAATACAGTACCTGGTAAACATCGCTATAGTCCATATTTAATTGATTATGTGTTTAAAAAAAGAGAATGGATCATCCGAAAAGCTATTCAAGCTGGAGTCCCTATTGCTTTTGGATCTGACATGTATTTTCATTTGCAAAGCAAGGGAGAGTCGATAGGAAGATTCTCTAAAGATACACTTGTAGCGTATAGTGAGTTAGGTCTTTTGCCGGAAGAGATACTAAGAATGGCCACACAAGCAAGTGCTAACCTTGTTGATAATTCAAAAAAACTTGGGATTATTGAAGAAGGGGCAATCGCAGATATTATCGCATTAAATGGTGATCCGATTAAAGATATACGATCTATAAATCAAGTCTCTTTTGTAATGAAAAATGGAATCATGCTAAAAAAAACATGTATATATTGTTCGCTGCTTGGTAAAATATGCAAGTAATAAAGGTTATAGGAACACGTTATGAGAATTGCCATTATATATAGTTTTGAAAAACCGAGCTGGGTAAGCTGTCAAACAATTGTCAGTAATCTTAAATTATCTTATCAAGAGATATTTCACGAGTCGGAACTATTGTTTTGTGACTTTCATAGTAATATCGATGAGGATAAAATATTAGAACTAGCGCAAAAAATTTTTAAATATAGTGCAGATAAAATTATATTCATTGATCACCTGCCCCATCCAATTGAGCTTCTGGCTTCAATGGATAAAATGTACGGTACGTGTCACCGGCCCGAATTGATCTTCCATGTTTTTGGAAATTTTACACTGAACATTTCAAGTTGGCTTAATCTCGATAATATACTAAAAAAACACAAGGTTAAATTTATTTGTGCATCAAGAAAACAACAGCTCTTGGTTAGGAAATTTATAAAAAATGCGACAACTGTTTATGAGTGCCCCTTTCCAGTCGATACGAAGGTTTTCTTCTTTGATAAGAATCTAAGAGTAAAAGTCAGGAACGAACTAAATATTAAAACATCCGAACATGTTTTTCTTTATACAGGCAGGATTAGTTATCAAAAAAAAGTAGTCGACGTTGTTCAGGCTTTTGCAAATATTTTAAAACATTTTGGAACTAATGCCCGTCTTTGTATTGCTGGTGAATTTGACAACCTAGGTGTTCCTTTTTTGAATAAAGAGATTAAAATTAATAGATACTTTCAACATGTTGAATCTGTTCTGTCGTGCTTTGACAAGGTGATTCGTGATAAAATCGTCTATCTTGGAAATTTGAATGCGAATGAGCTTAACGAAATTTATAATGCTTCGGATACATTTATCAGTATGAGTGTGCATAACGATGAAGATTTTGGAATGTCTCCAATCGAATCTTTGTGTACTGGTACTCAGGCAATTTTGACAAACTGGGGAGGCTACTCGTCTTTTTATGTTGATGAAATTCCTAGTTGTATTGACTATGTACCAGTTTCGATAAATGCGAGCTCGGTTGATATCAATAAAAGTATTCTTTTGGCCAATATTCTAAAACAATGTAACTCTTTATTGGTATTTGATGAAAAACGATCAATGATGTCAGAATTATACAAAAGTAAATTTTCAATTTTTGCCATATCAGAAATAATAAAATCAATCGTTAATGTTGTAAGCAGCAATGAGTTTGAAGGTTTTTCTGACCTCATGTCAAAAATTCCGTTGCAAATATCAGATCAATCACTACCATTTTTTTCAGATGGCCGGAATTATAACTCTTTTTATAAGGAATTATATGAGTCATATGTATGAAACATTGATTAATAACTTAACTACTGATACACGCAGAAATAGTTCATGTGAACAATATATCATTTATCTAGAAAAGATTCAGAAACCGCCGAAAAATTTATTCTGGCACAATATAATAAAGCAGCCATTTTTGTATCACTCTTTTTCGAATATGGCATTAAATTTGGCATTAATAACAAAGCTAGATCAACTGAAGGCGTTGCCATATATATTTGTAAGAGATGGATTTGAGTCACTTGTCAGGTTTTTTGAAATCTATCCAGGGCCGAAACAGATTTCAACAACTCTAATTATCCCAGAAATATTTTCACCAATAGTCCCAATAGAGTGGGAAGAGCAAATCCTTTATTATAGGTTTCATCTTAAATCATTATCGTGTCAAAAAAAAATTGCTTCAACATATGCGATTGTAAAAGGTATGACATATAAGCCTTTTTTTTCTTTTGATTTTTTTAAGAGGCAAATGAATATTATAAAGGAAAATATCCATATCCAATTAGTATATTTTTACTTAGATTTTAAATATATTAATTCACATGGCCCAGAACGTGAACTTTATGAGCAAGAGAATGTATTCAATGGCCTTGATGTTTTAACGTATATTTGTAAAGAGTTTGGTGACAAAGCTAAATTTTTGAGCTGGCCACAAGTTGAAGGATTGGATAATTTCAGAAGTGGGACATTTGTCGATCTTAATGAGCAAATGTTTCTGCTGTCTGATGATTATTCTAGTAATTTTTTAGTTTCCAATGGCTGCAGTCCTTTTTTAAAAACAGAAAGGGCCGTTGGTTCTAACGAATTTTTCTACAGAATATCTCCAGAGCACGGAGTTGTTATTAGCAGTAAACCTCATCGTCAAACGGGAAGTTTATTATATGACCTAAATTGCATAACAAGATTTTCCGAAGATAGAAATGAAGATATAAAAAACAAAGAACACCGAATTCTTGATCTGTGCCGCAAGAAGATATGTGATAATGTTTGGTGTTACGATTGATTGGCCAACTTATGTTTTAAGTCAGCGATCTCATTTTGTTGCTGAATGTTTAGTCGATATAGTTCTTTCACCGCCTCAGTTAAAACTGGGGTAATTTTTGCATAATTAATAGCGAGATATCCGTCCCCATCTTTGGCGACAATCTCTGGTAATACTTGAACGATATCTTGGGCAATGAGACCTATTTCTGTTTTGTCAGAAAAATTCTTATCAGGAAACTCTTCTTGTCTCCATTTCCAACTGACGCCATTTATTTTCATTACCTTTTCAAGCGCATTTTCAATAGGGGATATATCTTGCTTAAACCTAATATCAGATCCAGCAAAAACATCTAGGTACAAACTTTCTTTTAAAATTTCTTCTTCTATCATATCAAGGCTATATTCTTGAATTCCTCCAAAAAAATAAACTCCATCTTTATCGTCACATTGTTTTTTATTCTCAGACATATGTTCACCTTTGTTAAATTTAAAACCAGTTATATTTTATAAATATTTTTAGCAAGTATCAATAGTTTATTATTGATCGGTTCACTGTTATTTTGTGGTGGATCTGAATTTAGAGTTATTAATGATATCTCTAAATGATATAAGCAAGCTAGCGATAGCTCCAAATCCATACGAAACAACAATAATTAGGTTTAAGAATATCACCACCCAGATATATTTCATCAAGTTTGTCCCCCAAAGGGCCTTGGCGCTACACGCAAGGCTGCATGCTATATATGCCCAGACAATGAAATCAATCATTGGCAACTGCCTAGAGGCAAAAACACACAGAACTGTAACAAAAATGGGCGGAAGCAAATATTCATACTTTATATTTTGAGGGAAATTATAAAATTGTTTAATTCTAAAAAAACCAGATTTGAAATATGATTTTGATAAGAGGAAAATATTTTTTTTCCGCCGGTGATAAACAAATAAATCATCTGAGTAATACATTTTTTTTTGTTCTCTTTGCAATCTCTCAATAAGTACGTTTTCCTCATTTCGAAAAAAATCACCTCTAAACCTATTAGTATTATCTTTAAACAATTCTGCTGTGAAAAGTAGGTTACAGAGGATCAGCTTACCCTCATCTGCTTTTATTAGTCCTCGTGAGAATTGAGTATGTCTAAAAAATGTTTTACCACTTACAATCGGAAGAGAAATTGATAATCCGACAAGTTGTCCAAATAGGCTTTCTCCATTAATAGTCTTGTCCGGTCCACCAAGGACATCGATGTCGACCATGTTTAAAATTTTGCTCAAACGAGAAAAATATAATTTTGGAACAATAATATCATCATCAAGAAACAATATATAATCGTAAGGATTTAGTGATGAGATAGCACGGTCGATAGCTATATTTCTGGCAGATGCGGGTGAACATTTTTCGCTTAAATAAATTTCTAGGTTGTCGCGCTGTTCTTTACTTATCGCATGGTAGGTGATTGCGTCACCATTGGCAATAATAATGATATTGTAATTAATGTCGGTAACGCCAATAGATCTGTATATCGAAAGCAAACATTGCTCAAGCAATTCCTTTCGCGCATCAGAAACAATTATTATCAATATTTGCATTCGCCAAATTCCATACTTAGATGCAGCTTTTTGTTCCCACTAATATTTAGATGCTGCGTGTCCAGCCGTGTGTTGTTTGTCAGTTTCGATGCCGCAAAAAAGCCCCTGGATTTCCTAACGATCTAAAAAGGATACGAAGAGTAAACAGCATTTTCTTGTTTTTGCCAAGATACTGCAAAATAATCTGTGTTTCAGGTCGTAGTTTTATTATAAGTGACGGCTTGAATTTGAATGTTCTGCTATTTGTTTTGGTGGCCACCGAAAAATATGCATCTGATAGGTTTTCCTGAATATGTGAAGAATATTCACAGAATTAGGTCTGATACAATCCTAACTTGACAAAAAATTAGAATGTGGATAATTGATGTCAAGTTTGAATTTTCTTTGGATTGTTTTTAACGGGGGTAAAAGAGATGAAGGTTATTTTTTTCCAGTTGTTTGTGTTTTTGCTTTTAATCAATAGTTCTTTTGCTGGTTTTGTTGGCAATGGAACTTGTGTCGATAGGCAAAATAGCAACAATCAACTCCGATTTGTAATAGGGACTCAACCGGTGGATAATGGTCATGGACATGATCAAGGGCATGGAATTGCTTATCACGAAATAACTCAATTGGCGATTGACGATGTTGGTTCGTCTGAGTTTGGTGATATGCAGAGTTTGAAAAGATTTCAAATGCGTTCAAAAGGATTAATGTTGTATGAAGTATTTTTTGATCAGAGCTATCTTGTCGAGTTGCCATTTTGTAAATCAGATATTCGTCATTGCTTGAGATACTTTTCTGATTTCGATGCTAGGGTTATTTCTTTAGATCAAGAAGAGGCATTATTTAGAATATATTCTTGCAAGATAAACAAGTAAGGGTTTAATTACATTAGGAGTAAAATATGAAAACGAGCATTCTTTTTTCTTTTTTTATGTTAACGGTTATTCTCTCAGTTAGTGCTAACGATAGAACCTTGATGTTATCAAATGATGATAAGTTATCATCTGGGTCTGTCCATTTACATCCGTATATTTTAGAATCAGTTTGTGTAATTCCTGACCATAATGGTGGCGAATGGGGTTGTGAAGAAAATACAGTTTCGCTGTGGCAGACGGTCGGACATGTAACTGAAATAGTTATAAAGAATTTGTCTGATCCATTATTGTCATCAGTTGTGCTTTGTGATATTGGACGTGATGAAGTGGCATCGGTACCTCTAATCGATGATAGAGATAGTGCATTGGCTTATGGACTAAAAATTATTGATGGAGAAAATAGGTTTGAAGTTGTTGTTTATGAAAATCAGAAGTTAATTTGGAGAGAAGAATTAATTTTGAATGTAACACAAAAAAATCGATTTTAAAGGTATAGTGCGGATCTAGGTTCGCGCCT
>DYOQ01000014.1:10468-54925 GCA_020720455.1 Bdellovibrio sp.
CTAGGTTCGCGCCTGTTTTCTTCGGCCATCTAATATTATAAAATTCTATTTGATTGGTGAAATATATTTCTTGTTAATAAAAAAATAGATAAACATTAGACAATCAAACAAAGTTGTTCCAAATATTCCAAAGGTAAATGCCCAGGATGAAATGACAATAGAGATAGTCATTAGAGGTAGATTTATTACGACATGACAAATCATCCATTTTGGGATTTTAATTTTTTCTAGTAGGTTAGAGAAATAAAAACTGTAGGAGTAAAGGATTGAGATAATAGAGTATCGGCTTTTGCCGTTAGGCCTATGGTCAAACTTTGGGTGTGCGTGGAGAGTTCTCCATGTATACGCAATTAGAAAAAACGAGATAAATAGCATATCAACATCAGACAAAAAGAAAATAGTCTCTATTATTAGAAGCGGAGGAAGAACAACGAAATAGTAGTTTTTAATTCCAATTTTGTTCATAAGGTGTTTGCTTGATTTTTAGCATCGATAAATCAACACTTCCTGGAACTGATAAAACAGTATCAATCGAACTTAATAATCCATCGACGTTCTTATATTCTTTTCCATCTTCAGGATATCCATCTAACATTAAATTACAAAACTTAATGTTGGAGTTGGCCCACTCTTCTTTGCAAACTTCCAAGAGGCACTTGAGTGACCTGTGAACGGTGCAAGCAGTAGCGTAGCTAGGGAGTGATTCTTCTGTTAGTGAGTTTAAAACATTAATAAATATTCCCTCGCTCTCAGTGAGAAAATGTTTTGAATGTTTTAAAAGATGAAATTGGCCAAGAACGGAGGTTAGTAAATTATTTTTAAACTCGTTGGTTGAAATATCTTCAATCGGGGCAGTTGGGAATGTCTCTTGAACATTAACTATGATTGATAAATCGTTTGAATGTTCTTGAATCGTATCGAACATGTTTTCAACAGAGCTTTCATTGTTTAGCTCTGTTACAATATCAAAAAAGTGTCCATGATAGATTGGACACTCCTCTTTTCCTGCTCCAAAAACAACGAAATCTTTATTGAGAAGATGTTCACAGATCTCTTGTGCGATCTGGATGTGTGGATTAATTACGAGGGCAAATTTGCGATATTCTAAATCAGACATTGTTAGTCCTTATTTTGCAATACCAATGGCCTTTGTTTCTCTTAGAACAGTAATTTTAATAGTTCCAGGATAGCTCATCTCACTCTCGATTTTTTTAGCGATGTCACGAGACAAGATTACAGTTTGCTCATCTGAAACTCTATCATTTTCAACTAGAACTCGAACTTCACGGCCGGCACTAATTGCATAACTTTTTGAGATGCCGTCGAAGCTATTAACGATTGCTTCAATATCGGTCATTCTTGAAACGTATGATTCCATCATCGCCTTTCTTGCTCCTGGGCGAGCACCACTTAAAGCGTCGGCAGAGGCAACAATATGAGCTAGAACGGTCTCTGGTTTTTCATCATCATGGTGTGCCCTAATTGCATGAACGATATCAGGTGACTCACCATATTTTTTAGCAAAGTTTGCGCCAATCATGGCATGAGATCCTTCAGCTGAAGCATCTAGAACTTTACCGATGTCGTGTAGGAGTCCGGCCCTTCTTGCTTGTTTAATGTTTAGTCCAAGCTCGGCCGCCATTGAACCAGCTAAAAACGCTGTTTCAAGCGCATGTTGGTATTGATTTTGAGTATATGAAGTTCTCCAGTTTAGAGCACCTATAAGTTTTAATATCTCAGGGTGAATACCGTGAACACCAATTTCCATCTGGGCCTTCTCACCAAGTTCACGCAGTTGTTTGTCCATTTCAGTTTTAGATTTTTCGTAAAATTCTTCGATTTTTGCTGGATGAATTCTTCCATCTGCGATCAGTTTAAGAATTGTCATTCTTGCAATCTCTTTCCTTACTACGTTAAAAGATGAAATGACGGCCGTCTCAGGAGTGTCATCAATAATTAGATCTACACCACAGATTTGTTCAAACGCGCGGATGTTTCTTCCTTCTCGTCCAATTAGACGGCCCTTTATGTCATCAGAAGGTAGCTCAACTGAAGAGATGGTTTTTTCTCCAACATATTCTCCGGCAAACCTTTGAAGTGCTACTGAAATAATTTTCTTGGCCTTCTTCTCAGCTTCTTCATTTGCCTCTTCTTCGATTCTTCTTAATTCTTTCGCAAAAGCAACTTTCGCATTTTCTTCCATTGTTTTCATTAATTCATTTTTAGCTTCTTCTCTCGTCATGTTTGCGACTTTAGAGAGTTGATCTGCTAAATCATTTTGCTTTTCGCGATATTTATCAATCTCTTGATTTACTTTCTCTTTTTTTCTGTCGAGCTCTTCTTCCTTTTCCTTCATGTTGACAACTTCTTTCGTGTGCTCATCAATTTTTTGGTCAAGAGCGAGTTCTTTTTTTGCAAGTTGTCTCTCTTGCTCTTTCCACTCATTCTCTCTTTTTTTCATCTCTTGTTCGAAAATTTGCTTTTCTTCAGTGACAATGTCTTTAGCCTCTTTTCTTGCTTTATACTTAATTTCAGAAGCTTTATTTTTTGCGCTCTCGATGATCTGATCGCCTTTAGACTCTCTGTCCTTAGTCTCTTTTGCAACCATCAGTTTTACGGTCACAAAACCGATGACTCCTCCAATGATAAATAGTAGTGCTGCTGCCAGAATGAACGTAGTATCCATGATATTATCTCCAGTTGATCGGTGTACCCACCGATATATTGCCACGGTGTGAAAAGTCAGGTTCTAAGATTTGCTAGGAGAGATTGATTCGATAATATTTAGAGCATGGTTAGCTTTAGTTTGCAGATCGCCAACATTTCTTTTGTACTCTTTTTCTATATTCAGTTTATCAGAAGCAATTTTTAGCGCAGTTAATATCGCCACATCTTTATCGTCCAAGTTTATATTTCTATTCTTGATACTATTAGCTTCTTTTAAAACAGATTCGATCACATCTCCAACAGATACCTGATTGCTTGAGTCAGACTTATATCTAACCCTAAATCCAAGTATCTCAAATTCCTGTTCTCCACCCTTGTTATACATCTTTTTAGATTACAGAGAATCCATTGCTTTGTCTAGGTTCGCAGCAGTGCATTTAGATAATCATCAAGATTAAAAACATCGAGATCTTCAACAGATTCGCCAACTCCGATATAGCTAATTGGTACACCGAGCTTTTCGACGATTGAGACGGCACTTCCGGCCTTGGAAGAGCTATCACATTTTGTAAAAATGAGGCCAGATATTGTAAGCGTTTTGTGAAACTCTTCTGCTTGCTTAAGCGCATTTTGCCCAGTTATAGCGTCAATGACAAGTAAAGTCTGATGGGGGGCATTATTATCAAGTTTCGCAAGCACTTTTTTTGTCTTTGCGAGTTCTTCCATTAGGTTTGTTTTTGTATGAAGACGGCCCGCAGTATCCAAGATGCAGTAGTCGGCCTTCTCTTTTATTGCTTTTTCTAACGCGCTATATGCGACTCCAGTTGGATTGCTTCCTTCGTTTGCTCTAACCATCTCAGCTCCGGCCCTTTTGCACCAAATTTCTAGCTGATCAACTGCAGCTGCCCGAAATGTATCACATGCTCCAACGATTACGGTTGCTCCTTGTTTTTTGAGTTTTGTTGCTAATTTTCCTATTGTTGTTGTTTTTCCGGCGCCATTAACACCAACTATCATAATAACCTTTGGGCCAACGTAATTACTGTTTGGATTAAATGAGTATAGCGAAGAGTCGATTTTTTGTTGATGAACTATCATCTTGTTTTTCATAAAATTAAATAGTGTATTTTTAAACTGTTCCATCTCCATTTTGTCACTGAGTTTTTTAGAAACTAGTTTTAGCTCGGCCATTAATTCAGCAACAAGGGTTGGACCTAGATCTGCTAAATAGAGGATCTCTTCTATCTGCTCAATTGAGTCATCATCAAACTTATCACTCTTAAAAATAGTTTCTATTTTTCCCCATACTTGAGATCTGGAACTAGCAAGCCCTTTTTTTAATCTGTCGGCAAAAGTAATAGTTGGTTGTACTGGTTCTAAAGCTACCGGTTCTAAAATTGTTTGATTTTGTTTTTTTCTAGTGAGAAAAACAACAAGCAATATGGTTGGAATTAGCAATGCTAAAGCGACGAGTGCTATCTCGATATAGGTTAATTGTAAAAGCTTTTCCATTTTTTTACTCTTGTTTCATGGTTCTTTGTTCTATAATTAGTTATCTGTTGTGAAAAATAATACTAAGGTGGAAGCATTGTCAAACGGCCAAATTAATAGATTTAAGTTTACTCAAGGAGTCAGAGAGTTTTTTTTAAAAAATGGATTTTTAGATTGCCAGATTCCACCAATCGTTCCAAATCCTGGAATGGAAACCCATATCCACCCATTTCAATTAGCAAGCGTTAAAGATAATGTGAAGCTTGACCTCTATTTGCACACATCACCTGAATTTTACATGAAGAAACTATTATCAGAAGGACTAGGTGATATTTTTACCATCGGATATGCCTTTAGAGATGAACCAATTTCTCCAATTCATCGGCCACAGTTTTTGATGCTCGAGTGGTATAGAGCAAATGCTCGATATGAAAAAATAATGGAAGATGTGCAAAAGTTAGTTTCGTTTATGATTCAATATATGCAAAGGGAGAATATTCCGCTTAAGCATGGTAGTGATAAAATCATTTTTGAACGAATGACTGTGCAAGAGTTGTTTGAGAAATATCTTGGGGTGGATATTTTAAACTATCTGGAAGTTGATTCGATAAAGCATTTGATAGAAGAAAAATTTAAAGATATTCCACTTCCTAGAAAAAACCTTGAGTGGGATGACTACTACTTTCTTCTTTTTTTAAATAAAATTGAACCAGAATTAGTTAATCACCCATATCTTTTGATCTATGAGTACCCATTTCATTTGAGTGCTTTAGCAACATTAAAAAATGATGATTCAAGAGTGTGCGAGCGGTTTGAACTATACATGGATGGTGTGGAAATTTGTAACTGCTTTAACGAATTGAGAGATATAAAGGAGCAAAAAGCTAGGTTTAAACTTCAAGCATTAGAAAAGAAAAAAGTGTATGGGTATGAGTTACCCGATGCTCTTGTTCTATATGATGCTCTAAATAAAGGGATGCCAGAATCTTCTGGTGTTGCCCTTGGAATTGAACGGCTCTATCATGTTCTTAGTGGAAGAGATGATATATTTTGGGAATAGCAACCTTGGAGGTTACAGTGAAGCTGTTATTTGTTTATCTTTTTTTTGCCGCTTCGTTATCAGCGGAGGAGGTCTTTAAAAAAGAGGTTTCAGTAGTTGAAGATAATCAGGGAAAGGCGTGTAATATTGCGTTTGGGAAATATAGACGTGAGTCTCAAGCAGAGTGTGCCAAGGTGAAAATGAGAGTAGATTATGATTCACTTAAGGTGTCTGAATGTGCGCAGGAAAAACTGCCGGACGGCAAATTTAAAGCGACATATAAGATAGAGTTCCAGTGTAAGAAATAGCTCATGGCGCTGATAGGTAGTTCATTACTTGATGAATCTTGATATATGTTTCAGATTTGATGTGTTCCACTGGAACACTCATTGCCCAGCGAAGATGGGCCATTTTCGAACTATTTTTTCGGAGATCATTTGTCCAAGCCTCAGTATATTTCATTGCAACGTACCCTGAAAATACAGCATACCATTTAGCAAGATCATTTTGATTTTCAAAAAGATCAATAATAGACAATGCTCTCTCTGTGATCTCTCGCTTCATAGAAAAAAAGTTAGGCTTCTTTAGAGAGTTTGCATCAATTTTTTGATTGATAAATGTTTCTAAAAAATAGATAGAAAAATCTATTGCGCTTTTTGATGTTGAAATTGTTTTGGTTTCTAATTCATAGTACTCAGCATCTAACACCATGGCACGATAGACCCCTTCTCTACTTCCACCTTGAGTAAGCGTATTATACCAAATCCCAAGATCGTTCTCAGTAGCTTCCCTAAGCTTAGTTGTTATAAAAAGTTCTTTGATGAATAGATAGTCTAGTTGTTGTTTTTGTTGGCCAGTCGGTGCCTTGGCGCTTGATAACTCTTTCTTGTTATAAACTGCGGTAGATTTTGTATCATCGTTTAGCTTTGGTATTTCCGGGAGCGTAATTTCATCTTCGCCCATAATTTTTTCAACATACTCGGGGCCAAGTTTTTCTGATAAATATGTTCTAGCTTTGGAGAGAAAGTCACGCGCCATGTTTAGAAGGTCTGGGGTTGCGTTAGCTGAAGTGGTTAGTGTTAAAAATAATAACGTGACGATAATGATTTTTGATCTCATAAATTATTTCCTTATCATAATGAAAGATAAAACTAGGCCTATTTCAAAAAGTATTATTAGTGGTACTAACACTAAGAGCATGGTAAAGACATCAGGAGGCGTTACTATAGCTGCTAAGATAGTAAATGCTACGTAGGCATATCTTCTTGCGCTGTTAAGTCTTGAAAAGCTAACAATGTTTGTCATTCGTAAAATTATAATTATGTTTGGAATTTGGAATAGTATTCCAAAACCAAGAATAAGTTTACTTGATAAAATTAAGTAATCTTTCATGTTAATGAAGGCGTTAACGTTACTTACTCCAAAATTTATAAAAAGTTTAATGAGCAAAGGTAAAACAATAGCGTGCCCTAGAAAAACTCCTAAACAAAATAGAAGAAAGCTAATAATGATTAATGGACGAACGATTTTAATTTCTTTTGTAAGTAACGCTGGCTTGATAAATCTCCAGATTTGAAAAAACCAAAGTGGCGATGTTAATACAACAGATAACCATAGCGATAGCTGCATCTGGGATAAGATTTTGTCGAGTAATCCCGTGTAAATAATCTGGCCTGAACCTGAATTTAGAAAAAAAATTCTAATAGGTCTTAAAAGTAATTCGATAAAAAAATCACCATAGTTAAATGTAATTAAAATACCAAAAAAAATGATCAGGATTATTTTAATCATTCTCAAACGTAATTCTTCTAAGTGTTCAATTATCGGTTTTTTGTCCATTTCTCAACTGCCAAAAAAAAATGGCGCTAAAAGGTTTAATATAAATATTTATTACTTCAAATATTATAGGTGATCTGTTTAAAAATGGTTATTAAAAAATGTCATTTTGACTAGTTATTGAGGGGGCCTTATTCGGTGACTTAGTTAGTTTCAAGGTATGATAGAATCATTTTAGAGATGAATACACTAAAGTCGCTTTCCCTGATGCTAATAATGCTGGTACCACTTACTGTGGTTTGGGGTAGTGTTGAATCATCTCATTCGTCATCTGCTTTAAACGAAGATTGTAGGATAAATGGGGGCCCGACCACAAGCAAAGCACTATCTTCGCTACTAAGTTTTGGAAAGGAGTTCGGGGACAGATTTCAAAATTCTGCCTTGGATATATTTAACAACGGAAAAAAAATTATCTGGGATGATCCAAAACAGTATTGGGGAGAGCTTGGAAAAGAAAAGTTAGTAAAAAAAATAAGAAAGGAGTACGTTGACCAGAATCAAATGCTTCAAGATTATTTACGACAAAATGTTATTGTCGAAAGTGACTTAAATAAAATTTCGCAGGATGCGGCGAAGAGGATTCTTGATGACGGCATTTTTGGAAGTGATATATCGTCCTTTGATGATTTGAGGGCAAGAGTTGAGCTTTCTGGTTTTAAGGGAGCGTACACCTCATCAGTTATAGAAAAAATAATTTTAAAAGAGCTTGAAAGAAACGGTGTTCTTGGTGATCTTCAAGGACTTGCTGAAAAAATAAGTGGTGAGAATAAAAAGTGTGTTGATAATGCTCGGGATGGCCAAGAAGTTATAAAGTGCACGAGCGTATTAGAAAGCAACTTGGCAACACAGATAGGAGGGCAGAGGCTAGAACAAGGGTTATTAGCGTTTGGCAAGTACGCTCCCGCAGGAGATATAAAAGAAAAGGTTGAGCAGACTTATCGTGCGTGTGCGAGCGGATGGTTTAAAAATAAGAAGGAACGTAAAGGTAAAGATATCACAGCTTGTGTTGTGAAGTCAGTTTTGTTTGCTTATCGTGAGACATCAACGGCCGAAGCAATGAAAGAGTTGAATAAGATAAAAACTACGAGTGGAAAAAAACTTGATGATGTAACGAGCAAAAATATAATTCTGGATGCTCTAAATGATCCAAAAGTTAAGGATGAGTGTAAGTACATTGACGGTATTGTTGGGAAACTATCAGAGGATGAGATTAATAGTCGTTTTGTAAATACAAATGATCTTGCTACGTTAGGAGCGGAATTGAGTGGTCAGTGTAAAGCGGCATTAACGAAATCGATAGGTGCTCGAATAGTTGCTGTGTCACTTACACAAGATCCAGGAGTGCTAAGTTCGTTTAAGGTGGTTCCCCAAAGTTTTGTAGATCAAATATTAAATGTAGGTTACTGGCCTTGTATCTCTCTTCAAAAAGAGATAGAACCACAGAAATGCACGGGGTACGTGACACTGCAAGCGATGAAGGAGATTTCTGTAAAGGAGTTAGAATCAAAGTTAGCAGGATACGGCTTAGGAAAAAAATCTAGTGTGATCTCAAACTACACAGATGTTTGTATATCTAAAATTGAAAAAAAATTTTTAAATGACATTGAAGCAGATGTTGACTCTGGAAGTCCTGAGCATGCTGTTGTTGGATGTTTAGAGCAAGCCGTTGCGGATGCTGGCGGCGAGATTTCTAAAGTTGAGTTAGGGAAATATCTAAAGAGTGAAGGTTTTACGTTGCAATATCATCAAAAATTAAGTGAAGCGTTTGGTAATAAAATAGCAACTGAGACGACTAATTGTTTGCGTTTACAGTTTGTATCGAAAGGTAAAAGAAGATTTAACTCTATTCTTGATTTTCAAAAAGGTGTTTCTCTAGTTGTTAATTCATGTACAGAGAGTGTCGCTAATAAGATGAGGCCGGAGATATTTAAAAGTACATTAAAATTGGCGATGACGGAATACTATGAAAAGACAGTAAATGCTATTTTCGATAATGAGTCCAGCAATGCTGTCGAAGATGCTTCTAGATTATTGTTAGCACTAGAAGGATCCGAGAAAAGTGGAAAGGGAACCCCTCTTGATGAGTCTACAATTAAGAGTATTAAAAAATTTTCAAAAGATATAGTTAGTTGTTATAAGCGGTTTCCAGAAGAGTGTCAGTCATTATTGAATAAAGCTATTTTAGATTTATCTAGCAAGAAGAATTTAACTACAAAAGAGCTGACTGGGTTATTAATTGAAACTGAGCTGGGCCGTAGGTTAATAGCGATGGAGACTA
This sequence comes from Bdellovibrio sp., assembly GCA_020720455.1. Taxonomy (GTDB): domain Bacteria; phylum Bdellovibrionota; class Bacteriovoracia; order Bacteriovoracales; family Bacteriovoracaceae; genus DYOQ01. Next base: position 19,780 of record DYOQ01000014.1, read on the forward strand.
GTGCAAAATTAATTGATGGGATAGAGGTCGCTGGAAAGCGGGCAGGGTTGAATGTTTCCAGAATGAATCTTGAATTATTACTTGATCCAGTATTGTTAGAAAAAGAGTTTTTCAATAGCTCGAATAAATCATGGAACAAATATCGCGAGCTGATTAAAAAAGCAACTATTGAAAATGTTGATCCAGATAGCTCAGTTGAGATCCAGCAAAATTTGGCGGATACTCTGTTTGGTGATTATTATAAGTATTATGATATTAGTGGTAAGAAAAAGGATGGGGTAGAAATAGATACTAACAACAGCAGTGTGAAATTAATTGATGGGATCATGGGAACTTTTATAGATGCAAAGCTTGGAGAGGAGGTATCTAAGAGCATAAAAGGACATTTTATTATTGATGGTGTTGTTTCTCAAACGATTGGCGGCAATCTCTTGTCACTTGAAAAATATACAACATGGGATTTGATTAAGCCTAACGGAGAGGGCGCTCGGAAATATTTTGTTGATGAGTTCTTATATCTAGGTGTTTCTGGGAATAGTAGTTCATCAAATGAACAGGAAAAAAATAAGAAGCTTACCTCCGAAGTAAAAAATGCTGTTCTAGTTAGTGGCGCAAAAGGTGTAGGTATTGTAAGTATTTTTAAATCAGTGGTTGGTATTCCTTGGGCAGTGGCAAGTGAGTTTCTTGAAGCACTTTCAGGAACTGAGATTTCAGGCCAAAAAACGATCGATGGTGGCACAGGAAATCAGTAGATGTTTTCTATAGGCTTTTTAAAACGGCCAGAGCTATTTTTTTATATGCGATTTCATATGCTGAGTAAATTCTCATCGAAGCATTTTCCTTTTCTTCATTTGGGTCATCTAGCTGAGCTTGTTCGGATGATGACATCTGTTTAGTTTCGAGCTCGATTTCAGCTGACAAGGCAGATATAAGATCAGATTTATATGGTTCTTCTCCGTTATATGCTTTGAGCGAATTTGTGAGATGCTTGATGTGAGGGTTTTCATTATAGTCAATATTTGAATACATGGCCAATAGATCTTGACTGACTTCTAAATCTGATTTGTGATTGCTTATGAAGGTGTCTCGGATTGATCTTAGTATATCTTTGTTTTTGTCTGGCGCACTTAAGTAGTCAGCGTATTGCTGGAGTACAGTATTGTTTTTTTCTGAAGTTAATCTTTTTTCGATCACTTGGTTTTCAAAATTAGCTCTTATTGTATCGTTTGGAAAGGTGGTGTACTCGGTTAGTTTTAGAGTTTGGATGTTGTCTTGAAGTTTGATGCGTTCCAGGAGATGCTCGATGCGTTTCTCGTCATTTTTTTCTGATAAAATCTTTTCTTCAATGTCGGATAATACAATGGAACTTTTTACTAAATTGCCAATCGAAGTATCAATCTCACATCTCGGCCAGTCAGCAACTTTTGAAGGTGAATCTTCAGCAAAAGAGGTTAGGTTTTCACTATCAGAAGAGAGGCAGTAGTGATCATGTTGGAGTAACAGTTCGTTAAGTCCTGCCTGTAATCTCGATGCAATTTTTTTATCCTTGTCGTTAGCGAGACCTTGAATGTTCTTAGAAAGTTTTTCAAGTTCCGTGCTTATTTCCCCACGTTTCATCTTTTTTAATTCATCAGCAGATGGAAATGAAATCCCCATTTCTTGAAGAATAATCTTAGTCTCTTCAAACTGTTTTTTAAATAGTTCAACGGCATTGTTCTTAATTTTTTGGTATTTGATTAGCAGTAGTGAGATGTTTGTGTTTTCAGAAAAGTTAGTGCCCAAGATGTTTTTCAGGAATTGTTTGCACTCATCAAGATTTGATATCTGCTGTAGTAGTGCATGAAACTGTCTTAATGTACTTCCTTCTTGCTCTGGTGGATCATTACAATCAGTAGTTTTTGCTTCATAATAACAGACATACTTTTTGTATAGTTTAGAAAAAATATCTTCTTGACAGTTTTTTGTATCAGCGAAGTTGCGGACTCGTATGTTTTGCTTAGAAGTGTTTGCGTCAGCATAATACTCATTTCCACAACTGTTTTTCAAGTATACAGCTGCACTAGTTGTAGAGATGTTTGCAATTTTTGAAAGTATACTTTTCATTTTTTTATCATCAGCAGAACGGATCAGCTCTTGTTCCTTGACTAGTATCCCTTCTAAAAATTGATGGTTAGACGCTTTATATTGTGAGGGCCCAAGATCATGAAATCCAGAGACAAGGGCTAAATTTTGAAAAGAGTCTTTCCAGACACTCTCAACTGTTCCGGGTGAGTTTGTGTAACACCCCCACAGGTTGACAGAGCGGACGCTTTCGGCCGTTTCCGGCAATTTGTCTTTGATGGAGTCTATAAAGATCTTTGAAGAGAAACCGCCTAGCGCTCCACTAAAACGTCCGCCACCGTGGTGTCCGGATAGGATGATAGATGTAATACCATCGGCATTAGTTGATTGTTTGATGGATGAGAGGTCTTTTTCAAGGTTTATTTTGCGATTAAGCACAAGGCCATCTCTTTCTGCTGTTTTTGCATCAATCTTCATTTGTAATTGTTGGCAATTTCTGCTGCAGTTATAGTAAGCTTTTTGAATTTTATCTATATTATCATCGATTGCCCGAAGTTTTTTTCTTTCTGATATTGGCATTTTTTCAAGAGAGGGAATTATGATTAACTGTTCGCCTCGTTTGATCGCAGCTTTTTTTGCAGTTTCAATTTCAAGAAGATTGTTATTAATATCGACAAATAAAATAGCAGCATTAGATCTAGTACAAACTACCAACAAAAATATGAACAGAAATGCATAGTTTGCTTTACCCATGAGGAGTCCTCTTGGTCTGTTTTTTTTCTTCTTGTTTTTTTAATTTGATAAGCTTTACAAGGTTTTCATTCGGAATTTTGGGATACGTCTTGGATAGATCTTCTAAGCTCATGTAGCGAGATCTAGAGTATAACATATCTTTATCGACAGAATCCATGGTTGTTATGTGGGTATCAACGCCAGCAGTTGCAAAGATATTTTCTCTTTTTTCTATGTATGTTTTTTGGGTAGCGTTGGTTTTTACTTTGTCATTTGTATAAGTTTTGACACCATCTGATTCTAATTCCTTAACGTCAATATTTGGATCTAGCTGGATGACGTGAATGTTTTGTGATGTTCTGCTCTGTTCAGTTGAAAATGATTGGTTACTGAATAACCACAAAAACGAAGATAAAGCTAGATTAAATTTCCACATAAAATGCCCTGTTACATTGTAGCACATTGGAGATGTTCAACTTAAAAAACTATACGTGGGAAATTTTGGCCGTTAGAATATGGATAACTGTCAAATTGAATAGGTAGTTACATGAATGAAAAATTTTTAAGTTGGTTGGAGCAAGCTGCAGAGGATATAAAATGGGGAGATGATTCCTTGGCCTCTGGTCATTATGCACAAAGTTGTTTTATTGCTCAGCAGATTGCAGAAAAAAGTTTAAAAGCGTTAGGTTTCTTTAGAGGTTATGATCTTCTCAAGTCTCATTCGTTAGTACAGATTGCGAAAGAGTTGAAAATTAATGGTGAGATTGAAAAAGCTTCAAGACGATTAGATTTGTATTATATTTCGACAAGATATCCTGATGCTTTGCCTGATGCTGGTGTCCCAAGTCACTATTTTGGTATAGAACAGGCCGAAGAAGCGATGTTGATGGCAAAAATGATTCATGAAAAATGTAAACATGAAATCGAAGGGCATTCTTGATGTCAATTATTGCAAAATCTATGAAATTTTCTGACCTCACTAAGGTTGATTATGATCAAGTTATTTCTGAATTAAGAGAGAAAATTAAAGGACGTGTAGATAAGGCGTATCTTTTTGGAAGTTTTGCTAATAAAACCCACAGAGCAGACAGTGATATTGATATAATTTTGATTATGGAAACGACCACCTCGTTTACTAGTCGATCTCAACAATTTGTTGATCTTTTTGACACATATCCGAAGCTTGATATTTTGGTGTATACACAGCGAGAATTTGACTCAATTCTTACTCAGGAAATTGGGTTTGGAAAAAATATACAATTAAGTCTAAAGAATTTTTACAAGAATGGCTGGGGAGGTGGGACTCGAACCCACGACCAATAGATTAACAGTCTACTGCGCTAACCAACTGCGCTACTCCCCAACTAAATTCAAGTATCTGAAGTATCATTTGTTATATTTTGGGTTTAACAATTTGTCTAGCTAAAATTTTATATCCGCTTTTTTTGGTCAAGTTTTTTGGCGGTCTGCCGATATGGTATTGAGGTGGGCCAATATATGAGCAATGTGGCAAAAAAAGTAAAGAAAGAGGGTGTTGAAAATCAAGTTGCGATTGAAAGTCTTCCTCTTATTACTGAGCTTTTAAATCTCATTACACCGCAATCTTTGACTCGGCTTATTTCCGAAACTGGAAGTGGCAATAGGGTGCCTCTAATTAGTCTATTTGAAAGGAAAAAAACTTTAGATCAGGCAGAGGAGACGAGTCGGCCAGCAAGGATTGTAAATGAGAATAATTTTAAACTTATTCAAGGTGGAGATGATCAACAAGTGGAGAGTGAAATTGAAGATCTGTCGACATCAGAGTTTATACTTTTTGAGAAGAAAAAACTGAAGAAGCTTTCAATGATGATTATGAAGGGAAAGAGCAAGAAAGTTTACGAAGACGCTGCGAAAATTATTGTAACAAAGAGAGATGTTAATATTGAGGAAGAGGTTGAAGAAATAGATATTCAAGGAAAAGGGTTGATCGTTAATAAAAATCAATATTAAATTTAGTATCTAGATAGATTTGAAACAGGAAAAACGCAGCTATCAAGCGTTCCAATTCCACCTGTTCTAAAGTTACTAGAATTTTTCAAGCTGCCAATTGGAAAACGTGGATCGAGTGTAGTGGTTGGAACGTTAAAATTAATAGAACCGGTATGGATATCTCTAAGACATATCTCTTGCATCTCTTTTGCGTTTGAAAAAAGAGAGGTTGCTAGTCCAAACTCTGTGCTATTTGCAATATTGATTGCCTCTTCAGCTTCTTGATAAGGGATGATGGTACAGTTTGGAGATAAAATTTCACTTCCAAGAAATAGACTTTGTGGTATTAATTTTTTTGTATAGTGGATAGATGGTGAGACATAGTGTCCTCTTTTTTTTCTTTCAAGTTGTTTACCCCTCATGATCTCTGTTATCCCCTCACGTTTTGCCATGCCGATAAAAAGCAAATAGGTTTTTACTGCTTGTTCGTTTATTAGCGGTCCCATAAAAGGTTCATTGCCTGATTCAAATTCAAAAGGGTGATCGACAACGATCTCTTTTGAACGTTGATGAAATTTTGTGATGAACTCATCTTCAATGTTTTTATGAATAGCTACGATTGCGGTAGAAAGACAGTCTTGGCCGCTGCATGCATAGCAAGAGTGGATGACAGCATCTAAAATTGAATCGACATTGCAGTCTTTGTGTAAAATTGTTGTATTTTTTCCACTGAGCTCAAGCGAAAGCATTTTATTTATGCGTGAACTTGCGCTGTCTAGTAGGTGGCCACCTGTTTCGTTGCTACCAATAAATAGTACACCGATAATTTCTTTGTATTTAACTAGTCTTTTACCAACTTCTTCTCCGCCAATTACCATATTGATAACACCATTTGGGAAACCAGCTCGATGAAGAGCGCTTATTATTAGTTGTGAGGTATATACGGATTGCTCAGACGGTTTCAGTATGACAGAGTTTCCGCCAAGAAGAGCACTTACAATTCTATTTGATGGGATCTGGCATGGATAATCAAATGGAGAGATAATTAATACTGGGCCAATTGGTTTGTATGAAATTGTGCCTGCGTATTTTTGATCGTCATTATGTATTGTTGCAGGAGATATTCTTCTTTTTGCATAATCGATTAGGACAGAGATGTGTGCGATGGTTTTGTCTACTTCGATATTTGCTGACCATTTTGGCTTTCCGACTTCATAACAGATTGCCTCGATGAGCTCATTTTTTATTATGCTCAATTCATTTTTATACCTTTCGATGATTGCAATTCTATCTTCAAGAGTTGTTTTTCTCCAAGAGCTAATACCTTTAACAGCAGATTCGACGATAGCGTCTAGATCGTTAAGACTTACGGGAGCTTTCCATAGGGTAGTTTGGATATCAGCAGGACAAGTTTTTTCTATGAAAATATCACAAGCATCTGGCCCCGTCGTTGGCGGAAGATTGAAACAGTTGTTGTAGTAGTTGCCATGAATTGTAAATTTGCCCATAAACGCGTCCTTGTTAGAGGCAAAGTAGAGAAGAGTTAAAGATGATATTAAAGAATCTTAATTGCAGTTGCTTCTACAATTTTTAATACCTCTTCTATCTGCTCATCAGTAATAGATGTTGGAATTAAAAAACGCACACGAACAGCAGGGTCATGTCCTGACGTGAACGCAATAACTCCGTTATTAAATAACTCTTTGAGATATTTAGTCGTAACATCTTTACTGGAGTTGCCTACTTCAAAGGATATCATGGTTCCAACACCACCCATATAGGTTATTTTGTCCCTACAACTATTTTTGGCCAAGTGTTTTAATCGGTTAATAAAGTTTTTTTCAATCTGTTTTATTCGACCGTGTTCTCCGTAAAAATTTCCTTCTTTTAAATATTTTAGGACTTTGGCACCAACATTTAAAGAGACAAGACTTCCATTAAAAGTACCAGCTATTAGTCCTGGCTTTGGATTTAGTTCAGGCGAAAACATGATGCCACAACACTGTAGCGCTTTTCCGATTGTAACGATGTCGACGTACTCTTGTAAGCCTAACATTTGAAATGCAAAAAGTTCTGTGGTTCTTCCGAATGTTTGAATCTCATCAATCCAGACGAATAGACCGTGATCTTTTGCCCATTTGAATACAGCTTCGTAATATTCTTTTGGGCCAAAAACAAATCCGGCCTCACCTTGGATAAGTTCAATCATTAGTGCACAGTGTGAGTCTGGATATTTTTTAACAATTTCTTCAAGCGCATTAATGGTTGTTTCAATTGCCTTCTCTGGGTTTTTTTGATCAAAGTGAGGAACTCTGTCGACATCTATAGAAGTAGGCATTCCATCTCGGTATTCTGCACTAGAGGTAAGAATTTGAGTTGCCACAGTCCTGCCTGCAAATGCATTATCAAATGCAATTACGCGGTATTTGGGATTGCTTTTTTGCCAAACAAGCTTCAGTGCAGTGTCATTAGAAAAACTTCCTGAGCCCGAAAACCAAAAATGTGTTAGCTTGGAATCTTTCACAGAATCCATTAGTTCTTTTGTTAGGTCAAGAGCTTCAACATGTGGAAGCAAATTACCACACATAACGACATCGTTAGTGGCAGCTTCAAGATGGCCTTTGATATATAATGGATGAGAGTGTCCAAGAAGATTTACTCCAATAGCACCTATCATATCGTACTTTACTGATCCATCAATTAGTTCAGTAAATGGCCCATGCCCTCTTCCTGAAGATAGGTAGTTATAAAAAAAGCCCTTTCCTCTCATCGCTGTGAACTCTTTAAGGATGGATTCAGTAACGTGGGCATTTTCTGGGGAAGCAGGTGTTACTTTAGAGACCTTTTTTTGTTCTGCTAAAATGGTAGAGAATAGTGAGTTAATTTGATCGGTAATTGTATCATTACTTACACCATGTTTCATGTTGGCCCCTTTTTTTCTGTTTTAGTTTTTAGTTCAAGTGGTAAAGGTTTACGCATCTTGCTTTATATTTGTACAGAGAACATAATAAAAATATGAGCGAGAATGAGGTTAGTCAACAGACAAAGCTGTTTGAAAATAGCTATGGGGCAAGAGATTATAAGGGTGTTCGAGAGATGGTTTTGCAAAACAAAACATCTTTTCCGACAGATCAGTTCCACTATAATATTGGAACTCTTTACGCAAAAGAGGGAGAGCTTCACTTCGCGCGTTATCATTTACAAAAATCCTTGAAGTTTGAGGGGTTTAGGCCAGAAGTGTTCAATAATTTGAAGTATGTTGACGACTCTCTTGGGATTAAAGATGATGCAATTAGTGTGTATGCGTTTGTAGATCTACCTTCATCTTTTTTTATGATAGTGACTCTATTCTTGTTAATTTTGGCTGCATTACTATTAAGGATTAGAGTTTTTAAAAAAATTCAGATTTGGATACTATTTTTTACGTTATCATCTCTTCCTTATTTTGGGTCATTACTCTCGAAGCATTTTGTCAGTGGTGCTATTAATATTGGAAATGGTGAGCTTAGGGCCGGCCCATCTAATATTTTTGAAAAAAATGGTGAGGTACCGAAAGGGCAAAAACTTATAACTGGAAATGTTGACAAGGGTTGGTGCCGAATTCTTTATCCATTTAGGTATGTTGGTTGGATAGAAAAGGATAGTCTCGGTTTTTATTGATATATTGATAGAGGATAGTGGTGGAGAGAAACGATGAGTAGTTATGAGAGTGATATAAACGAAAAAATAAAAGGTAATGCGTCTCTTCCAGAGAAAATGGACGTCTCTGTTATAAAATATTTTTGGCAGGCCGGCCCATTTACTGGAAAAAGAAGGGATACTGTTCCGAAATTTTTAAGAAGCATTGAGGTTTTAAAAAATTTTTCAGATAACGAATTAAGGATTCTAACCAAATATCTTCACATGAGAATTTTTGAAAATGGTGAGGAAGTTTTTGAACAGGGAGATCTTGGTGTAGGTTTTTATTTTATCTACTCAGGACATGTTGATGTTATTGTTGATCATAATAAAGCCGATCAAGTAAATGAGGAGCAGTTTCTTGGTGATTCAAAGTTAGTTTTATCTCTCGAAAGATTTGATTATTTTGGAGAGCTGGCGTTACTGCAGGATCATAGCATCCGAAATGCCACGGTAATTGCAAGAGAGTCGTGTGTGTTGTTAGGTATTTTTAAGCCAGATGTCGAGGAATTAATTAACTACTATCCGATTACTGCTGCAAAACTACTCCAATCTGTTTCAGTAATTATTGCTACGAGGTTGCACTCTTTAACGAGGGAAACGCGGTTACTTAAGTACAAGGTGACTCAACTAGAAAAAGAAAAAGAGGAGTGGTTTGAATGTAGGAAGAAAGATAAAGATAAAGAGAAAGAGAAGGATAGGGAAGTGGAGAAAGAAAAATGACAGAGGCCAGAATTTTGAAAGTCAGGAAAAAATGGAAAATGATTTTCTTCTGTGCAGTATTTTTAGTCTCGGCCGTTGTATTGTTGACTTTACCAAGACTAGCAACTCCGCTTGGAATTGCGTACGTAATGTATTTGATACTAAACCCAGCAGTACCGCTAATGATGAAACTTGGATTGAATAAAAAAATGTCGATTGCTGTGTTGCTAATAGCGCTCACTGCTATATTAATCTATCCATTGATCAATATTATCCCTATTGTTGCAGAAGAGGGTAATAAACTATCAACCTATCTTCCAAAAATTCATGAACATTCAAAAATTAATTACGATAAATTAGTGGTCTGGGCAAAGCAGAACTACAGTCTTAGTTTGCCAGAACACCTTGTAGATGATGTTTTTGGCTACAGTAAAAAATTTATTGGAGATATGTTGCTGAAAGTGCCGCAGTTTGTTGCCTCCTTTGCGGAGTGGTTGTTTCTAGTCCCACTGTTTGTATTTTTCTTTCTAAAAGATTCTAGAAAACTTAAATTTATTATTTTAAATCTAACTCCCAATAGTGTTTTTGAGCGGTTCTATTATCTATCTCACCAGTTTAATAGAAGGCTTGGTGACTATATTTTTGCGAAATTTGTCGAGGCAAGTATTGTTGGTGTTGTAATAACATCTGGTCTTTTGCTTATGAACGTAAGGTTTGCTTTCTTGCTTGGCCTACTAGCAGGAGTAACAAATATTATCCCTTATGTTGGGCCACTAATTGGCGCTGTTCCTGCCGCAATTTTTGCTCTTGCTGAGTATGGTGGCGAATGGGGTAGCTTAGGAGCAATTCTTTTGTTGTACCTAATAGCAAACATTATTGATCTTGCTATCGTTTTTCCAATTTTAATCTCAAAAATTGTTGATCTTCATCCAATTGTGGTCGTAGTCAGTGTAATTCTTGGCTCTCAATACATGGGGGTTATCGGCATGGTTATTTCGATTCCTCTTGCGGCGGCGGTCAAATTGGTAGTTTTAGAGGTTTACGAAGAGATTTATACTCGTTAATTATTACTTGGTTCTTTGTCACATTAGTTTTTTTTTGCTATCTTGTGAGTGATGTCTGTTTTTTATTAAGGTGGTTATTTGATGAAACACTTAGGTCTATTACTTGGAGCGCTTGTTTTGTTTGGTTGTTCTACTGAGCGGCCGACCGGAAAATCTGAAGCAGAAGTCCTCTTAAAGGAGGCAAAAGAACTCATTGCGGATTCTCGTTATTTGATGGCAACAGAGAAACTAAATACTCTACGATCCGAGCATCCGTATAGCTATTATGCAACCCATGCAGAATTGTTGCAGGCAGATATTCTTTTTAAGCAAGATAATTTCGTCGAAGCCGCTGGTGCCTACATACTTTTTAAAGATTTCCATCCAAAAAATGAGAATATGGAGTATGTCTATTTTATGATAGCTGAATCATATTTTAATCAGATTCCATCTAGCTATGATCGCGATCTCTCTCCTGCTGTGGAGGCCATTAAATATTATCGAGAGTTAAGTGCTAGATATCCAAACTCTACATATTCAAAATCTAGCGCAGAAAAAGAGGCCAAGTGTGAATCGATGTTAGAGTCAAAAGAGCGCTATATCGCAGATTTTTATTATAAGACCAAAACTTATGATGCTGCTAGATTTAGGTATTTGGATATTTTGAATAGTTTTAAAAACAGTAGTCTAAGAATGCATTCCATGTTGAGAGTTGTTGATACTTCTTTTAAACTAGCAAAGTATGATGAGTGCGTGAAATATTACAGAGATTTCCAAGCAGAGTTGAAAGATTCAGAAGTACTAGATGACGTCGACGGTATTTATAGTGAGTGTAAGAAGAAACTATAGGTGTCGATGATGAGAAGGGGGAATGTGTGATTGAGCAAAGAACTAGAGAGTTAATGTCAAAGGGTAAGGATGCATATAACAGAGGTGAACACGATAGTGCGAAAAAGATTTTAAGTGAACTAGTTGAGATCGAGGATAGAAATCCTGAGGCATTTTTCTACTTGGCAAACATCTTTCATATTAATGGTGAAATAGGGAAGGCGATTAAAGCGTTTAAAAAGGTTCTTCAGTTTGATCCTAATCACACAGATGCGTCGATTAGTCTGTCTGTACTTTATAACGATATTGGTCGTTATGAGGATGCCAAAAAGATTTTTGATAAAACAAGTGAAAGAGTTAAAAAGGCCAAAGGCCCTTCTCACGGAATTGTTGCCGAAGATGGCCATATCAACAAAAAATTCTCATTAAAGCACTCTGAGATTGCAGAGTTGTATATGACATACAATAGATATGACGAGGCCCTTTTTGAGTATAACAAAGCTTCATCTCTAGATACTGATAACCTAGATTTAAGAGTTAAAATAGCTAAAGTGTATGCAAAAAAAGGGTTTGTCTCTAAAGCATTTGAAGAGCTAAGAAAATTAAAGAATGAACAGCCAGGGTTTGTTCCTGCAAGACTTGCACTTGGGATTTTGCATTATGGAAACGGAAATGTTTTAGAAGCCCAGTCTGAATGGCAAAATATTTTAAGTAAAGATCCTGCTAATGCTGAAGCAAAAATGTATTTGAATCTATCAAAATCAGCAACAGAAACTACAATATAAAATTATAATTCTCGTTGAATATTATTACTATGATGTGGTGTTGATCTCTCGTCTTGGTCGGTATGATTATGAGTTGTCTCGTTCATTTGGGTAACAACATTTTCATGTAGCTCAACTTTTGTTCTACGGCTATCATCTGAGCTGTAAGCAGAGATATATCTTTTTAGCTCGACATACATTTTTTTCTGAACTTCAAGTTTGCTATCTTGAAGTACAACTTGTCTTGATTTCTTTGTTTTATTGTTGATAACAACAGGGGCCTTGAGGTTTGCTGACATCTCCGTAACAACTGAAGGTATTGTCAGGATGGCATATACAGCAGCATCACTAAGAGCTGCCAACTCTAATCCTGCGAGTTCTGCTGGAAGTAATGTTATTGAGTAATCAGGAATGAACACTCTTGGCTCTAGCATTGGAAAAGCAACTGCGGGATCTTTTATAGATTGTAACCAAAGAATTAATGTCTGATCGCCTGGGTCAACTATAAAAAATTTTTTATGCTCTTCAAAACCCAAAAGTCCGTCTTCAAAGTGAAGGATATCCTCTTTGTTAACTACAAGTTCTCCAAAACGCGTTGTGTTGACTTTCACCGTTCCTCCGACCCAATGATGAAGCAAAATTGCTCCGTAGTAGGAATGATATCAGTGAAAAAAGCAAAAGAGCAAGTAGGAATTTATTTCTTATTAAGTTCTTTGAATAATTTTTCTATGTCAGACAAATCTGCTTTAGATGCCTCGGTGTTTTGACCTTGGATGGCCTCGTACACCTCTTCTCTATGAATCTTTGTCTCTTTTGGAGCTTTTATTCCGAGCCTGACTTGCTTTCCCTTAATTTGAACAACAATGATCTTGATGTGATCATCAATAGCAATACTTTCTCCGAGCTTCCTTGTCAAAACGAGCATAAATACAACCTCAGCAAAGGGAATCAATCCTTATGCAAGCGCATGAGAGGTATATGCTCTACCTAGTTAAAAATCAAGAAAAATCGACTAATCTGACAAAATATTACAGGGGGCTTAAGATTGTCTTTAGATTTGACTAAACCTATCTAGCCGAGGAAGTCTAAAAGGTTTTTATTTAGAACTGTTTTGCTTGCTTGGTAGGTAGTCTTTAACGTGTCCTGATGTCGCGTTATATCAGAAAAAAGTTCAGCAACGTCAGCGTCAACGAGTTGGCTCTTCTTTGCTTCATTGTTGATAAAATCAGCTTCGAGGGTATCTCTAGTTTTTAAAATCGAATTAGAAATTGATCCTACTCTGGTTCTTAAGGTAATAAGTCGTGAAGTTGCGGTATCGAGTTTTTCCAAAAGGTCTTGAATGTACCTAGTATCGTCGTTTTCAAGCGCGTTTGTTAATCCCGAGAGCAGCGAGAATACGTTGGCACTGTTTTCAAATTTGGTTTCGTTAATTTTTTCTTCGCTGACCTGTGTGTCACTTGCTTCCTCTTTATCTGTTTTAATTCTTTCGATAGAGGCAAGGTCACGGCCAACATTTAGTATCCCGTCTTCACTTGCATAATCTTTGTCTTTTTCGTCGTAACGATAGTCTTCAGGATTGTTGATAGCAGGAAACTCATTTAGAGGATGTTCTCTTTTATCTTTTGAAAAATCTGATCCGTAGAAAACTTCAACACCGTTAAGGTTTATCGGGACAAAAAAATCTTTTGAGACCTCGAGGTTTGTATGTCCCCCATCGCCATTATAGTTACCGTCTAGTCCAAATGGTCGAGTTAGTGTTTTATATCCGGAGAAAATATATTTGCTTCCGATTCTTTTGTTGGCTATTGCAAGAGCAGAATTTCGTAGTTGAACTACTTCGTTTGCTACGTTAGAGCGAATGTTTTTATCATAGAAGTCACTTGCCTGAGTGATTGCTAGTTCTTTTGCTTTGTTCATTATCTCGACAAGGGATTCTAGTGCTTGGTCAGTTGCGGTAAGGTTTGTAACAGCGTGAATAATGTTTCGTTGATATTGGTTATTGTCAGTATTTTCAGATGAAATCATAAGCGCATTTACATTACTAACTGGATCATCGGAAGGCTTGGTCATTTTTTTAAGAGTTGAACCTTTGAGTTGCAAATCTTCAAGCTTAGCCTTGGCACGATTTATCGATGTGTTCATCGCTGCTCGTGTACTATTCTCTGAAACTCTTGGCATCTCTAAATCCTTTTATCAAATTATCTCATAATACCAATAACGGTATCAAACATCTTCGATGCAGTTGACATTAGTTTAGCAGATGCTTCGTAAGCGTGTTGATATTTAAGCATGTTGGCCGCCTCTTCATCTATTGATACACCTGCAGTTTTTTCTCTTAAAGATTTTGTCATTGCTAGCAACCCTTCTGACTGTTCAGTATCTAGTTTTGCCTTTCCAGTCTCAAGACCGATGTTACCTATGGTCTGAAGATATTTCTCTTCAAGCGTTGTTTGTCCGTTATCTAGTATTTTCTCATGTTGTAGTTTTGAAATTGCGATAGCGACTCTGTTATCTCCAGGAGCATTTGGTGTCAAGGCCGTAGCGATATTTGACAAATCTTTTAGAACTTCATCGCTGATAGCGATCGTGGACGCAGCGTTTGCACGAGTGTCAATTTCGCCAAAAAAATTAAGACCAGTAGTAGGCCCATTTGCATCTGCTAATTTTGGACTTCCAGTTTCGTCGAGCTTGACGTCACGGTTGACAAAACCTCTTCGATGAACTGCGTTCACTGTTTTGGAGAAATCGTAAGCTAAATTATCAATGGATGTTCTGGTGTGTTTTAGTAATCCATCTCTTAGGTTAACAAGTGCTCCAAGCTTTCCGCCTATAAATCTGTTGGTTATAAAATTTGCGGCGGATCTCTCTTTGTAAAAAATCTCATATCTACCAACATCAAGATGAGTGCCATCTCCAGAAGTAAAGCCACCAGTTAGGTGCTGCGGGACTCCGGCGGAGACGAGCGTTCCAACGTTTTGAGCAGAGATGGTCATTTTACCACCTTCATCCTCATAATAATTAACAGCAAAATATTCAGATAGGTTGCGAATGTGTCTATCTCGTTCGTCCCTTAAATCACCAGTTTCACCACCAGAAGCTTCAAGTTCTTTAATTTTTGTATTTAGTACACTGATCGCATCACTGCATGAGTTTACATCTGTAATTGTTGTTTCTATTTTACGATTGATGTTTTCAGTTATTTTTTCAAGGGTTTCTGAAATACGGTGAAAGTCTTGGACGACAAGGCCGGCGTTATCTCTTACAATTGAGCGAATGGTTTCATTTTCTGGTTGGTTTGCTAGTTCTCTGAAAGAGTTGTAAAATCTTCCGAGAAGTTTATCTAGTCCGTCATTGTCAATTTCATTAAAAATATTTTCTACTTGCTCAAGTTGCATGTTTCGTTCATCAAACGTATTGAAGCGAGAGATGTTAGCGTTCAGTCTTTTTTCAATGAAAGGATCATGGCTTCTGGTTATACTCGCAACTTTGACACCGGTTCCTTGAACGATCCCCTTCCTAATTAGTGGTGGGTTAGTAACTTGGTTTACGGTTTGTCTCGAATATCCTTCTGTGTTGGCGTTAGACAGGTTATGCCCTGTCGTTTCCAAAGCTTGTTTAGAAGCGAATAATCCTGATGTGCCAATGTTTAGCATGTCAGACAATGCTTAACTCCTTTTGCTCATTCCGACACTTCTTGTTGTCGAACCTGTAGAAGTGTAGGTTGTAAAGCCCTTTCCAGTAACACTTGCCTTGATATCATCGATAGATATTAGTGCTTTGTTGATGAAGAGTTGATTTTTTTTATTTTGTTCTTGAATTTTTTCGATGATATCAACTAGGAACAAATTATATCGAGTAAGATGGGAAATTTTTTCTTTTTCTTCAATACTTTTCATGAATGCAAGAAGTTCAGAGACACAGGAGATTTTATTGCCAGTATCTTTATTAATTTCATTGATGAGAGAGGTTCTTAGTTCGTCGATCAAGCCTATGCGGTTGACTGTTTCTTGTTTCTTTGCAAGTAATGCTTCTAGGGTTTCGAGATCACATTTTAGCAATGTTGAGTACTCCTTGCACGTCTGATCTAGTAGATTGTTGTGTTCTTCACAAAGATCTTTCCATACGTCACATACGTTATAATAAAAGATGCTAAGCTTTTCCATCATAACTCCGTTAATTGTTAAAACTCTTGCTCGAGCAGTTTGTCTGCTAGCGCGTCGTAATCAATAGTGTATGTCCCGGCCTCGATTTCACTTTTGAGCTTTGCAATTTTGTCGCTGTTGTCAATAGGAGGTGATTTGTCGACAGCGTTTTTGATTTTTGCAAACTCCATTATGCCACTTGGTATACTAATATCGGCATCATTTTTTGCAAATTTCTCAAGCTCACCTTTTCTTTCGGTGCTGTTTTGTCTTACACTGGAGGCACTACCTTTTGTACGTGATTTTCCAACTGCTTCTTCTCCAGTTTTCTTAGGAAAGAAGGCACCCTTGGTAGCATTCGTTTGACCTACATTACTCATTAGTCACATCCTTTTTTTCGTGTATGACGATGTTGTCTCGATTCTCTCTCATGGCACTGTTTGCCTTGATCGTTTGTTGGTTAAAGGCTTCTTGTTGTTTCATATAGCTGTCATAAGCTAGTCTGTTTCTGAATTTCTTTGGGTATATTTCGTCTAGAACTAAATCTTTTAAGCCGATACCTTTTTTGGTAGTGGATAATATTTTTGCTCGCTCGCTATCTTCCATTGCTGAGAAAATTTCTTCTGCGGAACTCTGTGCTTCCTCTAGAGGAACACTTTTTCTCATCTGCTGAATCATTAGATCTATGAATTGAGATTCCATTCCAGCTGCTACTTGTTGGAAGTTTTCTGGAATGTACTGGTCACTATTAGTGGCCACATGTTTAATGGTAGTAATTGGTGGAGAAATTTTTTCGATCAAGGTTTGTACCCTCCTGGTACTTTAGGGATTTTTACTAAATCCCACTTTATGCTATATTCTATCACTTTTTGCCTATCTTAACTATATCACCTCAATATCAGCAATTAGTGCCCCGTTCTTTTTAAGAGCTTGAAAAATTGCCATTAAATCGTCTGGTGTTGCGCCAAGAGCATTTAATCCTTTTACAAGACTTTGGAGAGTTGCTCCATCTTGCATATAATACATAGTATTAGTTGAGCCTTTACCTTTGTCTTTTTTTTCTTCTTTTTCGGAGGCTATCTCAATCGTTAAATCACCGTGTGATATTGCGACAGGTTTTAAAATAATGTCACCGCCAGCTACAATTGTTCCGGTACGTTCGTTAATTACAACTTTTGCTTTCTGGTCAGCGATAATGCGGAAATTTTCCATGATCGCTACTAGTTGAACAACGTTTCGTTGATAATTTGGAGGAATGATTAGATCAATGGTTGTTGCATCTTTTGCTGAAGCAAACTTTCCACCTAATTCGCTGTTAATTATTTTTTCGATTCTTGCGGCCGTTGTAAAGTCAGGATTGTTAAGAGCAAGTCTTAGTGCTGTTTTTTGGTCAAACTGTAGATCGAGTTCTTTCTCAACAACTGCTCCGTTAAGTATTTTAGCTGTTGTTTTAAAACTGTTGGTAGCTTTTCGTCCGATTAAGAGTTGTCCGCTTGCGATGGCGTAAATATTATTGTCCCCTCCCTTGAGTGGTGTGACAAGCAAAGTACCTCCCGCTAGTGATCCTGAATCACCAACTGCAGAGATGGTCACATCTAGTTTTTGCCCAAGCCTGGCAAACGGTGGAAGTGTTGCAGTTACAACAACGGCAGCAATATTTTTTGACTCGAGCTGTTTTTGCAAATTAAGGCCCAGTTTTTTAAATAGTCGCTGAAAGGATGAGGTGACGATTTCATTGCTGCTGTCTCCTGTACCATTTAATCCAATGACTATTCCATATCCGACAATTGCATTTTCTTGGACACCTTTTATTGAGACTAAATCTTTAAGCCTGTTGGCGTTTGGTATTGCTTGAAAGGAGATAACTAAGAGTAAAAAAAGTGTGGTTAGTTTAAGTTTATTCATAGATCACCTTACAATGTTAATCGTAGATTCAAGAATTAAGTTTGAGTCTAGAGTGTCAGTATCAGAAATATCCCTTCTTGCTACTAGTGCTTGGATTTCGACCATTCGCTTAAGTCCGTTAAAGACAAGAGTTTTTCTGCCTTTTACGAGCAAATATTTTTCTTTTAGTTCTTCGACTATTACGCTAGATATTTTGTCTTGGATCTCACCCTTTTCTGAGTCAGCAGGAGCAGCTTGAGTTGCTGGTGTAGTTTTTGTGCCATCCGTACCTTCAGTTGCTGCAACAGGTGACGGGAATGCTCTTTTGAGTTCTTCGGTTATTTCATTTTTAAGGGAAGGTTTTACTTCGATTAAAATAATATCACCATTACGTTTACGAGTATCAACAGTAAAGAGGTCTGCTTCAGCATTGCTTCCGCTCCATAAACTGCTACTACTGCTATTGTCATTTAAATCTGTGGCAGTATATCTTTTTCGAACCGTGTTTTCTGGCCGGTATAACCTTTTAACAGAGGGGCGCAAATTGTCGTGTGTGCTTGTTGAGTACTCGTCCTGACTACTAATTTTTCTTTCTGGCCCAGTGTTATCCTTATCTTTTTTGTTTTGAACGTAATCTGGGTTAATTTTCCCCATGTCATTATCGAGTTGACGATGAAACCTATCTACTAGGTTTGTACATCCTGTTACCAGTTGTAAAGTTAAAAAAAATGTTAGAGGGAAATTGAAAAGATGTTTTGAATTCATAGTTCCACCGTTACTTCATTGGCCCCTGTTACGCGGCCATAAATTGTTCTTTGACTTTTGGTTTGTCTGAGCGGAATCATCTCATTTAGCTTTCCACTCCTAAGTGGTATTGCGCTACTAGAAAGTTTTAAATTTTCGTTGTTGATAATAACTTTACTGGCTATTCCAGGCGTTACAAGAAGAATCGGAACAAGTTTTCTTGTTTCTAGCGGTGCCCCTGCAGTTAAAGTACCACTCAGTTTGTAAAACTTTAATTGCTCTAGATTAGAAAAATACTGATCAGGGTGTTGAACATTTCTACTGACTTTTGTAAACAGCTCACTGTTTAATGATTGAGTCATCACATCAATGTTTTGTGTTGCGACCAGTATGTTTGCTTTATACAGAATATCAGCAACGAACCAGAAGGTTTGACTACTTCCTTCAAGATTAATTTTAATTTCACTAGTCGTCGTGCTATTTGTGCAGTTAACACATGCGGCAGTAACTGTTTCTGTTGCAGAGGGGTGGATGACTTCACGTTTATCAAGAGATCTAATGTTGCTGATAATTCCATCATTTGGAAGAGATATTTTTTCGTTAATAAATTTGTTTCCGTCTATTATGCTAGTTTCGATTGGTGATATTAAGGATATCTCTTTTGGGATTTCTGATTTGAAGGCTTCGGACAAATAGTATGTTGAAATTTTGCCATGAAACTCTTTAACAATCTCAGCAATTTTTTTGTTGCTGCTTGTTGAACAAGTTGAGTTTTTGATAACGTCGCTATCTTTTATGTCGGCCGAGCTTTTTGAAAAATAGATTACTGATTCATATAGTGTTATTTCACAAGCGTAAGTATCAATGTGTGATATCCCGCAGAAGAAGATTATAAAAAATATACTTAGTAATTTTATAAAACTAATAATTACCTACCTGATGTTATTCACTGTTTGAAGCATTTGATCTGCTACACCCATTACTTTAGAGTTCATTTCATATGCTCTTTGTGCTTGAATTAAATTTGTCATCTCGTTCATGATACTGACGTTTGAACTTTCAAGGGCCCCTTGCATAATTGTTCCAGAGTTTTCAGTGCCGGCCACATGTTGCATTGGAACTCCACTTGCTACAGTTGTGTTGTATAAATTTCCACCAAGTGATTTTAGACCGGCAGGATTCATAAATGTATAAAGGGGGATTTGCCCAACATTGATTGGTTCAACTTGTCCTTGGATATAAGCATCGACGGTCCCACTATCTGAAACTTTTACGGTTAATGTGTTTGGTGGAAATGTTAGTCCTGGAGATAGTTGATATCCTTCAGATGTAACAAGGTTTCCTTGCGCATCAGTGTTAAATACACCATGCCTTGTGTAACTTTTTGATCCATTAGGAAGAAGGATCTCAAAAAAACCATCACCATTAATCATAAAGTCAAATGGGTTGTTGGTGATTTGAGGATTTCCTTGAGAGAAAATTTTTCTAACGGCAGCTACTTTGGCACCAGTTCCAATCTGTGTTCCTACGTTATATGTTGTGGATGCTGTTGAACGGCTCCCAGCTTCTGTTTCTGTCTCATAGAGAAGGTCTTCAAATTCGGTACGTCCTTTTTTAAAACCAATCGTGTTTACGTTTGCAATATTGTTGGAGATGGTTGAGACGTTTGTTGCTTGTGCTCCCATACCTGTGGCCGCGGTATTTAATGCTTGAAACATGAGTCACCTCCAATTAGTGCCCGTTAAAATTTAGCGATGTCATTGACACCTCGGCCACTAACGTTATCATAGGCCTTGATCGCTTTTTGAATTGATTCAAAGTGACGATTTGCCTTTATTAAATTTGCCATTTCAAGGACAGCGTTGACGTTTGATTCTTCAACGAATCCTTGATGAACAGTAGTTTGTATCGCTTCATTTTTCTTGTAATTGTCTGGTTGATTATTAATAAAAAAGGTACTGCCCTCTTTTCTTAGAGCGTGAATGTCGTTAAATTCTGTTATTGCTAGTTTTCCGACGGAGTTTCCGTTTACGTGTAACTCTCCGGTCATGTCGACACTGACTTGACCTTTTTCTCCAATTCGGATTACTCGTTCTGTATTCGGAGGGAGCTCACCCACCGTTGTCTCTCCAGATGGCCGAGGTTTTTCTCCGAGAATATAATAACCTTTATCGTTAACAAGTCTTCCTTCGCCATCAATGGTTAGCATTCCACTTCTAGTGTATCTTATCCCATTAGGTGTAAGAACTTCTAGAAAGCCGTTACCTCTAAGAGCTATGTCGAGAGGGTTTCCTGTTGGTACAAGTTGTCCTTGTGTAAAGTCAGCATAGCTTCCTTGAATTTCAACATGAGCATCTTCTGCTCCATAGCTTCTATAAAAATCTTCTGGCTTCCACTCTTTATTTGGTAGGTCGATATCTGAAATGCCTTTATTAAAAACGGCCAAATGTTCTTTGAACACTAAGGTGTCTTTTTTAAAGCCTGGTGTGTTAGCGTTAGCAATATTGTTAGCAATAGTTTCTACATTTTTTTGTTGAGCTATTGCCCCTGATAACGATACCCAGAGATCTTTCAACAATTACCTCCTCGATAATCTCTAATGAATACTATATCAATTAGGGTGACAAAGTTTCTACACTAGGCAAATTTGTCCTTAAGTACTAAGATGCTGATATAACATTTGATCTAAGTTATTCTGTGTCAAAAAGATAACGAATTTTGGGCCTTTATGGAGGTTGTATGGCAAAAAATGATAAGACTAGTTTGGAAGATAAGCTTCATGAACTTGAAAAAATCATTGTAGAACTAGAGTCAGACGAGCTTTCGCTAGAAGGTAGTATAGATAAGTTTGAAGATGGAGTGAAGCTATACAAAGTCTGTAAAGACAAACTTGGCGTCGTTGAAAAAAGAATCAAAGTTTTGACAGCAGAACTCAAAGAAGAAGAGTACGTTTGAAAATTATTCTGATAATTTTTGTCACCCTATTTTTTTTTTCGTGTGGAACTTCTCAGCAAAAGAGTGACGAGTTGACTTCGCAAGATAAAAATAAGCAAGATGATGTTTACGTTGGTGTTGTTGATGTGACGAATACAGGGCCTAGGTTAAGCGTTCCAGATGTAGATGTAGGTGGTGCTAAAATTTATGATACGGCCGCAATAAAAGGGGAGACGAGACGTGATCGTGTTCCAGTTTTGGCCATGGTATTTGGGCCAGGTCTTTTTAGAATTGTGGGCCATTTGTCGTTGCTTAGAGAGTTAAAACAAGAAGAGATTAAAATAAATATAGTTTCAGGAACAGGACTAGGAGCATTCGTCGCAGCTTTTTTCGCTCTAGGGATGACGTCAGAAAAGATGGAGTGGGTATTCTATAATTTTATTCGAGAAACAGTTAATGACGTTCCGTTTTCTAAAAGTTGGAGAAATAAAGCCGAGGAGTTGTTGATTAGACATATCGACAATAAAGAGTTGATTATTTCAAATATCTTGCTTGCGGTTCCAGTGTTTGACAAAATTAGTAGAAAACATGTTTATATGACGAGAGGAGATTTTAAAAGTTATTTGCTTAAGAACCTTGAAATTGAAATCGGTGATGGTGGCGATTATGCGTCTGCGTTTATGTTTGGCCCATTTTATAACCCAAGCTTCTTTAGAGGTAAAGGTGCAGACATAGTGATGGGTATTGATGTGCTTGGTACTAGCGTTAATCTTGTTTCGCTAAATGAATATCTTTTTGGTTCTCTCTCAAGAATTTCTAGTATAATGGGTAAACAGAGTAAGTCCCTAGATCTTTATTATGCTGTTAATTTAGGTGATGGGCCACTTGATGCTAGAGAGAGTATTCCAATGTACAATCAGCTTGGTCAAGAGGCGAGAGTAGCTTTCATGAAAGAGATTAAAGAGAAGATTCAGAAGTGGAGAGAGGGATTAGATAAAGAGGTTACGGAATGAAGTTTTTTTTAAAGATAACTATAGCTTTAGTTTTTATTGGAATTTTAGGGGCAGGTTTTGTTGCAAGCCTTTTGTATTATTTTTCTCTTGATCTTCCCAAAATATCAACTCTCGCAGATTATCGTCCAGCCTTATCGTCTAAAATTTTAGCAAAAGATGGGACGGTTCTTGCAGATATCGGTCTTCAAAAAAGAGATGTTGTTAGTATAGATGAGGTGCCTGAAAGACTTGTGAATGCTTATTTGGCAGCAGAAGATGACAATTTTTATAATCATCAAGGTATAGATTATGTAGGGATAACTAGAGCGATGTTTAAAAATCTTCAGGCAGGCAAGATTGTCCAAGGCGGTAGTACAATTACTCAGCAAGTTGCCAAGTCTTTGTTGTTAACAAGAGAGAGAAAATTTTCTAGAAAAATAAAAGAGTTGTTACTTGCGTGGAGAATAGAGAATAAGTTTTCAAAGCGAGAGATTCTTCATTTGTACTTGAATCAAGAGTACTTGGGTGGTGGATATTATGGAGTAAAAAGTGCGTTTAAGGGGTACTTTGGGAAAGAACTAGAGGAGGCAACGATAGCGGAGTGTGCGATTGTCGCAGGTCTTCTTGTAGCGCCTGGGAAATATTCTCCATATGTTCATCCAGAGTACGCTAAGCAAAGGCAGCTGTATGTTCTTGGGAGAATGTTAGATGGCGGTAAAATTACGCAGGCTGAATATGAATCTGCAAAAAATGAAAATATAAAGTATAGGTTACGTAGAGGTGGCGATTTTAAAGCTGGATATTTCACTGACTGGGTAAGAAGAAGAATGATTGAGCTTGTCGGAGAAGAACCATTTTTAACTAATGGGTTTAAAGTTACCACTACATTAGATTGGGACTTACAACAAGTTGCGGAAAGAGCTGTTCTTAATGGTGCAAAAGAGACAGATAAAAGGCAGGGCTATAAAGGTCATTTGGGGAATCTTGAGAATGATGAAGCGATAAGAAATTATGAAGTTGAGATGAGGAAAAATTTATTTATCGATAAATCTAATTATTTTACAATCGGAGCTGAGTATAAAAAAGTTTTTGAGATTGAGTTCGATGAGAAAAAATATAGTGACATGCAAGCTGCACAGAAATTACTTGCCGAAAAAAAGAACAACGGAGTTTTTGTACCTGGAAATATCAAAGGTGATCAGCTTCATTCATTGATTATTAAAGGTGAGAGTTATGAAGCTGTAGTTATCGATGTTAGCAACGATAAACGGATGGTGTATGTATCGATAGGTGGATTAAGAGGGATTGTTCCGTATGATGGGTTTAAGTGGGCCCATGAACGTGTTATTAAGGATTCTCAAAATTTTTATCCTTATGTAACAAAACCTTCATCTATCTTAAAAAGAGGAGAGAAGGTTCTTGTTAGGATTGATGATTTGGAAGCATCTGCGTGGAACCATTTTTATAAAAATTATAAAGATCAAATTAAAGATAACAATGTTATTAAGGATGTTAAAGAAGAAAAGTTCTTGCTCTGTACATTGGATCAAGAACCAGAAGTGCAAACAACTTTGCTTTCACTATCACCACAAAACGGAGAGATTAAGGCATTCGTTGGTGGAACATCTTTTGATAAGAGTAAGTTTGATAGAATTTTACAGGCGCGGAGGCAGCCTGGTTCTTCCTTTAAACCTTTTATCTATGCAGCGGCCCTTGAAAACGGGTTTACTCCAACTTCAATTCTGATCGATTCTCCAGAAGCGCTTCTGGCCGGGCTAGATGAGTCTCTTAGCTGGAAGCCAAGTAACTATGATGGACAGTTTCTAGGGGCAATAACACTTCGGAATTCGCTTGAGGTTAGTAGGAACGTTACAACTATTAAACTTGCTTCAGAGGTTGGTGTAAAAAAGATTTTAGATTTTGCTGATAGGATTTGTTTAAATGCAAAGATTGAACCAAACCTTGGGTTATCTCTTGGGTCGTTTGGTGTATCGATGATGGATCTTGTCTCAAGTTATGGAATTTTTCCAAATAGAGGAAGGGTGGTTGAACCAAAATCGATAATTTCAATAGTTGATCGCGAGGGAAATAGTTACGAGATAATAGAGAATGAAAAAGAAAAAATGATTACTAATCGCACAGCTTTGTTAAATGCAGAATCTTCAAAAAAAGATGGAGGTAGTGATGCTGCCGAAAGCGCTAGTGGTAAGAATGAAGGGAATACTTTTTATGTAACACTTGAAGGACATCAAGTTTACGATGCGAGGCTTTCTTATATTATGACAGACCTACTTAGAGGTGTAATTAAGCATGGTACCGGAAAGGCTGCAAACGGGATTAGTGGTTTCATTGGAGGAAAAACTGGAACAACCAATAATTATGTTGATGCATGGTTTGTTGGGTTTTCTCATAATTTAGTGACGGGTGTGTGGTCGGGCTTTGATGATAACAGTACTCTTGGTTGGGCCGAGACTGGTGCGAAGGCCTCTTTGCCGGTTTGGATAACGTTTATGAGAGCAGGTATTGATAAGTATGGAGAGCAAGATTTTTTTACTCCAAAAGGAATTGTTAATGTCAAAATAGATAAAAAAACTGGGCAGTTGTATAGAGGCGGAAAAGAGCAGCCTTTTGTTGAGGCTTTTGTTGAGGGAACAGAGCCAGGTGCTGATGGCAATGGTTCTGCTATTAGTGGCGGTCAAAAAAAGAAAGATGATGATGACTCTGTCTTAAGTGAAGAAGACTACTACAATTTTCAATAATTTAATTAAATAACCAACAAAAAAGGTTCATTTATCAAAAAACCTTCCGATACGAAGTTAAGAGGGTTAGTTGTGAAAATTAACAAGGATAAATTGAAGTCGTTAGTCTGTTCGAGTTGGTTTGTTCCAGTTCTGGCATCAGTTGCACTTCACTTAGTTTTTTTTGGAATTAATCTCAAGAACGGTGTGGAAAATTTCTTAAGCAAAGCACCTGTAGCTCAAAAAAGTAAAATGATAAAGATTGTTTATCTTGATAAGAAAACAGTTTTGGAAAAAAACCAGATTGTAAATACTGAACAGACTGGGAAAAATGATTTGGAGAAAGAGAGTAGATTTCTTGGTAAAACGACACAGAGTTTTGATAGAGAGACAATCTCGCGAAAAGTTGGCGAATTTCAAGAAGCTTCAAAAGGAAAACAAGGTAGTGCCGAACTAGCTGAAAAAGTTGTTAAAAATGAGGTGTTTAAAGAAAAGATTAAAAAAATGTCGTTAAACGATCTTTCGTTGCATAAAAGTTATGAAGAGTTGCTAACTAAAAGTACCGCCGCAAAATTAGCATCTCTTGGGACAATTGGCGGTGTTAGTGCAAAAGCTAGCTCCGGACAGAGTAACGACTATATAGACGATGTACCACTGGGAGATTTGACTAGAGTAAACACTAATGAGTACCGTTTTTTTGGTTTTTATGACAGGATTAGAAAAAAGTTAGAACAGTTTTGGGGTAGCACTTTAAAAGAGAAGGCCGGAGAACTATATAAAACCGGTCGAAGATTGCCAGCAAGTGTTGATAGGATTACCTCTTTAAAAGTTACTATTGATAAAGAAGGAAATATCGTAGATATTGCTATCAAAGGAACAAGTGGTGTTGCTGAGCTTGACGAAGCGGCCGTTGAGTCATTTAACAAAGCCGGCCCATTTCCGAACCCACCAGTCGAACTTGTAAAAAATGGGCAAGTAGACATTGAGTGGGGATTTGTTGTTAAGAGTTAACCATTTGCTTATGAGTTATGATAGTAGTAAACAGCATAGATGACATTGATTCAAAAGAATATGTTGGTATTGGCTTAACTGTTGGTAATTTTGATGGGCTACATCTTGGCCATCAAGAGTTTATTGGAAAAATGGTTGTGAGTTGTGAACAAAACGGATTGTTGCCTGTTACAATGAGCTTTAAACCACATCCAGTAATGATTCTTCGGCCACAAGAAAACTTTTTAATAAACAGCTACGAAGAAAGGGCCCATTTAATAGAAGCTCTTGGAGTAAAATATTTGGTTGAGTTTCCGTTTAACCGAGACGTAAGTAGTTTGCCGCCTGGTGCATTTCTTGATCGCTATATTATTTCAAATTCAAAAGTTAGGAAACTTTTTTTAGGATTTGATTTTGCCTTTGGTGCGAATAAGAGTGGTGGCCACTTATTTATTAAAAATTATTGTAAAGATAAAGAGATTACTGTTGAGTTTCAACAGCAATATTTCATTAACAATAAAGCAGTTTCTTCTACGACAATTAGGGATTCCATTAGAAGCGGAGATGTTGCTCTTGCAAGTAGATTGCTTGATCGGCCCTTTTACCTTTCTGGGAGCGTAGTAAAAGGAGATGGTAGAGGTAGGCTTCTTGGTTTCCCAACTGCTAATATAGGTGAATTGGCCGGAAGAGTTGTTCCGAGTGAAGGTGTTTATGTTACTTGTACGTATTATCAAAATAAAAAATATGACTCGATAACAAATGTAGGAAAAAACCCAACGTTTCTTTCTAGTGATACCACTCGTGTAGAAACTCATTTGTTTGATTTTGATCGCGATGTCTACGGAGAGAAAATCAAGGTTGAATTTCTAAAAAAAATTCGAGATGAAAAAAAATTCTCCTCGGCGAACGAATTGGTAGCGCAAATTAAGGTGGATATTGAAAATGCTAAAATTTTTCATGGGCAAGTATGAGGCTTGCTTTAATTGGAAAAAATATTTCTCATTCCAAATCAAAAATTGTTTACGAAGAGCTATTAAATAAAAAAATTGAATACAATCTTGTTGATTGTAAACTTGAAAGTGATATTCCAAGTGCTAAAGATTTATTTTTAAAATATGATGGCGTTAGCATTACATCTCCATATAAAAAACATTTTGTTGATAGCGCTCCAGTCCTAATTGACAAGGCATTTGCTTGTTTAGGTGCGGTTAATTGTCTTAGAAGTGTGAACGGAAAAATAGAAGGAATTAATACGGATTATCTTGCAGTCAAAGAGATAATCTCTGATTTGATTTTGAAATTCGGACAACTGGATGTTGTTATTCTTGGCAATGGCATTATGTCTAACATAACAAAGATGTGTCTTGCTAATCTCGGTGTTCCGATTCAAGTTTTTTATAGAGGTAAGCATGGAGATATCTCTACATTAGATCTGAGTGATAAAATATTTTTGTCAAAAGAGAGAACTCCGATCGTAATCAATTGTTGTTCGCGTGATTTTGTTTTCAGAGGTAAGTTGCCGAAAAATTCAATTTTCTGGGATCATAACTATGATATGAACTCTCATGCGTTATTAGTTAAACAAGCTATATTTTATCTTGATGGAATGAGTCTGTTAAAAAAACAGGCTTTGCACGCTCTTTCTTTCTGGGGTTTTTAGATGAAATTTCATGGATGGCATCGGGTTGTGCGGATTTTTCGGGCCAGTTGAAAATTGTTTGGGATACACAATTCAAGAAAAATAAAAAATTAAGACTAGTACTTTGCGGTAGCGTATCTTCTTGGATAGAGGAAAACATTTTGAATAGCACCGATTTTATGGGCAGAGTGTCGCTTGTCATAACGTTGCCTGAGTTGCCACTGATGTACTGCAATCTTTTTTGGGGCAAACGATCTGAAAGAATTTCGACTAAAGAAAAATTAAAAATTCTTTCAATTACGGGAGGAGTGCCGCGATACTTGGAAGAAATAAATCCTTTGGAAAGCGCAGAGAAAAACATCGTTGACCTGTGCTTTACTCAAAGTGGACTTTTGTTTAATGAGTTCGATACTATTTTTCATGATATTTTCAATAAAAGGGCCACAATATACAAAAAAATTACAATGAGTCTTGTTAATGGTCCCAGAAATTTTTCAGAAATTTGTCATGAACTAAGGATTGATCCTAATGGTGTTATCACAAAATACTTGAGTGATCTTGAATCGTCAGGATTTGTAAGAAAGGAATATGCATGGCAGCTGAGTAGTGGAAAAATTACATCAAAGAGCGGTAGATATAGGCTGTCGGATAACTATGTGCGATTTTACCTTAAATATATTTCTACTCATGCTGAAAAAATAAAACGAGGGATTTTCAAACTAAAATCAATAGAAGAACTGCCACAGGTTGAGTCAATTATGGGCCTACAGTTTGAAAATTTAATTTTGAACAATTTACCTTTGCTAATCGACATACTTAAAATCGCTCCCTCGTCAATCGTGCAAGCAGGTCCGTATTTTCAGAAAGCAAACTCTAGACAAAAAGCGTGTCAGATTGATCTGCTTATACAAACAAAGAATACCTTGTACGTGTGTGAAGTTAAATTCAGAAATAAAATTGGACAAGAAGCTATAGATGAGGTTAAACAAAAAATTGAAAATTTAAAAACTAATAAAAAACATAGCATACGCCCAATCTTGATTTATGCTGGTGAGTTAGCTGAGGTCGTCAATGATGCGGATTATTTTGATGAGATTGTTGATCTGGGTAGGTTTTTAGAAGCTAAATAGGAAGAGCTATCTCATAGCAAAGCACTCTTGTATTATGTTCACAAAAGATACGCAGCAATGAAAGAACGATAATAATTACATGACAATCATTAAAGCTAATAATTCAGCTTCCGAAGAGTTATCAAGATATAAATATTTCGTATTTGTGTGAGGGAGGACTGATATGTTTAGACCTGAATTTGCTGAAGTGATTCAGCAGACAGGGATGATCCCACTTAGAGATTTAAAACCTCTGATGAATAATGCGGATGCTCGTGACATTACGGAGCTCAAGCTTCTTCAGTTAGCTTTTTTTGATGATATTAAGTTTGCGAAACAAATTGCAGCGACATATAAGATGACTTTTATAGACTTGGCCGGTGCCAAAATTCCGGATAAGACTATTCAGCTAATTAAAAAAACTCAAGTTATTAAATATAGATGTATACCGATTCAAAAAACAGCAAAGTCTGTTAGTGTCGCAGTCTTTGATCCGACGATTGCGGATTTAAAGGCAGAGCTTAAAAAGGTGTTTCAGCACCCAGTTGAAGTAATTGTAACCAACCTGTCATCTTGGCAAAAACTTTACTCTAGAGCTAAGCATACGCTTGAAGAGATTATGAGTTCTATTGAAGAGGTTAAGCCAGATAATCATGACGAAAAGACTATTGAGGTGAAGGTTGAAGATATTGGTGCGGATGTTATTCATCACGTAAATAAGTTACTGGCCGATGCATATGTAAGAGGGGCCAGCGATATTCATATTGAACCATACGAAGATATTTTTAGAATTAGGTTTCGGCTAGATGGTGAGTTGTTTGAGTATGAACGGCCAAACATAAATATGATGTTGCCGATTATTTCTCGAGCTAAAATCATGGCCCAGCTAGATATTTCTGAAAGAAGAAAACCACAAGATGGAAGAATTAAGCTACTAATCGCTGGTGAGCCAGTAGATTACAGGGTTTCATCTTTACCAACTTTGTTTGGTGAAAAAATAGTTATGAGGATTTTGGATCAGTCAAATTTGCAACTAGATATGACCCAGCTTGGATTTGAAAAAAATCAATTGGAAGTTTTTAAGAATGGAATTTTTCAACCATACGGAATGTGTCTTGTTACTGGTCCAACTGGTTCTGGAAAAACGACGACGTTATATTCAGCTTTGGCTGAACTTAATCAGATAAACACAAATATTTCGACTGCTGAAGATCCAGTTGAGTTTAATCTCTCAGGCATCAATCAAGTTAACGTTAAAAAAGATATTGGTTTTACTTTTGCGGCAGCACTTAAAGCTTTTTTGCGGCAAGACCCAGATGTAATCATGGTTGGTGAGATTAGAGATTTTGAAACTGGAGAGATCGCGATTGAAGCGGCCCTGACTGGCCACTTAGTTCTTTCAACATTGCATACTAACGATGCGCCATCTACTGTAACAAGATTAGTTAATATGGGAATAGAGCCATTCCTTGTTACTGGTGCTGTGAACGTTGTAGTGGCCCAAAGACTTTGCAGGAAAATTTGTTCTGAGTGTAAGGAAGAAGATAAAAGAATAACGGTTGATGAGTTTGTTGCTGCAGGTATTTCACGAAAGTCAGCAGAAAAACTTAAGATTTATAGAGGGAAAGGGTGCCCACATTGTAATGGTACTGGTTACAAAGGTCGAGTCGCAATTTATGAGGTTATGGAGATGACTCCTGCTGTAAAAATGTTAATTATTCAGCGTTGTTCAAATGACGAGGTTAAAAGACAGGCAATAAGAGATGGTATGAAGACTCTAAGAATGTCAGCACTAACAAAATTGGCCCAAGGTGTGACTACTTTTGAAGAGGTGATTACGAACTCGAGCTCGGATAAATTGTAGAGGTAGTTTATGGGAAAAAATGTAGAAGAAGATAAAGGTGATAATACTACTCAAATTATAGATGATGTTTCTACATCGACAAATACAGGAACAGATGGGAATACTGGAATACAGATTCAGCAGCTGTTTAAGCTAATGGTTGAAAGGGGTGCCAGTGATCTTCATATCAGTCCAGGAAGTTCACCAGGAATAAGGGTCAGTGGAGATATTATAAGAGTGAAAAGTTCACCACTAACAGGTAGTGACACGAAAAAAATGATCTATCAAATATTGACTGATACTCAAAAAAATGAAATTGAAAAAGAGTTAGAGTTAGATTTTTCATTTGGAATCAAAGGTCTTGCAAGATTTAGGGCAAATATTTTTTATACAAAAGGTTCACTTGGAGCAGTGTTTAGGCTCATTCCATCTAAGATTCCAACGTTCAAAGATTTGCATTTGCCAAATGTTCTTCTTAAAATGACAGATGCGGCAAATGGTTTAATCTTAGTTACTGGCCCAACAGGTTCAGGTAAGTCTACAACGCTAGCCTCCCTAATTGATCGGTTAAATGAGAATGAAGCTGGCCATATTGTTACTCTCGAAGATCCTATAGAGTTTGTTCACGGCCACAAAGGGTGTATCGTTAACCAAAGAGAGGTCGGAGCTGATACTCTTGGTTTTAAAGATGGACTAAAGAGATTGCTACGACAAGACCCTGATATCGTGCTAGTCGGAGAGTTGAGAGACATCGAGACAATAGAATCAGCATTAACGATAGCCGAGACTGGACATTTAGTTTTTGCCACTCTTCATACTAACTCATGTGTGCAAACTATTAACAGAATCATTAACGTTTTTCCAGCTCATCAACAGTCGCAGATAAGAACTTTACTATCTTTTGTGTTGCAAGGAATTGTTGCTCAACAACTAATCCCAAAACCTTTTGACAAGGGCCGAGTTATGGCGTGTGAGGTGTTAGTTCCAAATGCAGCGATAAGAAATTTGATTCGTGAAGATAAGGCACATCAAATATATTCTCAAATGCAAATAGGGCAGAGTGAGTCTGGAATGATTACTATGAATCAATCATTGATCAGACACATAGACGCTGGGATGATTGATATTAAGACAGCGATGACTTATACTACAGTTCCAGATGAGTTAGCAAAGGCATTAAAGATAGGTACAGCTTCAGTAGCAGACAAGAAACAACCTGGAACTAAGCCTAAAGACAGGTAGAATGTAGAGAGATAAGAAAATGGCAAAGTGGCGTTGGGAAGGTTTCAATATTGATGGAGAAAAAGTCTCCGGCATTTTTGATGCTAAAACAGAAAAAGATGTGAGACAGCAGCTGCGTGCTAGGCGAATACGTGTTAAGAAAATTTCGCCGCCAACTTTTGCGGACCTAGATCTTGGAGAGTGGTTTGTTGAAAAGGGAATAGTTGCTCCATTTGGTGCCAAAGAGCTTTGCACATTTACCAAACAGTTTTACGTTATGGTTAATGCAGGTGTTCCAATTTTACAAACACTAGAGATTCTTTCGGATCAAGAAAAAAATCTTTCGTTGAAAAAATCTTTAGCGATTATTCGGCGCGAAGTAGGAGAGGGCCGTCCACTAAATGAGGCCCTAAGAACTCAGAAAGGTTTTAGCAAATTATATTGCAACTTAGTCAAAGCCGGTGAACTCGGTGGTATCTTAGATGAGATTATGGCAAAGTTAGTTATCCATCTTGATAAACAGGAAAAAATTAAATCTCAAATTAAATCGGCGATGACTTATCCAGCAATAGTCGTTGTAATCAGTATTGGTGTAATTATAACTATGATGGTATTTGTGGTACCACAGTTTACAGGAATGTTAACTGAATCTGGCCAAAAAATTCCAGCAATCACTCAGTTTGTTGTAGATACGTCTGATTTCGTTTCCTCGTATATCATTCAAATAATTGTTGCATTTGTTGCTGGAGCAACCCTATTTTTGCAATCAATTAAAACACCGGTTGGTAAACCAATTTTTGATAAAATTGCAATGAAGGTTCCAGTTTTCGGAACTATTATTATAAAAGGAAATCTCGCTTCCTTCACAAGAACTCTTGCTACGCTGTTAACCTCTGGAATCTCCCTTGTTGATGCGCTAGAAGTTAGCTTGGAAACAATCAATAATACAGTTATTTCAACTGATATTAAAAAAGTAAGAAAGGCCGTAATGGAGGGTAGGACGCTTGTTGAGCCGCTTAGTAAAATAAAATACTTCCCTACTATGGTTGCTTCAATGGTTGCAGTTGGTGAGCAGACAGGTGAAATTGATAACATGCTTGTTAAAGTTGCAGATGTTTTCGAGGAAGAGGTTAGCGCCGCGATTTCAACAATGACGAAGATGATTGAACCATTAATCATTGTTATTCTCGGTGGAGTCGTCGCAGTTGTTCTAATTGCGATGTACATGCCAATCTTTATGGCCGCTGGTGGGGTTGATAGTTAATTTGGTAATTTTAATGAGTAAAGCGGGTCTGGTGCTAAATCAGCGCCGCACTCTCAAGAGATTCTCCCAGCTAAATCAATTTTAATTTTTTTAATCCAATGGTGTCACCGAAGGTAAAGGGGTAATATTTTTTTGAGCTAACTTCCAAACATGTAATAGCAGAGCCTCTTATGTCTACAATATAACGATTCCTGTTTTCAAAACCTCGGAAAGAATTGGCGACTCTGTTTGATGGGACATATAGTCGTCCAAAGAAATGGTTACAACCTCTGCTTCTGGAAAGACATCCCATAGTAAACGGTTTGCTTTTGCCCCCTCTTTAATTGGGTTTTTTCCAAAGTCTCGTGAGACTAGAGCAATGTCGACATCGCTCTCCTTTTTATTGGTTTTTTTTGCATGTGATCCAAACAAAATAAGCACATCGGGGTGAATTTTATTTTTTAGTAATACCTGTGCATAAGCGATACTTTTTATTTTAATTTCTGTAAAATCCATTTTCTTAAATCCTGGGTATATAAAAAATATTTCATGGTAGATGTCTTTGTTGCTTTTTTATAAATTTCGTATTTATCGTCAGGGTAACGACATCTTAAGTTAAACTCATTTATTTCAGAGAAAGTAATTCGATCTTCAATGTCTAGTTCTAACTTGGTGGCCAATTGAATGAGGTTGTGAGTATAGGGGGCATGGTCTTGGAATTTATAAACGTAAACGGCCTTTAGTGCTTTTTCAAGCGATAAATGGAGCATGAATAGCACATTTACATACTGCTGTGTTTTGTGGATAATTTCTTGAGCAGCTTTAAAATCTAGGTCTGATCCCTGACTCCAGTATTTGATTAATTTATTTACATCGCATATCACCATGCTCAAATTGTATGTTGTACGCTAAAAAGACTCAAGTAGGTTTTTTAACAACTAATTATCTGACCGGTCTGCTTATCCATTTGATTTCTAGATTTATTTTTCGCGCAGGACGAGAAATATAGGCGCCAATTTTCTGTTGCTTCTCTAATATTTCAACTTGTTAGTTAGTACAGTTAGTAAAAATGATTTGGCGCAATTTAAACTTTTGCGTTATAATAGACGATAAGTGGTTGAGCAGTTCGTAGTTTACGAGGAGTTTTGTTATGAAGAATCTTCAAGGTTTTACATTAGTAGAGTTAATGGTCGTTGTCGCCATTATTGGAATATTATCAGCGGTCGCGATCCCTAATTTTAAATCATATCAAGCGAAGGCGAAGACGAGCGAGGCGAAGCTTCAGTTGTCAGCGCTTTATTCAGCAGAGACTGCGTTTAATGGTGATTATGATACCTATGCGACGTGTTTAAAGGATATGGGTTACGAGCAGCCGGGAAAGGGTTATTATTTTGTTGGATTTCCTGCGGCAGTTGTGATTGCGGACGGTAATGCTGTGATAAATGGTGCTCCGAAGTGTGATATGGTTGGTGCAATTGCTGCAAATCATGATTTAGGTTTTGCACAGGGGCCAGTTGTTTTTACTAAAGTCGGAAATGATAACGTAGCCGCAGTACCCGCGAACATTGGCTTAGTAGCCATAGGCGTCAGCGGTGTAGCGCCAGTAGGAGGTACCTTTATAGCTGGTGCTGTTGCTAAAATTGTTCCTGATGCATTCGCCGCTGTTGCTAATGATGGGTGGACAATTGATCAGACTAAAAATTTAGTAAACGGAATAAAGAATTGGTGAAAACATTATTTCTATACTAACAGGAGCAAAGTATTTCACGTTCATTTCTTCGGCCTAAATGGCACCCACTTTTTTTGCGCAACATACTTACCATCGCCATTATCATTTTGATTAATATATAAATTACCATCAAGATCTTTATTGTTACAACTCTTTTTATTA
>DYOQ01000060.1 GCA_020720455.1 Bdellovibrio sp.
TTCATACTTCCAGGCATAATAACGCGAAAGCTTGAGTGAAAAGGTTTGTTTTGTCTGGCGATTAATCCGTACAATGATTGTTAAAGAAAACATCCTTATATGTCGATCTGAAGATATACCACCAAGGAGAATTGGTGCAAAAATCGTTATTCTTTACCATTTTGCTATTAGTTAGTTATTTACTGCTTTCGTGTAAAGAGTCTGTTTTATTTGAACAGGACTCAGCAATTCAAAGGAAAATCTATTTTTCAAACGCATCACCTGTTGTTGCTGGTTCAAGTGTGATAGTTGGTGTTGTAGTTAAAGATCAATTTGGCGATTTAGACGAGACAGCAAACGGAAAGGTCAGGTTAGCACTTACGGGAAATGCTGCTGCAGGTGGGCTTGTTGAAATATCAAAAGGTAGGGGGAATGCTTCTGTGGTTGATACTACTGCTGAGAGTGTGGTGGTGTCACTTGATACTTCTGATATTGAAAATTTAACGCTAGGTGGTTCTGGTAGTGCAGCTTTTTATAGCGGTTCTGCATTTCTCGTTGGGTTTGTTGTGGAGACATTTTTGGCGACAGGTGTTCGTGAAACATTGTTGGTCCAGTCTCAAGATAAGTATGGAAATAAAGTTACTACAATAAATAATAAAGAGGTGGCCTTAACGTGTACATCGGATAGTGGGGATTGTGAATTTTATGCAAGTGAAGTGATTGCAACAACGACTAACAAGGTAACGCTTGTTAATGGTGAAGGCAGAATTTTTATTAGAGATATAACGTCAGAGATAGGAACTATAAAGGTTGATGCTGTTAATACAAATTTACTCTCACCTGGACTTTGTGGCGCATCGCCAAGTCTTGACTGTACTGACGAGAGGAAGGTCTATTTTGGAACTGGGGTAGCGTCAGGTTTGAAAATAGATGCAAATGGTAGTACCGAATTGCAAGTAGGAGATTGTGAAAAATTGACAATTCAAGCAGTCAATAGTGGAGATGTTGCAATACCTTTTCCTGAGACATCGATTGTTTCGCTTACAACAACTGCAAACGAAGACTCTTTTTATAGTGACATTGGGTGTACGTTTGAAACAGATCTTATAAATATTGCGGCCGGTTCTACTGGAACAGATATCTATTACAAAGCTAATAACATAGAGACATTAACATTAAAGGCAGTCTCTTTAGGATTAACTACTAAACCGTTAGTGATTAATGCTATCGATGATGATCCAATTATTAGTATTGATGATGGAGAAGCTATAACATCAACTTCAGAGTCGCCAACAATTACATGGACGACCAACCATCCGTATGGGACTTTCACATATAAAGTTACGGTGAAAAGATTTTCTGATGGTGTTATTATGTCTGGCCCAATATCTGTTGGTTCATCTCAGTCAAAAAAGGTGACAGGATTATCTCTTACTTCTAACGAAAAATATTACGTAACAATAGAGGCCAAAGATTTTAACAATCATATAAGTACCACAGTAAAGGATAGCAATGGCTGGGTAGTGGATAGTGCTGCACCAACAGTTATTGTGAGCGCTCCTTCAGTAGCGGATACTCATGTTGGCCCTGTTATGTTTACGATTACACTTGCAGATAACAGCAACTCATTTACTTTTAATAAAACATTGTTAGAGAGTGGAACAACGGTTACAACGACGGGTAATGCAACTGGAACACTGTCTTATACTTACTCCAATACGCTGACTGATATTACACAGAGTGATACTGCTCCAACAGTTACAGCTACCATTAGCGATATTTCAGGATTTGGAATGCTTGGAATCAGTGTTCCAGCAGGGGTTTTAACAGATAGAGTCTCACTTAGTTCTGTGCTAGCAACAAGTGCTAGCTCTGTAAATGTTAGTCAGTCTAATGAAATAGTTCTTGATAGCTCACCAAGCGTAGCAGGAGATGAGTTTGGTGGGACTATCGATATGTATGGAAGTACTATTGTTGTTAGTGCGAGTAATTATAATAATGGTGATGGCCGAATTTTTATTTACCGAATTGGAGATTTAGGTAATCCAAAAATGGTAAATGGAGAGAGTAATAATAGATCATTTTTTGGTAAAAGAGTAGCAATTGATAATGGAAATATTGTTGTCGCTGCAATTGGAGATGATACAAACGGTGAAGATGCTGGGGCCGTTTATGTTTTATCTTATGATAGTGATACCGCTGCTTGGGTTAAAGGAACAGCAATAACTCCAGATGATGGTAAGGAGGGAGATCTCTTCGGATCAAGCATTGCTATTAGTGGAGATGTTCTTGTTGTTGGAGCTCAAGGAGACGATGATGATACAGCAGGAAGAAGTTCAGGGGCTGCCTATGTTTTTAGGTGGAATGGAGATGAGTGGTTGCAAGAAGCTAAGTTAGTGGCCAGTGATAAGAGTGAGTGGGCCAGTTTTGGTAATAGTGTTGCTACCTCTGGTGATGTGATTGTTGTTGGTTCTTCTGGTAGTAGTCAGAGTACGGGAGCTGCATATATTTTTAGAAAGAGTGATACTACTTGGGCCCAAAAGAAAAAATTAACATACGAAGATGCAAAAGCAGGAGATCTTTTTGGGTCGAGTGTTGCAATATCTGGAAACGTCGTCGTAGTCGGAGCTCCAAAGGTTGATGTCGATGGAGCTGATGGTTGTGGTAGTAGTTTCATTTATACCTATAGTGGAAGTAGTTGGGATAGTGGTCAGCAATTAACTCCTCAAACATGTAGTGATAATTTAAATTTTGGTTCAACCGTGGATAATGATGATAGCGTTATTATTGTTGGAGCAACTGGGTATGGTACAACAAGTGGAGCATCGTATGCCTACTATTTTGAGCAAGGTCGTTGGCAAACGAGTATTGAGAGGTTAATTACACCACAATCTGGCAATAATGCTGGTAATAAGTTTGGTAGTGATGTCGCGATTAGTGGTAATTTAGCAGTGATTGCATCTAAATTTGGTGATTCCGGTACAATCGATGGTGGGGCAGTTTATCTGTATGATGGCGTCCACTCAAATGCGAGTCACGTTTTGACTAGTACAAATTCTACTGAAGGTTTTGGAAAATCTGTCTCGATATCAAGAAGTATTGCGGCAGTGGGTGCTCCATCTAATAGTGATAATGGTGATGATAGTGGAGTGGCCTATCTTTATGTTAGAGATGGGAATAGTTGGGTTAAAACAAAAGTGGTATCAACTGATATTGCTGAAGATGATCAGTTTGGTTACGCAGTCTCTGCATACGGTGATATGGTGGCAATAGGCGCACCTTATAATGATGATTCAGGCACTGGCTCAGGTTCTGTCTATGTTTTTAAGTATGATGCTGAAAACGAGGAGTGGAAGCAGCTAACGAAGCTTTCATCTCCAAGTGCGAGAGAGAATGAGCTGTTTGGCAGTAGTGTTTCGTTGTATATGGATAAACTGTTAGTTGGTGCGAAGGGAAGTGATAGTAGTAAAGGTGTTGCATACTTGTATAGTTACGTTAACGGAGTCTGGCAAGCTACTCCAACTACGTTAATACCGACTGATCACGAGGCCGGTGACGAGTTTGGAGCAAGTGTTTCGCTAGCTGATGATATGATGATTATTGGTGCACCAAAGAATGATTATAACTCTATTGTAGATGCTGGAGCTGCTTATATTTATAGAAACCATAACGGCACTTGGAGTTATCAGCGAAAAATGCACTCAACACTAAACGCTAATACCAACTTTGGGAAGGTAGTTTCGATTAGTGGGAATATTGCAGTCGTTGGACATGCTAATGGATCTAATGTTTATTATTATGATGGTGATGACAATTGGGTGCATTCAGCTAGTTTGTCATATGGGGATAGTGTTTCAAACTTTGGAGGCATGGTGCTTACCGGGTCAAGTTCAAGTTATGCCGTACATAGTTGCGATGTAACAGGGTGTTCAGCACTTCCTAGTCAAGCGATTACTGCAACAAACGGTTATGGCAAAATTGAAGTAAGGGATAACATAATGATTATGGGCGAACGTTCCAGTGACGAAGAAAACGTATATATATCACCTATTCGTTTACAATAAGATCTATACACCGTTTCATTTGAGTACTTACTTTTGGATCATGAAAATGTGGTGACCATTTAAGTTTTGAAAGATCGTCACTAACTACAGTAATGGAAGTTGCTTGAACATTTCTATATTTACTTATTGCAAACAGGGCAGCGTTTTCCATCTCAACAACAAGCACACCTTCTTGTTGGTAGTATTCTACTTCGGCAATTGTCTCCATGTATGGAGCGTCAGTTGTCCATGAAGGCCCACTCTTAAAAGGGAGATTATTTCTTTTTAGTAACTCTTCAACAGCTAAAGTTAAAGGTTCAGAAGCATAAGCATATTTTTCAGGTGGTAAATAGTGATGAGAAACACCTTCATCTCTAATTGATTTATTGCAAACTACAATATCTCCAATCGATAGTGCTGGAGATATTGAACCAGCAGTTCCTATTGATATAAACTCCTTTACCCCCCAACTAATCATCAATTCAAGATAGAGTGTTAGCGCAGGAGCACCGATACCAAAACCGCCAACGACTCCAATTTTTTTATTTGCTCCTGTTACAATGTTGGCCATGTGCATGTGTCCATCAGCATTGTTTACACCATATTTTGATTTTACATAGTTATTGTTAGAGGTCTGATATAAAATGATAACTTTGGCCGGAGGTTGTGTCGTAGAGTGTTGTCCAGTTGTTCTATAGTAATCAGCAAAATTTTGTGCAGTCACAAGCGACGCTGATTTATATTTGTCTTTGTAGTTTGGAAACGTCATTAGAACTAATCTCGTTTTAGTTTTTTATAGCTAATCCTTTTTGGCCTAATGGAATCCTCTCCAAGCCGTTTTTTCTTATCTTCTTCGTAATCGGAAAAACTACCATCAAACCAGATAGCACTACTATTTCCTTCAAACGCAAGTGTGTGTGTTGTAATTCTATCTAGAAAGTATCTATCGTGAGAGATAACAACTACGCAGCCTGGAAAGTCGATTAGCGCGTCTTCAAGGGCCCTTAGTGTATTGACATCAAGATCGTTAGTAGGTTCATCAAGTAGTAAAACATTTCCCTCTTCTCGAAGTAATTTTGCAAGGTGGACTCTGTTCCTCTCTCCACCAGAAAGCTCGGTAACTTTTTTGTGATGATCGTCGCCAGAAAAATTAAATTTGGCAATATACGCTCTTGAATTAACCTCACGGCCTCCAATTTTTATTGTTTCAAGGCCATCAGTGATTGTTTCGTAGATAGTTTTATTGCTATCTAAGATTCTTCCTTGGTCAACGTATGATAGAACGACTGATTCACCAATTGAAAATTCACCACTGTCTGGTTTTTCTTTTCCAGTGATTAGGTTAAACAGTGTCGTCTTACCCGCACCGTTCGGCCCAATAATACCAATAATTCCACCTGGAGGGAGTTTGAATGATAGGTTTTCATAAAGTAGTTTATCACCAAAAGATTTAGAGATATTTTTTGCTTCGATAACTTTATTTCCAAGTCGAGGGCCTGGCTGAATAAAAATTTCGTTGGTGTCGTTACGCTTCTCTTTTGTTTCTTGATACATCTTTTCGTAATTAGAAATTCTCGCTTTACTCTTTGCTTGCCTTGCTTTTTGGCCACTTCGTATCCACTCCAACTCTTTCGCAAGGGCCTTTTGTCTTTTTGACTCTTGTTTCTCTTCTATTTGTAACCGTTTTGTTTTTTGCTCAAGCCAATTGGTGTAGTTTCCTTCAAATGGAATTCCTTGGCCTCTATCTAATTCAAGAATCCATCCAGCAACGTTGTCTAAGAAATATCTATCGTGAGTTACAGCGATAATTGTTCCGTTGTACTGCTGCAGGTGTCTTTCAAGCCACCAAACAGTCTCTGCATCGAGATGGTTTGTAGGCTCATCAAGTAGTAAAATGTCTGGTTCTTTTAATAGTAGTCGACAAAGAGCGACTCTTCTTTTTTCACCACCACTTAGCGTTGCAATTTTTTGATCTTTTGGTGGGCAACGAAGTGAGTCCATTGCTAAATCAAGTCTGCTATCTAAATCCCACGCATTGCTTGCGTCTAATTTATCTTGAAGTTTTGACTGTTTTTCTAGGAGCGCATTCATTTCGTCATCGCTCATAGGTTGCGCAAATTTTTCATTAATTTGGTCAAATTCTTTTAATAGATTAACAGTATCTTGCGCCCCTTCTTGAACAATGTCATAGACGGTGCTTTCAGGATTTAGTTGAGGCTCTTGCTCCAAATAACCAACGGTATAACCTTTTGCAGAGGTCGCTGTTCCAAGATGGTCTGTATCAACCCCGGCCAAAATTCGTAATAGGGTACTTTTACCAGAACCGTTTGTTCCAAGGACACCGATCTTTGCTCCATAAAAATATGAGAGCGAGATGTCTTTTAAAACATGCTTTCCTCGATATACTTTTCCAACACGCGACATAGAATAGATAACTTGCTTATCGTTCATTTTTTCCTCATTGAGTAAGCTTAAA
The DNA here is from genome assembly GCA_020720455.1 of Bdellovibrio sp. Classification (GTDB taxonomy): domain Bacteria; phylum Bdellovibrionota; class Bacteriovoracia; order Bacteriovoracales; family Bacteriovoracaceae; genus DYOQ01. The sequence goes on from DYOQ01000060.1 coordinate 6,499, forward strand.
ACATGCTATTGAAGAACCAATCTACATAATGTTGCCAAAAAGTTCAATCAAAAACAAAAAGTAAGAGGTTAAATAGAAGCCAGCGACGATTAAGAACTTGAGTATAACAGTCTTTTTGATAAAATTTTCAAAGCTTAAGTTGTGAATGAACCAGACCTCTTCAACGATCTCACCAAGTTCTTCAGCAATTGGAGTTCCTGTTTTTTGGACTCGTTCTAGCATGATGGTAATTCTGGTGTTTATGTGCTTGAATTTTTCGCCTGTCATATTAATGGTGTCGATGACTTTTGAAAGATTGATAACAGATTGGATCGGCAGTCCTGTCCCAATTAAAGATTTTAGAATATAGATTGAGTTGAGATATTCAGCATCACCTTTGAATGTTGAAAGTTTTATAAGTTTTGAAAGATAGATGTAGAGGAAGAGTCCTCCTGTCTGAAGTGTAATTATTGTAATTAATGAACTCATCGAGATTGAAATTGACATGATGTTTTTTACACTCATAAAAAAAGACCAACTAATAATTGTGATAATTAAAAATTGGGCAAATCCACCTGTATGCTCTTTAATTATTTTTCTCTCAAACTGATGATCCTTTGCTACTGCGTGGCGAACAGTTTTCACCCCTTGTTTTATACTGCATCCATATTCTCGAGCATTAACAATCATCTGATCAATAATGCCGGTATAAAATTTATACCTAGGTAGCTCCATCGGCCCAGTTTTTAACTTGATTATTGATGACGCTTCAAGCGTAGCAAGAGTAGTAACTAAATCTTGAGCGGTTACTAAATCCCCACCACCTGATAGCTTCTCAAACAATTTCTTAAATATTTTAAAATAGAGAGCGGTTTTTTGATATATTTTATCGAGCAATAAATCTGGTAGAGCTAAGACGGTAAGGGGAAGGATGATTATGGCGATTAGAGCTATCATGTAAAATTATTTTGCAAGAGGCCTGCCAATTGTTGACACAATGCAACTGCTCATACTATTCTCTTTAATATGGAACATGTGGAGAGAATAAAAGAACTTGAAAGTTTGGTGAAATCTTTGACCAAACTTTGTCAAGAGTTGGACCCATATAGGCCAATTCCTAAAAAATTGTGCAAAGAACTTACTAGAATAGGGATTGAGGATCACGCTGACCCTTTTTATATGACCAACAAGCTTCTTTTTTCTATGGAAAATGCGATCACCGAGCTTGATGAGCTCAAATCAAAAAGAATTATTCAGTGAAATACGGATATAGAAGCAAAAAAACTTGTGAGAGCGTTGAATTACATCCAGTTAGTTTAGAGATGATTCAAAAGGGCCATCCCCATGTTACGCTCGATCAATTCTCTAAAAATTTTCCTAGGCACGCATTGTTACTAAGAAGCAAGAAAGGGATTGGGAAGAGTAATCTTTTTTTACTTAACGATCCGGATCATCCAAAAATAAAAGCAAGAGTGTGGAAGTTCACAACAGATACTAATGACTCATATCCAGACCCTTTTAAGTTTTGGGGAGAATTTATTCAAAGGCTCGAAATAGGGTTTGCTAGAAGAGCTAAGGTAGAAGGCCGAGATTGTTTTTATCTTATTTTCGGTGAAGCAGACAGGCTCCCTGGAGTATTTATTCAAAAATTGGCCAAAACAATATTGGTTCAGTTCTCCGCAGAATGTTGGGTAAGACATCTAGAATCTGTTCTTAAGCATCTTGGTTCAGTTTTACGGAGTAGTAAAATTGAGTTTGACCAAATTGTAGTTCAAGAGAGAAAAAAGGGCGACAATGTTAGTAGTGATGATATCTCTTATCTTGCATTTAACCGTGATGGGAAAAAAACAAAGCTTCTTAAAATGTTTTCGGTATCAGAGTTTGGCGTTAAATATGAAATACGTTTTGAACAGCTTGATTGTGGTATCTATCTCGATATGTCCTCAATTAGGCAAAAACTGTTACAGTTGTTTAATAGTAGCAAGAGTATTTTAAATCTTTATTCTTATACTGGAGCATTCTCACTCTTTGCACTTAAAAATGGTGCAAGCAGTGTTGCGTCTGTTGATCTTTCTCAAAAATATATGGATTGGTTAAATCACAACATAACGTTAAATGGTGATTTCGATAAAAATAAGCATCAGTCAAATGTTGGTGCAGTTAAAGATTGTTTAGATAAATATGTAAATGATAAGAGTAAATTTGATCTAATAATTTGCGATCCTCCATCTTTTTCAACTGATGGAAAGAAAAAAGAGCAGGCCCTTTCCGGTTACCATAAGCTGATTCCGAGAATGGAGAAGTTGTTAAATAACGGTGGAAGTTTAATTATTTTTTTAAACACTCATAGCGTAACCAGAAAAAAATTCGAGCAGAAAATTTTAGAGATCTTGCAAGAGAGTAAGCTTGAGCGTTGGTTGAAAATTGGTGAACAGTATGGAATGCAGGATGATTGTCCACTCCTTGCTGGTTTTAGTGAAGGCGACTATCTAAAGGGTATTCAATTAATTAAAACTGGGGCCAAAAATGAGATGCAAAAAGAGTCGTAATATCATTATTCGTAACGGCACACTGATCACCGAGAGTGGAAAACAAGAGTGCGACTTATTAGTTGAAGATGGCATAATTAGTGATATTTCTCCTGAAATAATAAAAAAAGGTGTCGATGTTTTTGATGCTATTGATTGCTATGTTGTTCCAGGTGGCATTGATGTACATACTCATATGGAAATTCCTGTTATGGGGACATTTTCAAGTGATAGTTTTGCAGAAGGAACTAAAAAAGCGATAAGTGGCGGTACTTCAACAATTATTGATTTTGCAAATCAAGAAAAAGGTAAAAGTCTTTCTGAAGCTTATAAGTTGTGGCGAAAAAAAGCTGACAATCATGTTTTTTGTGATTACGGACTTCATCTCTCGATTACAGATGTGACAACTGAATCACTTCATGAGATTGATGAGATGATTGCCTGTGGTGTGACCTCGTTTAAAACTTTTTCAGCTTATGATAGAATGAGAATTTCTAGTGATGATTTATTAAGAGTTATGAAAAAGGTAAAAGAGGTTGGAGGGATCGTAACTCATCATGCAGAAAATGGAGACATGTTAAATGAGGCACTAGGAAGAGTTGTAGCTTCGGGTGATTTGTCAGTTAAAAGTCATCCTCTTGCTCATCCTGTTCTTGCCGAAGTTGATGCGATAAAAACAGTTATTCGGTTATCAAAAGAGAGCGGTTGTCCGGTTTATATTGTTCATTTAAGTTCAAAAGAAGGGTTGGCAGAAATTATTAATGCAAAAAAAAATGGTGTAAAAATATTTGCAGAGACATGTCCTCAGTACCTTGCCTATAATGATTCTGTTTATCTTGTTCATGATTTTTCTAATTTATCAAAGTTTGTAATGTCCCCACCTCTTCGAGATGGCAAGTCACAAGAGGCATTGTGGGATGGGGTTTTGTCTGGGGATGTTGATGTTCTTGCCACAGATCATTGTCCATTTACTATTGAACAAAGAAGAGTTGGAGAAAAAGATTTCAGACTTATTCCAAATGGAATGGATGGTGTTGGAACTAGAATGGAATATCTTTATAACGAGGGAGTTTTAAAAAGAGGACTCTCTATTGAACGATATGCTGAATTAACAGCAACGGCCCCTGCACGTATTTTTGGACTTTATCCGAAGAAGGGTGTGTTAAAAGTTGGGAGTGATGCTGATATTTTAATTATCAAAAAAAATATAAAATTTAACCACAAGTTATTTTATCATGAGAAAGGAAAGTATCTCCACCGTCTTTGACACTTTTCCCAAAATTGTGTTTATCAATAAGCTGGCTTAAATTTTAAAACTATTTTAAAACCCTGGTAACAAAACTTGTAACCAGGAGAACAAGATGAATATTAAAAGTTTTTTGTTAACAACAGTATTTGGAACTCAGATTATTTTTTCAAACGTATGGGCAGACTCTGACAAAATTAGAAAGATTGATATCTCTGAATTAAGAGGAAATCTTGAAGAGCGATGCTTGAATACTGATGGCTGTGACCTCGGCGAGATGGACACATTCGTAAGTGGAGTCGAAGTTGGATTTAGAGGACAACTTTTAGAGAGCAACATTAAAGCAGAGCTAAAGGATATTAGGCTAGATCCTGTTAGTGTTATTAAGAAAGTTAGCGACATGGGTGTTGCTGTTGCTAAAGTAACAGTTAAATCTGGAGAGAAGGTAATAGAAGTAATCAGTGGTGGAATTGATAATGTTACTGAGTTACCAGGTGTTGATAAGGCAATTGAAAATGGTGAAGATACTCTAGTATTTGTAATTGAAGGGACATATGAAGGTGTTAAGAAGATTACAACTATAACAGTTGACGTTGCAAAAAAACTTGGTTTAGTTAAACCTGTAAAGATAGTTTTTAATACTACACTTAACGTAGCGTCGGCCTTAGCTACTGGCACATTGGAAGTAATTCACGCATTCTTCCGTACTAGGCCAGTTGTAATTATCATGGATGGAGTTGAGTTCGTAGCTAACATTAAACCGGTTAAATACGTATTAAACGGAGTTGAGTACATAGCAGAGAACGTTATAGATGTTACTCTTGATGCAACAGAAGTAATCTTCAAGGGTGCATGGAGAGCTGTTAAGTATACATCAAAAGGTGCTGCGTTTGTTGTAGGTGTTCCAGTTTCAATCTTTAAGTGGTTGATCAACCTAGTGTAATATAGTTTCCCCTCTTTGTTGTGTTATGAAGACGGCCCAGATGAATATCTGGGCCGTCTTGTTTTTATAAATATTCAGGGAATGTCGGATATGTTCCTTCTGGTGCAAGATTAATCCACTGCTTGATTGTAGATAAAAGTTTGTGTGTGTCTCGAGGTAGAGTTCCGCCTAGTGGGTGGGCATTCGAGACATGATTTGCTCGGAATATGATATTACCAGAATCAATTTTTATCATACTGATTATATCGTACATCTCTTGCAGTAGTTGCTTGGATGTTAGTGGCGATATTTCTCCTTTCTTAGTGGATTTAAAATATGGTGTGCCGCTTATTGGAACTGTTGTTAGGAATGAAAAAAAGTTTGGAACTGATTTTGAAATAACCTCTGCGCTCTCTCGTACGTGTTCGCTAGATAGTTTAGTTCCACCAAGTCCAAGCATAGCAATTACAGAGAGCTTAAATCCAGCGCTCATAATTTTATTTGAAGCCTCAATCATATCATTTTTACTATTCCCCTTTTTTACCATTTTTAAAACGTCATCAGAGCCAGATTCTAATCCGAGGTACCCCATATTTAATCCAATTTTCGCAAGCTCAGTTAGATCTTTTACTGATTTATTTAAAATATTTTCGGCCGTGCAGTATATCCCAACTCTTCTTAGACCTGGAAAACTTTTATTTAAGTACTCAACAACATCAAGTAAAAGTTCAGTTGGAGCAACCAGTGCATCTCCATCACATAAAAAAACTTTGCCTGGCCCAGAAGAACCTGCTTGGTGATACATCTGTTTTACGATGTCAATTTCTAGCTTGATCTGAGCAATATCTCGAATCATAAATTTTTTTGTACTGTACATTGCGCAGTAAGTGCAACGATTGTTTGAGCAGCCAAGCGTAAGTTGAATTAGTAAGCTTTGAGACTCAGATGGTGGCCGAAAGATTGGTTCATCATATTTAATCGGAGAGAACATAAACTTTTCCAAAATGAAAAATAGTGCTTGCAAATGACGCAGTTTTTATTGATAATAATAAAAATTGTTTAAATTGTCATATTTATAAAAGGAGAATGGTTATGGCACATGTAATAAGTGATGATTGTACAACTTGTGGAGCCTGTCTACCAGAGTGTCCAGTAGAGGCAATTAGTGAAGGTTCAGAGAAGTATTCTATTAGTGCAGACACTTGTACTGATTGTGGTGCATGTGCTGATGTTTGCCCAACTGAAGCTATTTCTCCAGCTTAATAACTGGCTTAAATACAAAGTGTTAAACCGACCATTCTTGGTCGGTTTTTTTATGAAATCCAATCTATTTTCTTAAAGAGAGTCATGCCGAGTACGGTAGTTATTAATGTTGGGGTGAAAATTGCGATAGATGGTGGTAGCAACCCTTTTTTTGCCATTGCTATACCAAAGAATGTGATAGCAAAAAAGATTACAACAATAATTAAGGCGACAGGCCCAGCATTATGGTTTTTTGATCTTGTCGAAGGTTTTATTCCAAGAGCAAAACCAAGAAGTATAAACGCTAGAATAGAGAGTGGCGTGTTATAGCGTGAATAGAGTTCAAGTTTAAGTTTAATAATTTGTTCGATAGTTGATCTGTCTTGAGATTTCTTGGCCACCTCGCTTATCCCTGATGTTAGCTCATCTCCTGTCCACATACTCTCCTTATTTATGGTGGAGTTTCCTGCGGCATCTGTAATGATTGGGAAATTGTGTTCTTTAAAATCGATTTTTTCAACTTTTTCAGTTCTGTCATTAAAGATGGTGAGGATATTTCCATTGCTTAGGTGAAGTCGTGTTGCTCCGTCAGTTCCGGAGTTTGGAATAATTCGCCCTGTTTTGGCAGATATAATTTTTTCTTCGCTATTTGCTTTATCGATATTTAAAAATATGTTTTTAAGTTCTTTCCCTCCATCAGATACCTCTTCAGTAAAGAGGGTTATCCCTGGAATATCAATAAAAAATTCACCAGACTTTAGATTTGATAGCATCCCTTTTGAGCTGATTGAGATGATTTTATTTTTAAAAAGCTTCTTGGATAGAGGGATGACGTTTTGTCCAAGATGATAAGTCATTGCTGCAATTAAGATTGAAAGAATTAAAAAAGGTAAAAAGAGTTTATATTTTGAAATACCAAATGATCTCATTGCAACAACTTCTGAGTCGGAGCTTAGCTGGTTTATGGAGTAGATAGTTGCAAAAAGTGTAGAGAGCGGAATCGCTATTGGTACAAAAGAGATCGCGATATGAAATGTAAGTTCTAATATTAGCGTAAACGCCACACCTCTTGAAATTATAATGTGGATGATTTTAAAGAGCTCGAACGTTAGTAAAAACATAATAAAAAACATTGCACTGATTACAAATGGCGGAATGAATTTAGCTGCTAAGTAACGTTGGGAGACATAGAGCATTAGGTCCTCTTGTTGTTTCTTGTAAAGAAATCTATTAAGTGATAGTTTATACTTAGACGGATTTACTTTTCAAGTAAAACAATGTGATGTTGGTTGTAATACTATTTTTTGATGGAGTTTAAGAGTGAAAATTGAGATTGTAAAAAGTAGAGTAGAGTGTCCTAAATTTGAGTGTTTGATTTTCCCTACATATTTAGCAGGGAAAAATGATAGCTTAGATGTTGGTAGTTACGATGATGATTTTTCCAAATTAGCTAGGTTTTCCAGTTTTAAAGGTGAGAAGGGTGATGAGTTAGAGAGCATAGTTGCGGATGGAAAACCAGTCATACTAATATCACTTGGAAAAAAGAGCGAGATTACAGAAAGAGAGTTGATCAATTGCTTAGTAAAAAAGGTGCTTGTTCTCAAATCTAAATATGAAGAGATTGCAGTTGATATTATCAATTTTGAAGAGTTGTATGATGCCAAGAGTTTGATTTATAAAATTAGTTCAGAACTTATGTTAGGCGCTTACCAGTTTAATAAATATAAGAGCAAAAATGAGAAAGCACATCTTAAAAAAGTTTTTCTTGTGACTGGTAAAAACGCAAAGATGAGTAATGAGTTAAATAAGGCAGAGGTCGTCTCGGATGCAATAAATTTGTGTCGGGATTGGGTGAATGAACCACCAAATGTTTTCCATTCTGAAAAGTTTGCAGCAGAGGTGGAAAAAGATGCTAAAAAATTAGCAAAGGTAACAGTCAAAGTGTTGAATGAAACACAAATTAAGAAAGAGTGTATGGGGCTACTTCTTGCTGTTAATGCTGGTTCAACTCATGCTCCTCGCGTAGTTCACTTAACATACAACCCAACAGGGGCAACCAAGAAGACGAAACATATTGCCTTGGTTGGTAAAGGTTTGACATTTGATACTGGTGGATACTCATTGAAGCCACCAACATCGATGCCAGGAATGAAGGGGGACATGGCCGGAGCGGCAACTGCTTATGCCGCATTTAAAGCAGCGGTTAGTTTTAAACCTAAAATTAAAATCTCCTGCTTCCTTGGGATAACTGATAATATGATCTCTGGAGGTGCGACAACTCCAGATGCAATTGTGACGTCTAGAAGTGGAAAAACGGTTGAGATTTTAAACACCGATGCTGAAGGCCGTTTAGTTCTTGCTGATGTCTTAGATTATGCGTGTGATTTTAAACCAGATGTTATTATTGATGTGGCGACGCTGACTGGAGCGATTTTAGTAGCTCTTGGTGACGAAATTTGCGGTCTATTTAGCAACGATGACAAGTTAGCAGAAAAGTTGGAGACGAGTGCAAAACTGGCCGAAGAGTATATGTGGCGTATGCCGATTATTGAGGAGTTTAGAAAAGAGATTATTTCAAAAGTTGCAGACTTAAAAAACATGGGTGAGAACAGAAATGGTGGAGCATCTAAGGCCGCTGCATTTCTTGAAAAATTTATTAGAGATGGGATTACTTGGGCCCATCTCGATATTGCTGGTGTGAGTGAATCACAAGGCCATTTGCCATATTGTTCATCAAAGGGTGCCTCAGGACTTATGGTCAGAACGCTTGTTGAGTATCTAATTAATGGCAAGGTTTAATATTGTTCTTCTTGCTCCTGAGATTCCTGGTAATACTGGTAGTGTTGGGAGAACCTGTGTGGCCCTTGATCTTAAACTCCATCTGATTAGGCCATACGGTTTTGATATTAGTGAAAAGGCCCTGCGTAGAGCGGGGCTTGATTATTGGAAGTATGTCGAACTAGCAGAGTATGATTCATTTGATGAGTTTTTAAAAAAAACAACACCTGAAGCGGCGAAGATGTTTTTCTTTTCAAAGGCGGCCAATCAGCTCTATTTTGATGCCAAGTTAGAAGATGGGTGCTTCCTAATTTTTGGTTCAGAGACCAAAGGACTTCCTGACTATCTTTTTGATAAGTATAAAGATAGATTTTATAAACTCCCAATTTTTAGTGATAAAGTTAGATCTCTTAATCTTTCAAACGTCGTAACTGCTGTCGCTTATGAAGCGTTAAGGCAGCAATTGTTTAAGACTGTGTAAAGAGCAGAAGGTCATTTACCAAGG
>DYOQ01000061.1:0-9760 GCA_020720455.1 Bdellovibrio sp.
TCTTGCGAAACCTCCAATTTTATGACATTCTGAAAAAAAAGCGTAAAAGCGTAAAAGGCAAACGATCGCTAGTAAATTTTTTCGGGTAATATTGTAGATTTTTCTCTGGGTCTTATTGTGGAAATTACATGGAAATTACGATGGAAGCAGTTGTGTCAAAATTAACTTCGTTGCAAAAAACATTGTTGGTATTTTTGCACGACACTCTTATTTCTTTGTTCGCAATATTGTTAAGTGTTGTTATAAGGCATGGAGAGTGGCCTTCTTCTATTTTTTACCATTCAAATCATTTTTTATCTCTATTTTTTCTTCTCATCAGTGCTCAACTATTTTGTTTTTACCTTAGTGGTTTTTACAAAGGTATTTGGCGTTATTCAAGTACTCATGATCTAGTTATGCTGATAAAAGGGGTAACGGTTGCTGTAGTTAGTTCACTCGTGGTTGCATTTTTATATAATCGTCTTGAGGGAATTCCTCGTTCGATGTTTTTTATAGATTGGCTCTTGTTGGTGATTGGACTTGGTGGGGGTCGTTTTTCTTACCGTCTACTTAGGGACCGCTTAAGTGATAAACAGCTTAAATCGTCTGGTAAAAATGATTCGATTATAATTGTTGGAGCAGGAGCTGCTGGTGAGCAGTTGTTTCGAGAGATCAAAAAGACGCCTACACTTGGAATGAGGGTAGTGGCGTTTGTTGATGATGATCTACATAAAAGGGGGCGGGTACTTCACGGAATAAAAATCATGGGTGGGGTTGCTGATATTCCTCAGATTATTAATAAGACAGGTGCAAGTAAGATATATATTGCTATTCCGTCTGCTAGTAGTGAGCAGATTAGAAGTATTGTTAAGGTTTGTAGAAATACACCGCTTGAGTTTAAAACGCTTCCTCATGTTAGTGATATTCTAGAGGGAAAAATGAGTTTTTCTCAGCTTCGAGAGGTTCAACTGGAAGACCTTTTGGGGCGAAAGGCGATCACGCTAGATTCTAAATCAATTGATTCTATGGTTCAGGGTAGTGTTGTTATGGTTTCTGGTGCTGGTGGATCTATCGGTTCTGAACTTTGTGTTCAAATCGCTAAGTTTAAACCAAAGATGCTAATCATGTTTGAGATGACGGAATATTTTTTGTATAAACTTGAACAAGAGATCCAGGAGGCCTTTCCTGATCTAGAGTACCGAACAGTTATTGGCGATGTTCGTGATGAGCTAAAAGTTGAACGAGTATTAGAAGAGTTTGTGCCGAGTGTAATTTTTCATGCGGCAGCATACAAACATGTTCCAATGATGGAAGCAAATCCTTTAGAGTCGATTCATACTAATGTTTTTGGTACGAGGGTGTTGGCCGAAGCGGCGGTAAAATTTGAGGTTAAACGTTTTGTGATGATTTCAACGGACAAAGCTGTCAACCCAACTAACATTATGGGAGCAACGAAAAGAGTTGCTGAGATGGTTTGTCAGCATGTTCAAAAATCTACAAGTAAGACTAAGTTTATGACTGTTCGGTTTGGGAATGTCTTGGGTAGTAGTGGTAGTGTTGTTCCATTATTTAAAAAGCAGATTGCGAGCGGTGGGCCGATTACAATTACTCATCCTGAAATTAAAAGATATTTTATGACGATCCCTGAGGCCTCTCAGTTGGTGCTTCAAGCAGGAGCAATCGGAAATGGTTCTGAAATTTTTGTTCTAGACATGGGAAAACCAGTCAAAATATATGATCTAGCAAAACAGTTGATCTCTTTGGCCGGATTAACAAAAGAGGATATCGAAATTAAATATACAGGACTTCGACCTGGTGAAAAACTTTTCGAAGAGTTGCTCCTAGATGGAGAACACGCTCTTCCTACAATTCATCCTCTTGTGAAAGTTGCAAGAGTGAAAGATGTTAGTGAAAATTTTATTGGTGATATGACGGCCTTGAGTGAGTTAATTTTGTCACGGCCATCTAGAGCATTAGTGTTTGAAGTTTTAAAGAGGTTAGTTCCAGAGTTTTCGTTTGTTGCTAGCACAAACAGTAATGAACTACTTTCTGACATTAATAAAGATCAAGTTAGTTTACAGTAGATGAGATACAAGATATTTCTTATGAAACAACCAACGTATTCCTGCTGCTAAATTAAGTTTGGATCATAAAATTCTTTTTTAGATAATGTAATCAGAAAAGGTTTGGTAAGTTATCCTAATAGAGGTAAAGATGAAAAAAACAATTTTAGTCACGGGTGGAGCAGGATATATTGGCTCGAATACCACTAATGCCCTTATTCATGCAGGATTTAATGTCCTTATTGTTGATGATTTAAGCACAGGATTTGAACGATTAATTCATCCTCAAGCAAAATTTATTCAACTTAATATTTTAAATACTGAAGCCGTAAAAAACATCCTTCATGAAAATAAAGTTGAAGGTGTGATTCATTTTGCAGCAAAAATTGTTGTTCCGGAATCGATCTCAATTCCTTTAACTTACTATCAAAATAATACCATGGGAGTTCTTTCTCTTCTTAATGCCTGCAAAGCTTCAGGTGTAAAAAATATAGTTTTCTCTTCAACGGCAGCAGTCTATGGAAATGCTACAAACGAACTCATCACTGAGATGGTTCCGGCCGCTCCTATTAATCCTTATGGCCACTCAAAACTCTTTAGCGAACAAATCATCAAAGATTGTGAAGAAGAATTTGAATTAAAGTCAGTCATTCTTCGTTATTTTAATGTTGCTGGTGCTTCGGAAGATGGACGCTTCGGACAATGTTCGCCCAAGGCCACTCACCTTATAAAAATCGCCTCTGAGGCCGCTTGTAAAAAACGTGAATTTATGCAAATTACAGGAACAGATTATCCAACTCCAGATGGTACAGGAATTCGTGATTACATCCACGTTGAAGATCTCGCCGATATCCATGTACTTGCTATTGAATATTTGCTTAATCAAGGTAAAAGTTTGACTTTTAATTGTGGTTACGGACATGGTTACAGCGTAAAAGAAGTAGTCCAAACGGTAAAAAAAGTCGCTCAAGTTGATTTTCGTGTTGAGCATGCCCCGAGACGTCTAGGAGATGCGGCAAGTTTAGTTGCAGACTCTTCAAAATTAAAAAAAATTCTTGGTTGGTCACCAAAAAGAGATAGTCTTGAACTCATTTGTAAAACGGCTTATTTATTTGAAAAAAATTTGTAGGATTTTTTCTTACCAACGTAATTATGAAGGCGCAATATTTCGGCATATGAAGCAGTTGAATATGTAAAGTTATTCGAGATTGTCACATCAAGTGAATCCCCTGCTGGCATAAATATTTGTGATGGGAAGATTTCTTATCTTAATATATTTGCCGAAAGTATCTCGGAGGCCATTGAATCAGGGATAAATGGATATGATAATTAACTATCATAAATAGATGTTATTTTTGCACCGGTTTTAACTCTGTGCGCTAGAGTTGCGATTAATTTTTAATTTTTTATTTTTAATTATTAATTATTAATTTTAGATTTTAGATTTTAGATTTTAGCTAATCTATGATACTCAGACCCCTAAAAAATCAACGAGGCGTAAATGACAAATGATAATACTCTTACCATTCAAAGCTTGGCACAACTCGATAGATTCGAACTCTTGATTTTCTTAAATGCTATAAAAAAAAATGATAGTGCGCTAGCAATGAATATCGCGACAAAAGAGAGGGACAGACTAACACTTTCTCTTTGCAAGGATGATCAAGGATGCATTGTTTTAATTAAAAGACAATCGGGAGAAATTCTTAATAGCGTGTTGATCAGGAATGTTGATGGTAGACTTTTAATTACAAAAGATCTTGAGTGGATACAGGTATTGCTGATCTTACTTCATAGTGTGTTAAATCCAACTAGATCCATGGTGGATATTGTTGATAAAAAAATGTTACTTGTTGGCAAAATTCTGCGATCTATTTTTTTAAAGAGCAATGAGATTGTACTCAAATCAGTAATTTTTGTTACTAATCACAAGCTAGAAAATGAAAATGAAAATGAAAATGAAAGTGGAAGTGGAAGTGGAAATGGAAATGGTGGACATAAAATTGAACCTATTTCACCTGATGCCTCTAAGTTTCTAACAAGTGAATTTATAAAGCTAAACCGTGGCCCTGATCAGCTACAAGAGTTCACGATTCTATTTGGTGATGAATATCGTTCAAAACAGAATAGTTACTATGGCAATTATTCGTATTCTGCCTGCTTGAGTGAGATCCTTGCTAGTCAAGATTATTATAGGTACGTTGCTAAGAGGACAGAATTTGAAAGTGGCAAGCATGGCGTATTTTCGAAAGATAAGTTTCTTATAACTTCATCTGTTCAATATGTGTTTAGTGATAATTTTATTTTCACTTTGCGAGAGCTGGTGACTAGTAGTTATGCAGTTTTAGTCGATGAAAATCTATTGCCTCGCCTTAGTGATAAAATATCCAATGAGCTTCAGTCTGTTCATTGGATATTTAAACCTTTCTTGACCAAGATTCAATCTCCAGATCACTCGTTAAAGAGTTATGGGCAGAGATTAAACAGTTCAATGCCTAAGCTGCTAACAGATCTTGCAATTAGGGCCACTGATTACTGTAGAACTGAAAAAGGAAAAGAGGTGTCACTTTTTTTGTCGGATAATATTGACAGAGGGGTAGAGCGTTTCGCGTTAACTTTTACATCTATAGGGAAGCTTCCGAAAGAGTCGAATCGTTGGTCAATAAATGACTTGGTTATAAGAGGAGGGTTGTCGGGAGAGCATCTCGGTGAAAATTTAATTGACCTTGGTAATAATCTGCTACTAACTATTGATAAGGAAAATAGAAAAGCCTCTGTGTATCAGCACGATTTTTATGAACATAAACAAAAGGCCAATTATATTACTACCGAGTATCCAGCGTATTATCAAGAGTTGGATGAGTGTTTAGATTTTGAATATGATTTAAAAAAATCGTTAAATTTTCCAAGCTTTCCACAAAGATTAATTGAAACTATTGACGGATTAAGATCCGCTGGCACGTTAACTATAGATGCTGATAATGATGAAATATATGATCACAAAAATTCTATAATTAGGATCGATCTTAGTTCAGAGAATCATGATTATATGAAAGTTTCGCTGAAATTAAATGATCAAATTGGATCGACAGAGTACTGGCCACGAATGTGTCATACGCTTGTGGCGGCCATGAGATACGGGATTGGTTGTCTTACAGAAAGTTCTAACCAAAGAGTTGCAAAACAGGCCCATGGTGATACAAGGAAAAATGATTTGTTTGTTCTGAAACACAGTGGTTTCTATCTGTACCTGATTTATACAACGTTAAATAAAGTAAGAAATTCGCCACCACAAAATGCAAAAGAGTCTAAAAAACTTGAGAAGCGTATTCTGCTTGAACTTGGAAATCTCTTTGTGCAAATCATAGATAAACATAAACATTTTATCCCTCTTCAAGGTGCAGATAAAAACGCAGATAAAAACGCAGATAAAGATGCAGGTAGAGATGCAGTCAGTATTAAGGAGTTTATTTCATCAAGAGTAATTCACTTAATAAAAGATGTTTTGGACGTGCTTGGAATTTTTGGTGGTGAAAAAAATCTAGATTATAATTACTACGTTGTTAATAATAAACTTGTCAGAATTTGCTATAGCAAAATGCTTAACGATCTTTTGCTGATTTATTTAACTACTATTTTCAAAACATATGGCCCAAATATTTTCCTAAAGCAAAATTTAGCGGCCTTCAATTTCGGTGAAAATTTCAATAAAATTGAGAATGTATTGCCGAATGTATTTTTAAATGGGTCAGAACTTTTTGGTGGTGCTGGTGTAAATACTGATTCTAATTCTAATTCTAATACTAATACTGATACTAATACGTTAAGTAATGATGCTCATCAAATGAAAGTCGAACTTTATATTGATGGACGAGCAGTGGAAACTCTTGGGCCAGAAGATTTTAAAACTGAGTTTAATATTTCAGAAAATAGTTCAGGGAAAATCGATTGGTTTGAGCTTCACCCAAAAGTTTTCTTCAAAGGAGAAGAGATTTCTCAAGAGGAGGCAGCAAAATTTACGAGAGCAAATTATCTTGAGCATAAAGGAAAATTCTACCTTCTAAATAAGAAGCATGTTCCAGGAATAAAGTGGTTAGATTTTTTCTGGTCGAAGCTTGCAAGTAGAAAGATGAATGATAAAATGTCGTGCACTGGTGAAAATATTGTTCAGCAAGAGCGATCACAAATTCTTGATATGCTCGCACTTCGAGAAAAAGGCGTTCCTGTTGTTGGAGGAACTCGCTGGAATGAGATATGTAAACAGTTTGATCTTTTAAAAATGAGGAACCAAGAGAGGGCTGATTTTTCATTAGAGAGATTGTCGTTAACGGCGTTAGAAAAAAAGAGTGGCAAAAAGCTAGAGGTTCCACTTAAAGATTATCAAAGAATAGGGACTAGCTGGCTGCTAGATTTATATAATATTGGTTTCGGTGGGATTCTTGCTGATGATATGGGACTTGGAAAAACGATCCAGGTGCTCGGCCTTTTAGAGCTTCTTAGATTAAACGGTCGACTCGGCCACAATATCATTGTTGTTCCTACATCGTTAGTTTACAACTGGGTTGAAGAGTCAAAAAAATTTACTCCAAAAATTGTTGTTAAAATTTTTGAATCGTCAAATGCAACGACATATCTTGAAGAAGTAAAACAAAATAGTAGCTCCGTCTATGTTATTACTTACGGAGTATTAGAGCGAAATATTTTATTGTTTAAATCCATAGATATCGACATCGTCTTTTTTGACGAGGCCCAGAATCTTAAAAACATAAGAGCAAATAGAACTGGTGCGGCCAGAATGTTAAAAGCAAATAGTAAGTTTTGTTTGACTGGAACACCGATGGAGAACCATTATGGAGAGTTTTATTCTTTGATTGATATTGCACTACCTGGTTCTCTTGGTGATTATAAAGATTTTATGTCCAGCTTTTCGTTTGCTGGAGCAGCAGGTGCTAGTAAAGTTTCGGCCGAAGATATTGAATTTTTAAAAGCAAAGACGGCACCAATTGTTCTTCGTCGGACAAAGAAAATGGTTTTGACTGAGTTACCAAGCAAAACTGAGAGTGTTATAAGTCTTCCATTTGAATCTGCTCAAAAGAAAATCTACCGAGATATTGCGATTTCTTGGAATGATAGGATTCAAGCGGTGATTGAAGATAAAGGCGAAAAGTGTGGACAGATCGAGATGTTGACAGCGCTTTTAAGATTGCGCCAAGTATGTTCATTCCCACAGATACTTAGTGATATTGAATATTCAGGAGACGCACCTAAGCTAGAAATTTTGATGGAGGCCATCGCTGAACTTTATGAGAATAAAGAGAGCGTAATTGTTTTTACTAATTTTAGAACCTCGCTTAATTTTATCGAGCAGAGATTACAAGAAAAAGGATACAAAGTTCTTACAATCTCTGGTGAAGTTACCGCCAAAAATCGAGTAAAGGTTTTAGAAGAGTTTAATAAAGATAGTGAACCAGTTGTTTTGCTAATGACTCTTAAAACGGGTGGAGTTGGATTAAATTTAACTAAGGCCAGCTATGTATTTCATATCGAGCCATGGTGGAATCCAGCGGCCGAAGATCAAGCGACCGATAGAGTTTACAGGATAGGCCAAGAAAAGCCAGTTCAAGTTTATCGTTATATTATGGAAGAGTCAGTCGAAGAAAAAATTCAACACTTAAAATCGCTAAAGAGCGCAGCGTTCGATGCTTTGTTTGCAGAGAAAGAAGATGATCTAGCTCAAACCTCTTTTACTAAACGTACTCTAACCAAGAGCGATTTTGATTATCTGCTAAACTTATAAGTTTAAGTGGCCATAGCGCTGCTTTAAAATTTCATGAAATATTAAAGTATGTCTTTATATTTCTCGGTATGTGTGATATAACTGTTTGATATAACACATTGATTTACCATGCATGACTTAGTCTGGCTTGGCCTAGTTTAACATGGTTTTAATTAAGAGGGTTTGCAAATGTACCAACGACTTATTAATTTTGAAAAAAAACCTAAAAACAGTTTTTTCTTACTTGGCCCGAGACAAACAGGTAAGAGCTTTTGGCTTCATCATTTTTATCATGATAATATTTATATTGATCTGCTAAAAACGGACGTAAGGCTAAAGTATATGCAAAAACCTCATCTGCTTAGAGAGGAATTGCAATACTCAAAAAAAACTTTTGTTATCATTGATGAAATCCAACTGTGCATATCACTACTTGATGAGATTCACTGGTTAATAGAAAATTCCAAAATATCATTTTGTTTATGTGGTTCTAGTGCAAGAAAAATTAGAAGAGCTGGAGCAAATATGCTTGGAGGTAGGGCCATTACTAAAGAGTTCTATGGCCTAAGTATTAACGAGATTGGCGATAGCTTTGATCTGGAGCGCTTTTTGAATCATGGTTATCTTCCTAATCACTATCTAGAAGATGATCCTGCTCCACTTATCAATGCGTATATAAATAATTACTTAAAAGAAGAAATTTTAGAGGAGGGGTTAACTCGAAGTTTACCAACATTCTCCTCATTTTTGGAATCACTCTCTTTCTCAGATACTGAGCCAATAAACTTCACAAACATTGCAAGTGATTGTGGTGTCACTTCTCCAACTGTTAAAGAGTATGCTCAAATCCTTGTCGATACATTGCTTGGCCGTTATCTCCCTGCATATATAAAAAGAGAAAAAAGAAAAGTTGTTCGTTCACCAAAATTTTATTTTTATGATATTGGGTTGGTAAATTTTCTAAATAAACGGGGAAGGTTAGTTGTTGGATCAGAGCTGTTCGGAAAAGCATTTGAAAATTGGATTTTTCACGAGCTACAAGTATATAACTCGTACTGCAATAGATATTTTAATTACTCTTATTGGAAGCTTACATCGGGTGTTGAAGTTGATTTTATAGTCAATAATATGGAGTATGCGATTGAAGCTAAATCCTCAAAGAAGATCACCAAAGAGCATTTAAAAGGGCTTCGCCAAATTATTGAAGATCATCCGAAAATTAAAAAGAGAATTGTAGTTTGCTTAGAAGATACTCCAAGAATTACTAGCGACGGCATTGAGATAATTCCATATAAGGAGTTTTTCTCTCGACTATGGGATAATAGCATCCTTTGATTTACCGGAAAGATACGCTTATTGTCCGAACTAGAGCATAGTGGGCAGAACTATAATAATGATCAAATTGTAGAGTCGATTTTAGGTCCGATTCGTAGAGTCCTTCGTATTTCTTAGGGGCCCCACCTAGAGTGGAATCCAATTCAACAATAAGAGGCATCAATGCGAAACATCCTCACGTTTTATTACTTTAATGAATGTCATCCAAATAATTTTTAAATCGAAAGTGAAATTTTTTTTCTTAGCGTACTCTTCGTCGTAGAGCACCTTTTGAGGGATTGGTATTTCATCTCTGCCATTTACTTGTGCCCAGCCAGTAAGTCCAGGCTTAAGAAGGTGAACTCCTTTTTGAGTTCGCAAAGAAATTAAATCATCTTGATTAAATAGAGCAGGGCGTGGCCCCACAAAACTCATTTTACCTTTTATAATACTGATCAGTTGTGGAAGTTCATCAAGACTTGTTTTTCGAAGGAAGCCACCAATTGAAGTT
Source organism: Bdellovibrio sp. (assembly GCA_020720455.1). GTDB lineage: Bacteria > Bdellovibrionota > Bacteriovoracia > Bacteriovoracales > Bacteriovoracaceae > DYOQ01. The sequence continues at coordinate 9,644 of DYOQ01000061.1, forward strand.
AGATATTTTGCAGGATCGTTTAGAAGGTGGGTCGCCACCTGAGGAGTTGAAATTAACATAGTTCTAAATTTTGGCATTAGAAAAATTTCGTTGTTAATCCCAATTCGCTTTGAGTTA
>DYOQ01000061.1:9860-15355 GCA_020720455.1 Bdellovibrio sp.
TCTAAATTTTGGCATTAGAAAAATTTCGTTGTTAATCCCAATTCGCTTTGAGTTATGCAGAACTGGCCCTTCACTTGTTAGTTTAATGAGTAGAGCAATAGCAATATACAGAGGAAAAAATATTGTTATTAAGAATAGTGAAAGAATGAGATCGAATAGTCGTTTAGTCATAATGGGTTATATTCTATTATATTTTTGCCTATTTTACGTAGAACTAAGTGCGGGTCAACCCCTTTATTCCGGTAAGCTTGCCTATGCACTATAGTTACCCATTATAGTTCTGTTGCTTATTGTAAATTTATTATATTATTTTTAACTGTACTTTATATAAATATATGATTTAATAAATTAGCATGTACTTTTAGGCAGTTACATTTGGTGGTTATATTTTCAATATGAAAACATAGTTCAGTTTGCTACATTAAATTTTGAAGAGATAGATTTTGAACAACATCTGCCAAAGATTTTATCTCACGGTTTATTACCACAAAGTTTTATAAGTGACCCTAGTTTTAGAAAAAAATATTTAAAAACGTACAGCAATACGTATTTGAAAGAAGAAGTTCAACAAGAGGCACTGGTTCGTAATCTAGAAAGTTTCGCACATTTTTTAGAATATGCGGCGGCCAAAGATGGCCAGATTGTTAACTACTCAGCGATTGCTAGGCAGATTAATTGCGCATCTCAAACAGTAAAAGAGTATTACAAAATACTTGAGGATACTTTGATTGCAATCTCTATTCCGGCATTTTTTAAATCTATAAAAAAACAGTTACAACATGCTCCTAAGTATTATTTTTTCGATAATGGTGTTGCAAATGCGCTTCGTGGTGAATTATCGACAGAGATTAAAGAGTCCTCTTTTCGTTTTGGCCAGCTTTTTGAAAATCTTGTGGTCAACGAATTAATAAAATATAGGGAAAGACATTCAATTGACTGTCACGTTTACCATTATCGAACAAACAACGGGGCTGAAATTGATTTGATTTTGCTAAGAACGTTATTGGCAACACCTGTAGCAGTTGAAATTAAATCAAATAAAAATCCAAACGCGAGCGATGTTAAGAGCATAAATCATATTTTAGATGACTATCCAGAAGCTAAGCGTATCGTACTTTGTCGTGCCGAACGTGCATACGTAGATCAAGGAATTGAGTTTTATCCGTACCAAGAGGGGATTCGTTATCTTTTAGATGTCGCGATTTTGTAGAGTAGACATTATGTTTGCCTAAATAGATAATCAATCAATATGAGCATTAATGTTAATAGAGCAAATTGGAAATTGTTATGGACACGAAGTAAATCGCTAGTGATTTTTCCAATTGTGATTTCCTACATTTTTTTAAATTTAGTAGGGCCACAATCTGCTGGGACAAATGAGAAGTCTAGGTTTGGACTAATGCAAGCAATGAGCGATCAAACGACATTTAAGATAAATGATTATATCTGGTCAGTGGATTGGGCAAGAACACCAGATGGTAATTATTATTCCAATAAAGCGCCTGGTATTGCGTTTATAACATTTCCAGTTTTTTATCTTGTTGATCAAACTGTTAAATTATTTACAGGGAAAAAAATTATTGAAAGAGCAACCGCTGGTTGGATTAGGATTTTAATCGCGACAATTTATCAGCTTATACCATTTGCGATTATAGTTTTAGTGCTAGCGTGGTATTTTCGCAATCATGAGTCTATGCCCAATAGCGCTCTTGTCTTTTTTGCTCTTGCTACACTTTTTGGAAATACAGCATCGCTTTTCATGATAAATTTTATGGGCCACGGGTTTTCGGCAATACTGTTTACCTTGTTGGTGATTTCATTGTTTTATAGAAACTATTTTTTTACGGGACTGATTTTCGGACAACTATTTCTTGGAGAGTACGCTTCAATTTTTATTCTCCCAGTAGTTATCTTTACGATTCTCTATCAAAACAAGAAAAATTTTAACTGGCTAATTCCCTTTATAACAGGTGGGATTGTTCCAGGATTACTCTGGTGTTGGTATCACTACAGTTGTTACGGTTCTATTTTTAAGACGGCCGGTAATTATCAGAATCCTGATTTCGTAGATATGGCAAATGTAAAAGGTAATTTTCTTGGGATCTTCGCTCCATATCCTAAACCACAAGCACTATTCGAACTTCTTTTTGGTATGAAGAAAGGGTTGTTGGTTACTCAGCCATGGATACTGTTTCTTTTAATTATCGCACCAATAAAATTGATGATGAATAGACAAAAGCTGTCAGCAATAAAAATTGAAATGGTGGTATTTATACTTTTGAGTTTTCTTTCGTTGTTGTTAATGAATGCTAGCTTTGGAGCTTGGCATGCTGGTTCCACTTCTGGCCCAAGATATTTATCAATGGTGTTACCGATGTTTGGTGTTGTCTATTTAATCTTAAACCCTACCTTTTTAAAGAGTGAAAAATTTATTTTGTGGTCTCTGTTAATTATCGCGCTTGTGTTTAAGTGGCTTACTTATGTAACTACAGTGATGGCACCACCTCTTGATATATGGCCATATCTGATAGATAGTGCAGTTACTGGATATTCTAAAACTATCCTTCGGTCTTTAATTGTTATTTTTGCTAGTGCAGGAACATTTTATTGGGCCAAGCGCTTGGCGATTCAGAAGAGGCGTTTGAAAAATTGATGAAAGAGGGACTATCTCGATTCGATCTATTGAGAATTTTTCAAATTTTTTAACTAAGGCCGCTCTTATGAATACGCCGCAGATAAATTATACGGTTTTTATTACCGATGTTTGTAAATATTTACATATAAAAGAGATAATAAAAATTGAGGATGCTAAGTACGAACTCCAGACTACGGTCGGTTCATTGATTAAGCAACCGATCACAAAAATTGGGGTGAAAACAATCCAGTCGCTTCTCAAATCAACTTTAGATGTGATGGAAAACATTTTTTTTGCATGAAACGTTGCTTTTAAAATTCCACATATAGTTAGGGCAGGATAAATAAATACAAAAGTAATGAGGAAAATATCCCACCACTGTTTGGTTTCTGGATTTGAAATGTGATATAAATTTATAGCGACATAATCCCCTGCCACATACATGATGAAGCCAACGAACAATGAGAAAAATATCGCGTATCTGCCTATGGCCATGAGTACATTTTTTAAACAGTCAGTAGACATGTTATCAATATTTTCTTGCACCAAATATATTGAAAGACTTCGGGTTAAAGTAATCACAGGCATGCTTACAAGCATCATGAACTCGGTGACAATACTATATGCCGTCAGCCTGTTGACAACACCAGCGCCACCGCTTATGAAAATGAATGTTATGAAAATAACTAAACGATATGAAGACAGTCTTATAAATTCAAATTTTGTGTTATTAAAAACATTTGTTAGCCATGTTAGAATATGTTGTGAGGAAAAATAGTGAAGATCAATCTTGTCTCTTAGACTTAAAAATAAAACACCGCTTGTGGCGCAACTTACGGCCAGTGTGCTAATATATACTCCTGTTGGACCCACATTTAAAACAACTGAAAAAAAGTGATTTAAGAAATAGTTAGCAGGCAAAGAGATAAGAGAAACAAGATATATAATTTTACCACGTCCAAGAGCATGGAGGCACATGCCAAACACAAATTGCATAAATCTAGGTACAATTGAAATTGTCATATATACAACAAATATTACGGCCAATTTTTTTATGGCAATATCCTTTACAATAAATTGAGTTACTGTTGGATATATTGCTAAACCTATAGCTGTCAGTATTATTGATATGATGAGTGTTGAAGAAATAGTTTTAGAAATTTCATCGACTCCGGCCAGGTTACCTTGGTTGGCTTGGCTACGTTTGATATGTTCAGAAATTCTCACTCCTATAATTGGAGATAATGCTAGTGCAATTAAGGTATCAAGAAACATAATGCTAACAGGTGCTGAGTATGCTGCTACTGCGCTCTCACCAAATTTTGCAAGCATGATTAAATCGGTCTGTAATATTAGTTTGCTTGTAATAAAATTAACTAGCATTGGCATAAATATGGTTAAAAAAAATGTCCATTTCATAAATGTATTCCCTTAAAACATGTTGAATCTTCACCCATGTAGTCTCCCGTTAAACCATAAGGTACAGCTCTACAGCCACCGCAAACTCTTTTTAATTTGCAACTACCACATCTGCCAGAAAAATTTCGTGAAAAAAGATCTTTTATTACTTTGCTTGAAACATATATATTCATTGCTTCATCTGCAGATAGCAGATTCAAATTCATGATTTTTTTATCGAAGACTGCACATGGAGTAACATCACCACTAGCAAGAACGTTTATACTACTTATTCCTGCGGTACATCCACCATAAACTCCATCAGTATTTGTGTATTCAGAACAGGTGGCCCATGGCCCATTTCCAAATGCCATCTTTGTTGGGTCTTCTGTTGTAATTTCTAAGCTTGGAAATTTAGCATCACATCTAGCTAGTTCTTGAATAAATTTTAATTTATCTATTGGGCCCATCGTAAGGTCACTATTTTTACCTCTACCGGCCGGAATTATTGGTGATGTTCCAAAACGAATAGCACCCTTGAGTAAAGCTAGATGACAGAGACTTTCTAGTCGTGCAATTGTTTTAGGCGTGACAGATGTACGAAGCGAGGTGTTAATCTCTAGCTCTTTTGTTATGTCGAAAAATGTCATGGCTTTTTTATAGGCATTTTTATGACCACGAAATTTGTCATGATCATGAGGAGCGTCACTATCTATACTTACTTGAATGAAGAGATTATTGAAATTAAGTTTTTTGATTCTTTGTAATAAAGGCTTATCGCAAATGGATCCGTTTGTTGTAATCGCAATATTGTTTACGTTTCTTTGTTTCGCTTCATTTAAAAAACCTATTAAATTTGGATGTAGAAATGGTTCTCCTCCTGAAATCGTAAGTCTAAAATCATCACGAACACCAGCTTCAACAAAATCTAAAACTTTTTGATATAGTTCAAAAGACATATCTACTCTATCATCTTGCCAAGCACGACAGTGTTGGCATTTCATATTGCACCTACCTGTTATCTCTACTTGGCAGGTTCTAATAAATGATTCGACAATTATTTCGTCCAATTCTACTTCAAACATAAATCCCTCCACGAAAAGGGTAGCACAAGAATATGCTACCGCTTTTCACTTTTGTCTTTTACTTGTAACTACCACTGGTGTCACAACCACCTGAGGCAAGTACAATACGAACTCTTTTTTTACCTTCTGACGTATTCATTTCGATCTCCTTGGAAAATGTCATGAAAATGTTAAAGCAAATGTAGGGCCAATCTTCATAAGTGATATTTCTGTAGGTTACATGTTTATTAAAAGAGTATGTTTTCGTTTTTGAAATATTATGTTTCTTATATGAGAACATGTAGTTGGTTTCACGAAGAAAATTTGCTAATTTTTGGTACCAAATATTAGCAAATATGATAGAAATAAGTGAAGAAAAAAGGATTGGTTATGGAACA
>DYOQ01000062.1 GCA_020720455.1 Bdellovibrio sp.
AGATGGTGCCCGAGAGAGGACTTGAACCTCCACGCGTAAGCGCCAGATCCTAAGTCTGGTGCGTCTACCAATTCCGCCACCCGGGCACATGAACTAATTTTTTACTTATTTATTCATAAACTGGCAAGTATAATCTTAGTTGCGCTAAGCAGCTTTTACTCGTAATTTTCTTTCAAGGGTGTCGATTTGATTTTTTAAGGCCGTGTTATCAGCTTTAAGTTTTACAATCTCTTGTTTTTTTGAAATTAGGTCTTGTTGCGCTTTTTTTCCAGTGTTGGCCATTTTGTCGCTAATCATATTAATCTGCTTCATCTTGAGCTCATATTTCATCTCGGTTCTTTTTATAGCATCAGCGATTTCTTTTTCTAACTCATTACCTTTGTTTGAACTCATATTCAAAAACCTGGATTCTAGGTTTTTGGTTTTGCTTCGCTCTAGGTCGAGTTCAGACTTAAAATTTTCTAATCTTGCTTCAAGTTGTTGTACATATTTCGCATCATTGTGGTTTGGAGCTAGTTCTGATTTATTATTATCATTTCCGCTAACTCTCGTTATTTCATCTCTATTTTCGGCCGCGCTTCTGAGTTCTCTTATTCGGTTTTGTAATTCACGAATAGCGTTGTTTGCAGTTTCAAGTTCTTTGTTGGTTGATTGCTTGTGAAGTTCGAATGATTTATTTATAAGTTCATTTTTGTTTTTTTGTAAATCATTAGAAAGTTTAAGAAGCCCATCACTCATTTGTTTTACGTCACCATTGGTAGCAAGGATTGTATCAGCAACGACAGCTTTGCTGGTGAGGTTGCCGATTAGTGATTTCATTTTTTTAATCATCTCATCACGTTTTGAGATTTTATCGTAAAGGTCAATTGTGTGGATGTGTCTACCTTGCACTTTGATTATATCATTAATGGATTCTTCCATTTTTGATCCGATAACTTTATTGAAGGATTCATCAATTAGCTTTTGGCCAAGTACTATGTTTGATTCACTTTCTCCTAGCTGGTTTTGAAGGATTGTGGACAAGGTATTTCTATCAAAGTTACCTTCGTGAGTTTTAATATCATTTAAGACACCCAGTCTTTTTACGGCCCATATGTCATTGTTTGCTACTGGTATTTTGCCATGTACGCGAAACCAATTGTTGACGTCTTCATTGGTTACGCTTCCGAGTACTTTTACTATTTCATCGTGGTCAATAACGTCACTTGCATTGAGTGTACTGAGTTCGTTATTGTATTGTTCAACAAAAGATAAAAATGCTTTTTCATCTCGCAGTAGAGCGAGGAGTAGTTTTTTGTCGTTTGAAGTTAGTCGTTCAACAATTTTTTGATTGTGGTACCCAATGAGAAGAAAATCTAGCTCTTGATCATTTATTATTTCCGTGATGATTGGAGGAGTTTGTTTTGTCGCCTCATCTTTGATATAAGTGGCCATTCCGATAAACCTTGATGGTATTTCTACTGCGAGAGTTCTTTTGATGGTGTGTAGTCTGTAGAACGCATCATTAAGATTTTTACTCTTGCAATAACTCTCAAGAATTGTCTGTTCGTTTAATGCACAAACTTCAGGCGTATTAAAATCGTTAGTCCAACGTTCACCGCAGATGTCAAAGTTTTTTCCAATTAAATATGAGGTTGAAGAATTTTCAAACTCTTTGATCCAAAAAAATGAGAGAGAAATGTAATCCAATTCGTATCCTGTTATTTGTAAGAGATCAATCATTTTGATCGAAGTGCTTTTTTCGAAGGATAAAAGGATTTCGCCGATAATATTGGACATGTGCTCTTTGGCCACTGGGATGATTAGGTTGAGCTCTGTTAGTTTCGTATTGCAAATAATATCGATATCGATTGGAAATTGAATTACTCCTAAATCATATAGATTAATCATTGTTGAAAAAATATTAAAGCTAATGATTCTAGTGTTACTAGAATCAACTCTAGGGTGCTCTTTTGAAATTTCTAACGCAATAATGTCAGAGTAGTAACCAATGCCTTTAAAGCTAGTAAGCTTATAACTTTTTACTATAGAGTTAGTCCGTAGCGTTTGCAGTGATGTTTTTGAATTTCTGAAAAAATTTGCTAGAAGTTCTGAGCCGGTCTCATTGTCTAGAAGTTCAGTGGAGAAATTTGCAATCCCTCTTGTTGATAGAAGATCTGTTACTTTTTCGTTTTCTCCAATAATTATTGATTCCTGGTGGCTTCTTACATCTGGGCGAATTGAATCTGGTGCTATTAAGACATACTGAGCTTGTTCAATATCTTCAATAACCTCATAATCGTCAGGTGAGAAAATATTACTAATTTTCTGTAAGAGATTTGTTTTGCCAATATATAGAAGTTTTTTTGTTTCATTAAGAAGCGTCTTCAAGGAACACCTCATAATGTTTGGTTGGCAGATCGTTGATAATTTCACCAAGATATTTTGAAATTCTGCAATGTTCGTTACTCTTTCCAAATAGTTTCTTAATAAGGTTACTGGTCGCAGTGTCGCTATTTTTCCAGCTAGCAAATGGAGCGATATCTAGAGAGTATAAAATTATCTCTTCGAGTGTAGTTAACTCTTCTTGGATTAGTCCACTTGGAAAGCCGCTCCCATCAATTTTCTCATGATGTATTTTTAGTACTCTTTTATATAGCTTGAGATCTAGTTGTGGTGGTGGATTTTCACTCGTAACATGTGAGAGGAAATTGTTTACGATGGTTGCATCGTTGTGTTTTTTTAGAATAGAGTAGCTTTGATTATCTGCAAGAAGTTTTAACGTATTGTAATTTGCTCCATCACTAACTAGATTAAAATCTAACATCAATATGTTGTTATAAATTTTTTCAAGAAAATTATAGTCTAGTATCCCAAGGGCGATTGATCCAATTGTTGCTAACGTTGCAGTAGCGCTGGAGCGAACATATAGGCTTAACGCTGACTGTGTAAATGTTTGTTCGACGTGAGTTGGAATTTTCAATAAATGTTGGCGAAAGGAAATCATTAGATCAAGAAAGCTGCTATTGCTTTTATCATCAAGGTATGATTTTTTTATCCACCGTAGGAAGTCACTACGCCAGTTCAAATGATCCACCTCGCTAAAGGCATCATGTAGTAGCTGTAGGTATTTTGTCGTTTCAACTATATTGTTTGGGTTTACTTTAGTATCTAGAAAAAATCTTTTTTGATCTTTGCTAAATTTTTTATAATCACCTTCTGAGAGTATGTCACCAACTGTTGCAATTAATATTTTATCAACGCTTCCTTTTGTGAGATATAAGTTCCCAGGTAAGAAAAAATATTCTTGAATCTGTTGAAAGTCGGCCGGTGTTTGGGACATTATGTCTCCTGCCAGTTTTAAATTTTATATAATGACTGACACTAAACGTTTCGGATTTTTGAATAATAAAATAATGGTTTAATTAATAACTGACTCAGCTACTCCGACTAAGTCGTAGTCTAGGGCCTCAGTGATTTTAACAAGAACTTTAGTTCCTTGCTCAAGTTTTACTGAAATTTTAGGGCCAATTTCATTGATGATTACTTTTCCATCGATGTCAGGCGCTTGTCCTTGGTGCCTACCAACAATGAGTAAATCAGTGTCTGGGTGTAATCCTTCGATATATACTTCCACCGTTTGTCCAACATAACCTTGTAGTAACTCTTCAGAAATCTCTTTTTGAAGTTCATATACCTGAGAGTATCTGTCATCTATTATCTCTTGTGGTATTTTATTTTTAAGTTTAGCAGCAGGGGTTCCATCTTCAGGTGAGAATTTAAATACTCCAAGGTGATCAAACTTAATCTCGCTTACTCCACGAATTAACTTTTGGAAATCCTCTTCGCTTTCACCAGGAAAACCAACAATTAATGAGGTACGAAGAACAATCCCTGGAATCTTCTCTCTTAATCTGGTAATTTTATCAACTATCTCTTCTCCAGTAATTTTTCTCCCCATTCTTTTTAAAATGTTAGTAGCAAAATGTTGAATGGGTATATCGATATACTTACAAATATTTTTTGATGACTTAATCAAATCAATTACCTCATCACTTAGGTCGTCAGGGTAATAATAAAAGAGCCTAAGCCAATCTACTCCGTTAATTTTGCAAAGTGAGTCGAGTAGAGTGTATAAATTGTCTGATTTTGGCAAATCTTTGCCGTAGCTTGATAGGTCTTGTGAGATTATGTTTATCTCCTTAGATCCTTCCACTACTAATCGCTTGGTCTCGGTTACAAGAGACGCTACTGTTCGTGATCGGAGTTTCCCTCTTATTTTTGGAATAATACAAAATGTGCAACAACGATCACACCCTTCGGAAACTTTCAAGTAACGAGAGAACGGTGGCGTGGCAGAGATTCTTTTGTCATCGGCAGTATGAATATACTCTGGATTTTTAACGTATGATAATGGTCTGTTTTTTTCGTAGAATTCGATTAGGTATTTATCAATGTTTTGATATTCACCTGTTCCAACAAAAATATCAACCTCAGGTAGCTCCTTTTTTAATTCGTTAACATATCGTTGTGTCATGCAACCCATAACGACGAAGCATTTACAGCTTCCAAGTTCTGGTTGTTTATAGTCGATGAGTTCTAGTATTGCTTCAATAGATTCTTGTTGAGCATCTCCAATGAATGCGCATGTATTGACAATAATTACTTCTGCAATTGCAGGGTCAGAAACTAGGTTCATCTTGGGCACTATTTTGCCAAGCACAACTTCAGAGTCTACCAAGTTCTTGTTGCATCCTAAAGATGTTAAATAAACAGAGTTAAGCAAAACAACTCCAAAAAATATGTTATACTTTGAGTATGGCCCACTATATTTTTTTTACAATTATTATTTTCAATCTTTTTTTGTTTTCATGTTCAACAATTGTTCAACCACCACCAAGAGAGAGCGTAGAAAGGATTAAGCAGGGTAAAGCGCTGGTGGAAAATTTGACACTAGCAGAAGGTTGGGTAAAAAAATATCTGGAAGCTGTGGAGGCCAAAAGTAGTAATAAATTAAATGTTTCATGTCTAATTTTTAAGGATTTGGCCGAGATAAAAGATTTTCCCCTTGCTCAATTGTCACTTGTTCATACGATTGAAGTTTGTCCTTATTCAAAGGAAGAGTTGATTAATTTATGGGATAGTTTTAAGCCGGTTGCTTGGTTGAAAGAGTTTTATTTAAGCATCTCTTTACAAAAAGCAAAAGAGTTAAAAATCTATAAATATGCCTCAGTTTTTTCAGCAGAACTAATCAAGTTTCAAAAGCATGATACTGAGCGATCAGATCTTGCAAAAGTAGCATTTGAGTATGCTGATCTTTCAACAGATGAGAGATTAATCCAGGATGCCACTAAAATTCTTTATAAATATTCACCGCGATTTAATAAGGATGTGACATCCGAGAATATTTTTAGTGTGGCAAGAGATTTTGAAAAAAATAGAGAGTTTGATCAGGCCAGGAAGTTGTACTATCAAATTATTGAATCAGTAAATGTCACATTTGACGAAAAAATTCAAAGTTATGATCGTATCTGTTTATCATATAAAAATCAACGTGATCGAAAAATTTATCAAGAAAAAAACAGAGAGATGTTATCGTTTATAGAAAAAGAAGCGATAAAGAGTGAGAACCCAAAAATTTTAAATGAGTACTATAAGCAGTTGATACAGTTAGCAAGAATTGTTTGGACGGATGAAGGTTCTAGAAGTGCTAGTAAAATACTTCAGCAAGTTTTCGATAGTGATATTAGTAATGGTGACATTTTGGCAAATGCGTACTGGGTGCTGGGCAATATATATCTGGAAGAGAAAAAAAATGAGTCTGCAATCTTGGCGTATAAAAGAGCAATTGAGAATATAAAAAAAGATACTGACTTAAAAAATAAGATAAATTGGCATTTAGCATTTACCTATTTTAAAAATGGTAAATACGAGGAGAGTATTAAGTATTTACAAACAATGATTGATGATGGTGAAAATTTAGGATCAGATGATTTAAAGCTTCAAGTGAAATATTGGTTGGGAGAGGCCTACGCTTCTTTTGCAAATGATTCTAAGGCAAAGAGTATTTGGGAAGAGGTCGTCAAGAGCGATCCATACTCATATTACGGAATTGTGGCAAGAAGAAGGTTAAATCAACCGTTTCCTGTTATTGATAATAAACTCGAATATGTTGGGAATGGAAATCCCCTCTTTGATTGGTTGTTTTTGTTAGAGGAAAAAGAGGTAGCGGCAAAATATTTAGAGCAGCTTGCAAGTATGGCCAATGATCCTGAGGAGATTCTTCCTCTTATTTCGCTCTATTATAGCGTTGGAGATTATCGTGGAGCAATTAATACATATTTTAAAATTGATGAAAAGAGTCGGCGAGAGATTGTTGAAACTGGACTACCAATTATCTTCCCAACGCCTTTTTTTGATTTAGTGAGTGAAGCTTCCAAGCAAACAATGGTTCCACAAAGTTTCATTTATTCTATAATGAGACAAGAATCTGCATTTGATCCTATGGCAAAAAGTGGTTCTGAAGCGTATGGACTAATGCAGATGACACCTGAAACAGCAGCTAACTTTAAAGTTAAAGGAATAGATTTTATTAAAGATGCCAAAAAGCTTTATGACCCTCAATTGAATATTTATTTGGGGGCAAAATTGCTAAAAGATTTACAGGGTAAATTTAAAAATAAGTTTATTCTTCCTACTGCTTCATACAATGCTGGAGATCACCGGGCCTCTAAATGGGCCAGTGATAGAGGTGGGAATGGTGCTCTTGAGTTTATAGAGATGATACCTTATATGGAGACTCAAAAGTATGTAAAGCTTGTCACAAGAAATTATATTATTTATAGACAGCTAATTGAAAAGGGCCCGTTTTTATTTCCAGAAGAGATCTTTACTCATTTATAGGTTTGATAAAAACGAAATAGTTTTCATCAAATTTAACGTTTTTTGTAATGCTTGATAGTTTTATGATCACATCAGAGTTATTGCTTTTTAAAAGTTGTATCTTGCTTATGTCTTCAAACTTCTCATTGCCTTGCTTGTCTGAGTTAAAATAAAGAACGACTTCTTTTAGTTCTAATTTTTTTAGGTACTCGTTAGAAAAAACTATTTTAACATTATTTACTTCTCTTGTTACGCTATATTTATCGTTTGAGATAAGCCCATGAGAAAGAAGATCGAAAAATTTAAAGTGGCCTGATTTGTTAGTTGGATTTTGGGTTAATGTTCCAGCTTCACCTTTGGCAAACGGCGGAGTGTAATACCAAGTTGTTTGAGGGTTGCTTACAAATAATGAGCGAGTACTTTCTGGTTTTGTAATATCGATTTTTAAATGGCCCCGAAATTTGTAATCGATTTTTCCATAGCTACTGACTTGGTTGCCTGTTATAGAGCTTGTAATGATTTGTTCCATCTCAGCACTAAAGCTTTGTGGTAAAAACGGATTAACGCTAGAGGTTTCTGCCAAAGTAAGAGGAATCTGAAGCAACACCATAAATATAAGCAATAGGTTTTTTATCATTAGGTAATTTCCTAGTGGAGCTGCACTGATACAGTTTTTGAAACACCAGGTTCTTGCATTGTGACTCCATATAGTGTGTCGTTTAGTTCCATTGTCTTCTTATTGTGAGTAATTAGGATAAACTGAGAATCATTACTCATCTCTTTTAGAAGTTCAATAAATCTTCCAACGTTTGCATCATCTAGAGGAGCATCTACCTCATCGAGAAGACAAAATGGAGATGGTTTTACGAGAAAGATTGAAAAAATTAGACTGACAGCAGTCATTGCTTTTTCACCGCCAGACATTAAGTTGATATTTTGCATTTTTTTACCAGGAGGCCTTGCAATAATATCAACTCCAAGTTCGACCTCATCACCTTCTTTTACTTCAACCAACTCTAGTTTTGCAGTACCTCCACCAAAAATGATCGGGAAAACTTTTTCAAAACGAGCGTTGACCTCATGGAAGGCCATGTCAAATCGTTCTTTTGATTTTCGATCAATTTGGTCTATTGCGGCCCTTAGATCGTCTAGGGATTTTTTAAGTTCTATTTCTTGTTCTTTTAAGAATTCGAAGCGTAGTTTTTGTCTTCGGTACTCCTCGATGGCTTGCCAGTTTATATCGCCAAGAGCTGCAAATTCACCTTTGTATCTTTTTAAGCTCTCTTGAGATTTCTTAAGTTCGTTTGGATATACTTTAATAAATTCATAATTATTCTGATTGATTTTCTCTTGTCCAAACTCTGTCTCTTTAAAATACATTGAAGCAATATCGTTAAGCTCTTTGTAATCATCGTCGGTGTATTCGATATAATCGCCAACTATTTTTCTAAGGTCTACTTGATATTTTTCAAAAATATTTTTTACGGTTTGTTCTTCTTCTGTTAGGAATTGGCCAAGCTTAATCTCTGATTCGACAATATTTTTTTCAATACTAGAGATATCTCGAGAGAGTTTTTTTACTTGGTCTTCTCGTTCCTGCATATTTAGAAGTAGTTGCTGAAGAGTCTCTTTTGTGTTTGAGAGTTTGCCCTCTTTGTTTTTAAGCTGACTGACTATTTCGAGATTGCTTTCGAGGAGATACTCTAACTCCATTGATAAAGTACCGATCTCATCTGTGTATTCAAGCACTAGTGTACTGTTTGTGTTAATTTTACCCTCAACACGATTGCACTGATTTTTAATGTCATCGAGTTGGTTCGAGGTAGATTTTATTCTTTCTTGCATTGATTTGAGAGCGACTACTTTTTCTAGTAGCTCTTCTTTTTCGCTGTCGTAGTTTGCCTTAAGATCGCTTATTTCATCTGATAGAGATAGCGACCTCTCTTCTAGATCAGAGGTGATCTCTTCTAGAGTTTGTTTTTCCTTGTCTAAAATCTCTTCTTGTTCAAGTGATTCTAGTCTTTGTTTGGAAAGAACATCCTTTCTATTTTTAAGAATGTCTAATCGACTAGTTCCGTTTTCAAAATTTTCAAGTTTTGATTTGAGAGTAGAGTCTTTCGCTGCAAAATTTGCTTTTGCTTCAGCAAGATCTGTCCTAAGTCGATCATAAAGTTCTTGTGTTGCGCTAAGTTCGATTTTAATTTCTGTTAGGATTTTTTCTGTTTTTTCTGCCAAATCTTTTTTGTCAGCAACTTCATTTTTTAGATTACTGATTTGGTTGTTTCTGGCTATACGTCCAGATTTTTCCATGCTGTTGTCGTTAGAAAAACTACTGAGGATAGTTCCTGTTTCAAATTTTCTAACTACGAAGCGGCCATCAATTGAGACGAGCGCTCTATATTGCAGATCACTTGGTATGCGTTTTGCGCTTTTTTCATCAAGGTCACTTACGATGTAAATTCCATGTAGAATTTTTTTTACAATGTCGGTATATGCGTGTTTTGAAACCGTGGCCATTTGAGCAAGAGAGGTAACATCTGTAAAACCATTTAACTCTATTCTGCGGATGCTCTCGTCTTGTTGTACGCTTTCGTTGCTAAGGCCAATAAGTACGTCAGCACTATGTTTTTTGTTCTCTTGTAGCCATGTGACAAATTTTTCGGCATCAGTTGCAGGAACCAATAAATCCATCAAGTCAGATAGAGATGCTTGTACTGCTTGGGTATATTTATCGTCACACTCTATTAGGTTACCAAGAAGTTCAAAATCTTCTGCGGAGGTAGTTTGTAGGAACTCTTTGGCACCCTCTTTTACGCCCTCTAGTGATTTAGTTAAGTCTTCTAAGGAGCTTAAACGAGACTCGGTAGTAATATAATTTTTTCTACTCTCTTTGGCCTTGATGTCGATCTCTTCGTAGCTACTAGAGAGTTTGGCAATAGTTTCTTTTGTATCTCGCTCTTTATTTTCAAGTTCTTTGGCAATTTTTTCTGCTCTAACTAAATTTTCTCTGTCGTTTCCAATTTCAGATGAGACCCCTGAATATCTATTTTCAAGATCCTCGATCTCTTTTGAGATATCCTCTAGGTTTCCAGATAGTTCATCGATTCTTGCTCTGAAGTTGAAACTTTTTTGTTCGATTTTTTGTAATTCACTTTTTCTAGATTTTAATTCGCCATCTATATCGCTAAGAGTAGAACCCTTATCTTCAAGGGAACCCTTAAGGAGTTCCACTCGTTCTTCAAGATCACTAAAATCATGATCTTCATTTGAGAAGCGGATTAAAGAGTCATACTCTTGTTCTAGCTGGACAAGTCTCTCTTTACGGTTAGCTAGTTCAGAAATTAGTTCCTCTTTTTCTCTTAGCCTTGTAGTGACGAGTGATTCTTTATCTTTTTTTGATCTACTAATTGATGAGATACGTTCTTCGCAAGTTGCAAGTTCTTTAGATACCGTATTGTAAGCTGTTTGCATCTCTTCGAGAGATGCAGTTATTTCATCTCTTTTTAACCGTTCTGTTTCAAGACTTATTTCAAGCTCTTGTTTGGTAATATTCCAACTGTTTACATCAAGGTTGAAGGAGTTTAATTTCTGTTTGACTTCTCTGTATCCAATTAAAGTATCATAAACTTTGTGAGAGCTGACTAAAAGATCATTTTTTTCAATTTTCTCTCGTAAAACAACAGCTTTTTCTGCCTTGGCAGCTTGATCTCTTAATGTACCAATCTGTTTCTCAATCTCAGATTGAAGATCTTGCAATCTGGCCAAGTTCACCTCTGTCTGGGTAATTTTTCGAAGAGAATCTTTTTTTCTTGCTTTGAATTTTGTAATTCCAGCAACCTCTTCAATAATTCTTTGTCTCTCTTCTGGCTTTGCCCTTACTAGTCTTTCAATCTCTCCCTGTGCGATGATTGAGTATGACTTGGCACCGGCACCAGTATCCATGAATACTTCTTGGATATCTTTTAGCCTGCAAGGAATATTATTAATTCGATAATCGCTTTCACCATTTCGATATAGTTTTCTTGTAATTTGAATCTCGGCCGGATCAACAACAGTTTCACCGATATGGATATGTTTTCCAGTATTATTCTCTAAAACAAGAGAGACTTCTGCCCAGCTTCCAGGACTGTATTTTGAAGAGCCGGAGAAGATAACATCTTTCATCGATGTTCCTCTTAAGTGTTTGGCAGACTGCTCTCCCATTACCCAAAAAAGAGCGTCAACGATGTTTGATTTTCCACATCCGTTTGGCCCAACAATCCCTGTTATTCCATTATCAAAATGGATGACTGTTCGATCTTTAAATGATTTGAATCCATGAACAATTAATCTTTTTAGTTTCACTAAAATCCCTCAATAAAATTGGCAAACAAAAGCAAATGGTCAAAAACTATAACAAAAATCACATTTCCAATCAAAATATTATGGAGTTTTTTTATAAATTTATTTAAGTTGTGACCATGGGCGACACATAGGCAAGACATGGGCGAGACTGATTGTCAGCTACTTAACTAAGTAACTCATAGAAATTTGGAAAAGATTTTTTGACACACTCTGCATTGAGAATTTTTCCGCCGCTATTTTTTCTCATAAATAAAAATGCCATCATTGCCATTCGGTGGTCATTTGGTGAGTGGTATTCTTTATGAGAAGGACAGGTTGAGTTGCCAAAAATTTCTAACGTTGCCGGTGAATTATGCAAATAATATTTAACTTCAAACAGATTGAGAATTTGGCATATCTCATGAAGTCGATCGCTCTCTTTAAATTTTAAAACGTCTAAATTTTTAAGGATTGATGTTCCGTTTGAATAAGATGCTAAATATGCCAGTGTTGGAACTAAATCTGGACAGTTTGAACAATCGACGTCTAGCGGTTGCAGGTAGTCGTTTGCCTTTGTTACGCTTAGGCCTGCGCTATTTAGGTTTATGTGTTGCTTATATATTGAAGTCAAAACTGAGTCTGGTTGCAACAAATCAATGCTTGTGCAATTTGAAATGGTGACGCTTCCATTTGTAAGAGCTAAGGCCACAGGGTAGGAAAGAGAGCTAAAATCAATTGGTATTTCAAATTTTGTGGTATTTTGCTTAAACGCTAAAACCATTTTTTGAGTTATCTCTACATATCCAGCAGAACTTATTAAATTTTTGGCCTTAGTTTCGATATTTGTATCAGCAAGAGAGAGCATAATAGCAGAAACAAATTGGCCACTGTTTCTTGCATCAACTTCTATTTTGTGAGGAGTGGCCATTGGGCCATTAAGCGTTATGCAACTATTTTCTAATTTAACTTGCACACTGCAAGAGCGAAGAAGCTGGGCAAACTCATCAAACGGTCGATCTCTAAATGTGCCACTAAACTTTAAGCAGTACTTTTTTTTCCCTCGCGCAAGTAACGCAAGCAAAAACCTGTTAGTCGTTCCGCCATCGCCAGTTTCAAGTATTGTAGTGTGATCCAGGTTTGTGTCTTCACATTCAGGAAAAGAGTTTTGAACAATGACTCCATCGCCATGTTGTTCAATAATCAACCCAACATTTTTCAGACAGTTAATCATATTGGTTACATCTGTTGCAGTTGAAATATTACTAACGACGATAGGTTTTTTAGAAAGTGAGGCTAAAATAAGCGCTCTGTTTATATAAGATTTAGAGTAGGGTAGTGTTATCTCTTTGTGATATGGCGAAGCCTCAACATTTTTGATCATAATAATTCTTGTAGTTTGGTTTCGAGGTCACAAAGATTAATATTTTTGGTCTGAAATTTTCCGATTTCATCTATTGATACGATATTAATACTCTCTTTACTGTCTCTCTTTTTATCTATTTCTAAGTATTTTTTTAGTCGTTTAAATTTAATAAATGAATAATCTGGTTCATTGCTCATACCGATGGCCGTGCATATTTTTTGATAATCTGTCGCGAAATTTTGATATGGAAAGATATTGTGTAAAATCCAGATTCCAAGTGAAACAGCAGTGCCATGGTGAATGGAGTATGCTTTCTCAATAGCGTGGCCAATTGTGTGCCCAAGGTTAAGTTGAATGCGACTATTTTTTGTTTCAAAAGGATCAGCTTCAATAATCGCTTTTTTTAGTGATGCACATTCAAAAATAATTTCACTCATATTTGCGTTGTTAATAACTAAATCATAAATTTTTTTAGATAAAAATGCATACTTTATAATTTCACCTTTGCCACTTGAAATCTCTGCTTCTGGCAGAGTTTCTAAATATGTTGGATTAATGTAAACTGTTTGCGGCATGTGAAAACTGCCGATGAGATTTTTTCCTGATCTATTGCTGATTGCGACTTTGCCGCCGATACTTGCATCGACCATTGCAAGAAGTGTTGTTGGGATTACGCTCCAACTAATACCACGAAGGATTAGATGTGCAACTAATCCACCAAAGTCTGAGGTAGCTCCGCCTCCAATTACAAACAGATGGGTATTTCTTGTAACATTATGTTTTAAAAAATAGTTCAAGCATTTTTCAAGTGATTTAAAATTTTTAGTGGTTTCGCCTGCTGGAGAGATCCAGCAAGGGAAATTAGCTTCATTTATAAAAGTAAAAGAAGATTGGTAGAGGCGATAAACATTGGCATCAATGATAAAAATTGGGTCGGATACATTATGGATGCTTGATTCTAGCTCGCTGCTTGATCCGCGTTCAATCATCTTAAGTTGATTTGTTTTAAGTTGCTTTAAACTCATTGTACGCTGCCTGTCTTAAGTAGTGGTCTGCTAGAACAATTTTTGTCATTCCAATAACGACGGGAATTACTCTTGGTGCTAAACATGGATCATGCCTACCATTCTTTGCATGTTCGCCAATCGTCGATGGTGGTTTAAATGTTAATTCAAAGGTTATATCTTCTCCATTACTAATGCCACCTTCAATACCGCCAAAATTTGATCTAGTCGTTGAGATGTCGCTTCCTTTTGCAAAAGCAAATTTAGAACCAAGCCCATAAGAAAATGCAGTACAACCGCCAATAGAGAGGGACGCTTTGGCAAGGTCGGCCTTTAGTTTGTCAAATACTGGTTCGCCAAGTCCAGCAGGAAGATTGGAAATACAAAATTTTATCCCGCAACCGAGTGATTCACCATTTTGCTTACATTGCATTAAGGCATCCGTGGCCTCGTCACTGATTTTTTGACTGTTGATTGGAATGTTGCCGATATTTACTATTTCAAAACTTATATGAACCATAGGAATTACAAGTGAGGCGAAATATCCACCTATTACTCTAGCGATAGTCTCTCGGCCGCTGCTTCTTCCTCCTCCTCTATGGTCTCTGATTCCAAATTTATCAAGAGTTGTTTGGTCAGCATGGCCTGGTCGGTTACTGTGTTTTAATTTTTCGTAATCTTTTGAGTTGGCACTAGTGTTTCTAATGATTACCGCGATTGGCGTTCCAAGAGTAACGTCATCTAGTATGCCTGATAATATTTCAGGTGTGTCAGGTTCATAGCGAGCTGTTGATATTTCTGTTCTACCTGGTGCCCTTTTTTCTAGTTCTGTAGTTAAATCGGCCACAGAGATTTTTAAATTTGAGGGTATTCCATCGATGACAACGCCAATTGCTTGTCCATGAGACTCGCCAAAAGATGTAACTGTAATCATTTTTCCAAAACTATTTCCACGCATATCTAATTTATCTATCATGCAACGGCCATTCTCGGCGTAATTAACGAAGTCCATTTTATCGCATTTTAGAAGTATAA
>DYOQ01000063.1 GCA_020720455.1 Bdellovibrio sp.
ACCACTCGAACCAACCACTCGAACCAATACCAAAAAAAGAGAACGATTAGATTGATGAACAACTTAATGGATAAATCACTTCATGCCCCCTTGCTGACCTTAGTGACATATAATCATCAACCAAACTTGGAGTGTCTACATTTTGAATATGAAGAGAGAGCGTGTCCCCTTCAAGCTTCATTATTTTCGTAAGTGATTTTCCAATTTTCCTTGTTCTTATCTGATTAACAGAAGCTACGCCTCTGCCAACATCTTGTTCATCATCAACGCCATAAAAAGCAACGCTATCACTTTTTATTACAAACTTTTTACCAATCTGATCATTCTGGCAGACCATATCCTTGGCAAACACTACACCAGATGCAAGTAGTATTAGAGCAATTAATGATATTCTTAAGGTATTCATGTTTTCCTCCTGATTTCACTCTATATGAAGCAAGTCTCGTGCCACACAACGCCTCGTACTGTTGACCAGTTAACGTTCTATTTATTATGAAAAGCTAATTGATTTGATCTAAAACATGATAACCGTCTAAAATATTGTCACTTTCCTTACTACTAAGTAAACTATTTAAAGACTATTTTTGAAGGAGAACTGTGTGGCAACCCTGATTGTAAATGGGCAAGAAAGAGTAGTACATTCGACGCTAGGTACCCCTCTTGTAAACGTACTCCGAGACGAACTCGGATTAGTCGGCACGAAGATTGGATGCCTTGAGGGCGATTGCGGTGCTTGTGCTATAATAGTAGGCGAAAAAATTAATGACGAGATCAAGTATTGCGCTCTTACGTCATGTTTAATGCCACTTGGTAATGCCATAGGCAGAAGTGTAATTACGATAGAAGGGACAAACTTGGACAACCGACTAAGCCGCATTCAAAAAGCGTTTGTCGATCATAATGGTATTCAGTGCGGATTTTGCACACCTGGCTTTATAATCTCTGCGATATCTTTTGCTCTAACATCAAACGAGATAACTCTTGATAACATGATAAATGCAGTAGCTGGAAATATTTGTAGATGTACCGGGTACAAATCTATTGAACGAGCTCTCGATGAGATTGTTAATGATTTAAAACGAATAGATATGAAAAACCGAATTAATTGGCTAATCAATAATGAGTACCTTCCTGAAAAATTTCTTGGTTATGAAAAACAACTTAAAACTAACTCTGCTAAAACATCTTATCACAATAATGGCAAAATCATTGCTGGCGGAACCGATTTGTTAGTTCAAGAGGAAGAGGCCATAAGAGATGGTAGTCACCCAAGATTTATCTGGGGAGACCCATCCTTAAAGACCATTAGAATTGAAAATGCAAAATGTTATATAGGTGGGGCCACAACGGTTTCAGAGCTATACTCTTCCACTATTTTAAACAACATGATTCCAAGATTTAAACAGTATCTTCGTTTGGTATCATCGACTCTTATTAGAAATATGGCAACAGTTGGTGGAAATATTGCAAACGGATCTCCCATTGGAGATCTCTCAATAATGTTTCAAGCATTAGATGCAACACTGTTTCTTAGAGGAGCGCAAGGAACTAGGGAGATAGCAATAAAAGATTTTTTTACAGGATATAAAAAAACCGCGAAGCAAGATGACGAAATTATAGAGTACATCTACTTTAATACTTTAAGGCCAAATGACAATTTTAGCTTTGAAAAGATTAGCAAGAGAACCCATCTAGATATGGCCACCGTTAACTCTTGCTTAAAATTAAGTAGAAATAAACAAGGGATAATCGAACAGGCTTCATTTTCCGTTGGCGGACTTGGACCTACAATTAGATTTATGAGTGAGACTAGCAAGGCGCTTCTTGGCAAAGTTGTAAGTGACGAAACATTTATTGAAGCCGAAAGAGTTGCTCAAAAAGAGATTACGCCAAGGAGTCGGCCAGAATACAAAAGACTATTAGTTAGACAACAACTCTTTCTTCATTTGAAAGCAGCTAATGATAGTTTAAGCAGCGAGGTTTTAAGATGAAAAATATCGATTCATACGCACACGCAAGAGGTGAATCTGTATATGTCTGCGACATGCCACTGATAAACGGAACACTTCACGCTTCAGTTCTGGGATCCCCGCTTGCAAAAGGGAATATCAAATCAATTGATACAAGTGAAGCATTAAAAATTCCTGGGGTAATCGCAGTTTTTACAGCAAAAGACATTCCAGGAGAGAATCAAATTGGTAGCATTATTCAAGATGAGCCACTGCTTGCTGAGCATGAGGTTGATTATGTTGGCATGCCTATAGCAGTTGTAGTAGCTGAGTCTGAGCCAATAGCGAAAAAAGCAAAAAAACTTATTAAACTTGAGATAGAAAAACTAACACCTATTACAGATCCAAGAGTTGCTAAGAAAGAAAATAGTCTAATCGTTCCATCTAGAACATTTAAACTTGGAGATATTGAAACAGCGTGGAATCAGTGTTCGTTTGTTTATGAAGGCAGAGCAGAGATGGGTGGACAAGAACATCTCTATCTAGAAACACAATCAGCGTATGCAGTTCCAGCTGAGGGCGGAACTTTTAAAATCTACTCTTCAACCCAAGCAAACTGGTACGTTCAAAAAGGTGTTTCCAAAGTTTTAGGACTTCCACTTCATAAAATTGAGGTCGATGTTGTAAGGATCGGAGGAGGATTTGGAGGAAAAGAGGATCAAGGTACCCCATGGGCATCAATGGCCGCTCTTGCTGCTTATAAATTAAACCGACCAATAAGGTTAATTCTAAGAAGAGAAGATGATATGAAAATGACGGGTAAGAGACACCCGTATCAATTTGATTATAAAATTGGATTAGATAAGAACAAAAAAATTATTGCTTATCAATGTGAATGTTTTCAAGACGCTGGTGCAAGTGCTGATGTCTCTCCTGCTGTTATGGAAAGAACGCTCTTTCACGGGTGTGGTAGCTACTTCGTTCCAAACGTTAAAATAACCACTCATTGCTGTAGAACGAACTTTCCTCCACACACGGCCTTTAGAGGGTTTGGTGCTCCACAAGCGATGTTTCTATTTGAATCTGCACTTAATAGAGCTGCTAATGAGCTTGGAGTGCATCCAACTGAGATTCAAAAAATAAATCTTTTAAAAGAAGGAAATGAGTTTCCATATGGACAAAAAGCATTAAAGTGTAATGCCGAGAAAGCTTGGCAACAAGCTGACGAGAGCTTTAATCTAAAAAAACAGATAGTAGAAGTAACGAAGTTCAACAAAGAAAATAATGATTATAAAAAAGGGATCTCCGTTTACCCTCTTTGTTTTGGAATCTCATTTACAAAAACAAGCTTAAACCAAGGACGTTCCCTCGTTCATATTTATACAGATGGGTCAGTCTCTGTCTCAACTGGTGTTATTGAAATGGGCCAAGGTGTAAATACTAAAATTGTTGAAGCCGCTGCAAAAACTTTAGGTATTAACGTGTCTCGAATTAACATTACAAGTACGAACACCACAAGAGTTGCAAACGCCTCTCCTACGGCCGCTAGCAGCGGTGCCGACCTAAATGGAAAAGCGACGATCAATGCTTGTAATGAGATTAAAGAAAAACTGATTGAAATTGCTTCCACTATTTTAAAATGTGACAAATCTAAAATTGAGATTCGAGATGAGTCAGTGTGGAATGAGAACACAAAAACAGACTTAGCGTGGAAAGAACTAATTATGGCCGCTTATGAAGCAAGAGTTCCCATATCTGCCCATGGCCACTATAGTACACCTAAAATACATTTTGATAAAAGCTCTGAGCACGGGTCCCCGTTTGCTTATCATGTTTACGGAACAGCAATTACCACTGTCAAACTTGATTGTATCCGCGGCATCTACGATGTTGAATCAGTTCATATCATTCATGACCTTGGTTCAACATTTAATTACGACATCGACAAGGGTCAAATTGAAGGAGGACTAGCTCAAGGAATCGGACTTATGTCAATAGAAGAGTTAACATTTAACCCAGACGGTTCACTTCTGTCTAACTCTCTCTCAAACTATAAAGTTCCAGATATCTATGCAATTCCTAAAGAGTGCAAAGTTGAGCCGCTAAGAAGTGGCCCAGACAACCTGGCACTACTAGGCTCCAAAGCGGTTGGCGAACCTCCTCTTATGTATGGGATAGGTACTTATTTTGCAGTTCAAATGGCAATTAAAGCTTATCGACCTAGTTATGAGTTAAGCTTTAGCGCTCCTGCTACTTACCAAAAAGTATTGAGAGCACTTTATAATAGATGAACTACTTTATTGGAAGAATCATCTCGGCCGTTGCCTCACTACCGTCACTATTTTTATGATATAGAAAAATACCTTGATGAATTTCAACAATATTTTTAGCAATGTAAAAACCTGCTACTCCACACTTTTCCTCTTTTTGAGTTCTATACATAGCATTAAACAAACAATCAATTATCTTATCCACTTTCTCATGCTTAGGAGCTATCACTTTCACGCCTATATATCTATCATCAAGCTTCGATACCAGAACTTTAACTATTTCATTGGCATTAATAAACCTAGCGGCCGTTGTCATAACGCTTAACACTGCATGAGAGAGAGCAACTCGATTACCTTTAATACATTCATCACTTGAAACATCTGAAATGAATTCAACTCCTATACTCTCTTTCTCAAACTGAGGTTTTATTTTTTCAATTACTTTACTAACTACCTCGCCGATACAGACCCTATCCATATTTACATCACTAACATTGGAATTTAAAAATCGGGTAAGCCCTTGAAGCTCATCTATCATTTCACCAAGAGACAAACTATTTTTTAGAATCTTATCAACAGTTCCTACAACGTCTTCATTAACCATATCTTTTAAAATCTCTGCATGGCCAGTTATCAAATTAAGAGGAGTATTTAAGTTATATGAAGAGACAGCGAAAAATTCACTCTTTAAGTTATCCATCTGCTCCTTCTCATTTATATTCCTAAGCAGCTTGCGCATCCTCTGCTGTTTTTTCAAATGAACTTTTACCTTAGACCAAAGCTCTTCTTGAAAATATGGTTTTATCAGGTGGTCACTAGCACCTGCTTGATACAATGATAAAATGTTCTCTTTGTCAGCGTAACCGGTAATAAAAATTACCGTGATATTTCTTAGGCCAAGCTCCATTTTTGCTTTTTGACAAAACTCAACTCCAGTCATCCCTTCCATCTTTTGATCGGTAATAATTAGATCCAAAGAGTGGCGATGCTCTTTAACTGCTTCGTAAGCATCAAATGCATTATTAAACTTCAGCACCCCAACTCCAGCATTTTGTAACTGCTCTGCTAATAACTCTAGCGCGTCTTCGGTATCATCAACAACGACTGCTTTAAAATTTTTAAATCTTCGTTCAGGACGAAGCACACTATCAAGGTTAAAAACCAGCTCATCTCTTATTAATGAGATTTTGATAAACGTCATCGCTCCACCTTCAAACGCAATCTCTCGCTGCTCTTCTAGATCGGAGTCTCCGACATAAACTATTGGAAATTTTTTCTCAAGTGCTCGCTTATTGATAATTGCGAACTTGGCACTATTTTCAGCTTTATCAATCATGTAAGCGTCAACAACTATCGCTCTTGCTTCATTACCTAACTCTTGAACCATCTCATCAAAAGAGTTTACGCCAACAGGATTGTAACCGTGGTACTCTAACTCCTGAGAAATCAGAGTCATTACCATAATATCCTTGCTAGCAACAACAATCTTCATAAAGCCTCTCAATAATTAAAAATATTCAATATCTACCTTATGATTTTACAGAATTACTCTTCAATTTTAAACCCTGCAAGTTTATCTGCCATTGAATGAGTTAACCCTACCCCATTATCTTTTGTTGAGGTTTTAACTTTCTTACTATCACTTGAATTTAAATCAAGATAGGATGAGTAATGCGGCAACATCTCTTTAAATACTATGCCATCAAAATGCTTAACATAACCACTCCACTTACCACCACTACGATCTCCTTTTTTTATCGCTTCTATTGCACCCATTCTCGAATCCATTAAGTCTATCAAATGAACGAGGTAAGCTTCAGCTGTTTGTGGTGACTTAGGAGATCCGAACTGAACTTCACCATGATGAGAAAGTAGAATATGCTTAAGATGTATTTTTGCCCAGTGAGGAAAATTTTTAATTTTCAAACTAAAGTGGTCAACTATCTCCAATGCTTTGGGGAGATGGCCAATTAATTTCCCTTCATCTGTATAGTCTGCCATAGGTAGCGGCCCAAGTTCATATATCTTACAAATATCGTGTAGCACAAGACCTGCAACACAGTAGTTTTTATCTACATTGTAATGAGGAGCTAAACTCTCTGCAATAGTTACACACGAAAGAGTGTGTTCTAATAATCCTCCCTCATAATTATGATGAACGCTCCTACCAGCTGGCCAGAGCTTAAATTTATCTACAATATCTAGATCGGCCAAAACAGATGATACCAAATCTCTTAAGTACACATTATCAATTCTGTGAACAATAGAAAGAAGTCTATCAAACATTTCATCCAAAGAGTTTTGTGACTTAATAATAAAATCGTTTCTATCAACTTCCTCAGCGGACACTGTGTTAATATCTTTGATAATTAACTGCAATCTATTTTGATAGCTATTTATTTTACCAGCGACAATAACATAATCTCCTCTGGAAATTTTTGAAATGGTATCCTCTGCCCCTTGCCATTTTTTTGCCTCAATATCACCAGTAGAATCACCAAAAGTAATGTTAAGATAAGTTCTACCATCTCTTCCCTCTGCAAGAGCGATATACTTAACTAAAAAAATCTCACTAACATCAGCTCCACCAACTAAATCACTAACGAACTGTTGCTTCTTCATCGTTCCTCCACAAAACTCACAATGACCGATTATATAAGTATAGTCGGCCATTAATAGTGACCAATATCAGGCAAAAAGTCTACACAAGCTGGTCAATTCATGTCATAGTTTTGCCGATAGGTGTTTAATTTTTTTCCATAGTAATAAAGAAACCATTAGGAGGAATTATGGCCTTAAAGTATGTCGATCAAATTGATTTCAAAGGTAAGAGAGTTATTGCACGTTTTGACTTTAACGTCCCACTATCAAAAGATGGAACTAAAAAAATAACTGATACTACTCGTATCGACTCATCGATGCAGACCATCCGAAAAATTTTAGATGGTGGCGCAAGCAAACTAATCATGATGAGCCACCTAGGAAGACCTGACGGTGTGGCAAACCCGAAATACTCGCTAGAGCCTGTTGCTAAATACCTTGCGGAAAAACTTGGACAAGATGTTATTCTAACTGAGAGCTCAATTGATGATGGTATCCCGACACTACTTGGATTAAGCACAACCAAGATTGTTCTACTGGAAAATTTAAGATTTCATCCAGAAGAAGAAGAAAATGATCGAGAGTTTGCTCGTAAACTATCAACCTACGCTGACTTTTACGTCAATGATGCGTTTGGAACTGCTCACAGAAAACATGCTTCAACTTATGAGATAAATGCGTTCTTTAAAAACAATAGTGCTGGTGGATACCTATTAAAAACTGAAGTAGAAGCTTTAAATAAAATAGCTGAACCTCCTCAACAACACCCATACGTAGCAATCGTCGGTGGTGCAAAAGTTTCTGACAAGATAAAAATCATCGAAAGACTATTAGTAGGAGTTGATCAACTTTTAATTGGTGGTGCAATGGCCTATCCATTCCTAAAAGCTTCAGGTAAAACTGTTGGCACATCACTTTGCAGCGACGAAGATGTAAAACTTGCAACAAAACTATTAAACAGCAAGCAAGCATCGAAGATCTCTTTGCCTGTCGACCATATCTGTAGCGACTCGATGGAAGGAAATCCACAAACAGTTAGTGCTCAATCAATTCCTGAAAATCTTATGGGGTTAGATATTGGACCTAGAACGGTTGAAAACTATAGTAGCTTCATTTCAAAAGCAAAAACTATTCTTTGGAATGGGCCAATGGGCCTTTTTGAAAACAGCAATTTTGATAAAGGAACTTTTGCAATTGCAAACGCTCTTGCAAAATCAAAAGCGTTCACATTAGTTGGTGGTGGTGACTCTGTTAGCGCTATAAACAAATCTGGTGTCAGTGATAAAATTTCTCATATTTCAACTGGTGGTGGAGCCTCTCTTGAATATATCGAACTTGGGTCACTTCCTGGAATTAACGCTCTTAAATTTGGAGTTGAGTAATGAGAGAAAAATATATTGTAGGCAACTGGAAAATGAATCACAAACAAGAAGATATCTCCAAATTCTTTGAAGTATTTTCAAAAACAACTGTTGGTAAAAATTGTCATGCATGGGTCGCCCCTCAAGCGATCCATCTACCATTTGTTTTAGAGTTATCTAATAAAAAATGTAACGGTAAACTACTAGTTGGTGGCCAAAACTGCTGTTATGAAAAGAGCGGTGCCTACACTGGAGAGATTTCTCCAGAGGCCCTAAAAGATATCGGAGCAACTTTTGTTATAATTGGCCATTCAGAAAGAAGAGCTATCTACAAAGAACAAAATAGTGAACTTTGTAAAAAAAGTTCAGCTGCACTCTCTTGTGGCCTTCAAGTTATTTTTTGCGTAGGAGAGACACTCGAAGAGAGAGAATCCGGTAAAACCGAGAAAGTCATCGCGCAACAAATCATTGAAGGGATCAAGCCTCTAGATAAAAAGAGTTTGCAAAATATAATTATCGCTTATGAGCCCGTTTGGGCAATTGGAACTGGAAAAACTGCTACACCATCTCAAGCTGAAGATGTTCACAAGTTTATTAGGACACTCTGGGAAAAAGAGGGGCTTCCAAACGCTCACGATTTGATCATTTTATACGGTGGGTCGGTAAAGCCTGCTAATATTGGCGAACTTATGGCCCAAAAGAATATTGACGGGGCATTAGTTGGCGGAGCAAGTCTAAAGGGTGAAGATTTTTCTGCCCTTACTATTGCCAATTAGTAATAGTTACAGTAGAAATACCGTTTAGAGTAAATGTAAAATAGGGATTCACTTTATGATTACAACCTTAATGGTATTTCACGCTGTTATTTCTTTTTTTCTGGTTGGAATGGTACTTATTCAATTTGGTAAAGGCGCTGAAGCAGGACTTTTTTCTGGTTCAAGTGACTCTGTTTTTACTGGAGCTCAACAAGGAAATATTCTTGGTAAAATAACAATGGTTCTTGCTGTTTTATTCCTTGCGAACTCTTTGTTTCTAGCAAAATTGCAGAGTAAAAAAGTTGATGAATCAATTTTAGCAACTGAAACAACTCCAATTTCTCGGCCACTTAATAGCGATGCAAAGGCCCCAGAAAAGAGTGATACTACAGCTCCTGCTACTACAGCTGAGGGTAGTAATCCTCCTGCTTCTGATAAAAAATAGATCCTAATCTATCCAAAAGCAAATTTAGTATGTTAGACTGACCTCCAATTTACTTATATTAATTGGAGTTTTTTATGTCAAAAATGATGAAGGCACTTATCAAATCTAAGGCCGAAAAAGGTATTTGGATGACGGAAGTTCCTATACCTGAAATTGGTAATAATGATGTCTTAATCAAAGTTAGTAAAACAGCTATCTGCGGAACAGATCTTCACATTTACAAATGGGATGAGTGGTCACAAAAAAATATCAAAATCCCAACGGTGACAGGCCATGAGTTTGTCGGTGAAATAGTAAAAATAGGAAATGATGTCAAAGGTTTTAAAGTAGGAGATAGGGTTAGTGGTGAAGGCCATATTACCTGTGGAGTATGCAGATGTTGTCGTTCAGGCACGGCCCATCTTTGCCAACACACCGTAGGTGTTGGTATCCACCGAAACGGTTGCTTCGCTGAATATTTGGCAATTCCAGCATCTAATACTATTCATATTCACCCTTCTATCTCATCTGAACTAGCATCTATTTTTGATCCATTTGGAAATGCAACTCATGCAACGCTTAGTTTTAATCTTGTTGGAGAAGATGTTTTAATTACAGGAGCTGGCCCAATTGGAATTATGGCCGCTGCAATAGCTAGGCATTGTGGAGCAAGGCACATAGTCGTAACCGATGTTTTAGATTACCGACTTAATCTAGCAAAAAAATCTGGCGCTACCAGAGTTGTCAACGTTGCCAAGGAGAGTGTTGAAAGCGTCGTTAAAGAATTAGGAATGGTTGGATTTGATATCGGGTTAGAAATGAGTGGAAACGAAGTTGCATTCAACTCGATGGTAAAAAATATGCATAATAGCGGAAGAATTTCCCTTCTTGGAATTCTTCCAGGGTCAACCAAAGTTCCATGGGACGATATCATTTTTAAAGGACTATTTTTAAAAGGAATCTACGGCCGAGAAATTTTTGAAACTTGGTACAAAATGCAATCAATGTTAACAAGCGGACTCGATATATCACACGTCATCACTCATAAATTTCCATTTGAACAATTCCAAAAAGGTTTTGATGTAATGGTTAGTGGTGAATGTGGCAAAGTAATTTTAGAATTCTAGGAGAACAGTATGTACGGAAAACTTAAAGATGACCTAATAAAAGAGATAGAAGATATCAAAGAAAAAGGACTCTATAAAAAGGAACGAGTAATTGTCTCTCCACAAGGAGCGAACATTAAAGTTAAAGATGGAAAAGAGGTCATTAACTTTTGTGCAAATAACTATCTTGGGCTTTCGGGCCATCCAAAAGTTATTGAGGCCGCTCACAAAGCTCTTGATAAATATGGTTACGGCATGAGCTCTGTACGTTTCATCTGCGGCACTCAAGATGTTCATAAGGAACTAGAAGCAAGAACTTCTAAATTTCTTGGAACTGAAGATACCATTTTATATGCTGCCTGTTTTGATGCTAATGGTGGAGTATTTGAACCACTTCTTGGACAAGATTCAGTCATCATCACCGCTAGCTTAAATCACGCCTCAATTATTGATGGTATTCGTCTGACGAAGGCCACCAGACTCATTTATAAACATAATGACATGAGCGATCTTGAGGCGAAATTGATTGAAGCTAAAAACTTTAAATACAAAATGATCGCAACAGATGGAGTCTTTTCAATGGATGGTGAGATCGCAGATCTAAAATCAATTTGTGATCTAGCAGACAAATATAACGCTCTAGTTATGGTTGATGATAGTCACGCATCTGGGTTTGTTGGAAAAACTGGGAGAGGAACATCTGAGTATAACGATGTATTAGGAAGAGTTGACATTATAACTACAACGTATGGGAAAGCGCTTGGTGGCGCTTCTGGTGGATGCGTCTCTGGACGTAAAGAGATCATCGAAATGCTAAGGCAAAGAAGCCGGCCATATCTATTCTCAAACACACTTGCCCCTGTCGTTGCAGCTACTAGCTTGGCCGTTTTAAATATGTTATCTGAAACCACCGAGCTTAGAGACAAACTTGAGAACAATACAAAATATTTTAGAGATGAGATGACCAAAAACGGGTTTAATATAAAAAAAGGTGTTCATCCAATCGTTCCAATCATGCTTTATGATGAACCACTAGCTCTAAAATTTGCAGACAAACTACTTGAAGAAGGAATCTATGTTATCGGTTTTTGTCATCCAGTAGTCCCAAAAGGAGAAGCAAGGATCAGGGTTCAAGTTTCAGCAGCACATGAAAAAAGTCATCTGGATAAAGCAATCAAAGCGTTCACAAAAATTGGAAAAGAGTTAAGCGTTAT
This sequence comes from Bdellovibrio sp., assembly GCA_020720455.1. Classification (GTDB taxonomy): domain Bacteria; phylum Bdellovibrionota; class Bacteriovoracia; order Bacteriovoracales; family Bacteriovoracaceae; genus DYOQ01. The sequence goes on from DYOQ01000063.1 coordinate 11,681, forward strand.
AAAGTAAGAGCTAGAGCTAGAGCTAGTGATCCAGGTTTAAGCAGCATTTTTTTTCTCACTAGTTTTCTTAACTTCACCAAAACCTTTGTCATCTTTCTTAAATAGATCAAGATTCATTTTTGTTGCCTTAACTCTTTCTAGCGGCAATACATCGTGAGGCTGGCTTGGGTCAAAATCACCAGCAAGCTCCATGGTCACATTTCTCTTTCTTACAAGTCTTGTCGTATTTTCCACAAACACATCAAATATCATTGGATCAAGTTTTTTACCAGAGCAACGGCCCATTACTTCGACCGCAGCATCCGTATCCAAAGCTTCATGGTAAGATCGCTTCGTTGTAATCGCATCAAAAAAATCTGCTATCGCTACAATTCTTGCTAGGACATGGATCTCACGATCCTTTAAACCTATTGGATACCCTGTGCCATCATAGCTTTCATGATGTTCACCTGCAATTCTTGCAATCGTTTCGAAATCAACGTCACCACTAATATGCGTATTCCTTTTTTTAATAATCTCTTGCTCAATCAAATCCCTTCCAAGCGCTGGATGTTTCATTATCTCTTTATACTCACTCTCATCTAACTTTCCTGATTTATTTATTAGCTCAGTTGGAATTTTTAATTTTCCAAGATCATGCAATAACCCACCAAGGCCAATCAATGAAAGCTCACCCTTTGTTACCGTTGGACGCAAAGCCTTGTATATAGAAATGGAGTACATCGATACGTTTACAGAATGATCATATGTATAAAAATCGTGAAAGCTCAAATTTCCAATTAAATTTTGTATATCGGTGATTTTATGATCCTGAATAATATCTACCATGTACTCAACCGATTCTCGGCACCCTTCAATTGCTTTACCTAAAACTTCGGTAGTAAACGACTTATCAGAGCTAAAAAGTGTATCTAAGTATTTAATCGCTCCATTTTTTATCACTTCAGTTTTCTTTTCTACTGAAACATTTTTTGACTTCACTAAACTTAAAAGATATTGATCCCTCTGTGATTCTAAAACATATAATTGAAAATATTTTTTTCTAAAATTTTCAACATCATCTTTTTCTAAAATCCCACCCGTTGCAAAAACTTTTACGAAATGTTCTCTCTTCTCGCTAGTTGATGAATTGACATAAAGATCATAGGTCAAAAATTCATTTAACGTAACCAACTCAAAACCAATAGAAAAAAATGAGACGCTTTTTACTTCTGTCATTAGGGATAACCTCACTATAATTTTTCGGCAGTTATCACCTAAAATTTGACGGTTATTTAAGCTGTCATTATAAATATCTTTTCCCGACTAGCGCACTCAACTATACATTCGATGTAACTACTCTTGATCATTCGAATAGCTCCGTCTCCGCCATTCTTTTATTCAAAAGTATTTCTTTAATTCATCTCGCAAACATATTTTCAAATTCTCATGGGCCACTAATCTTTGTTCAGATAAGCCATTTGTTTTTACGATTTCTGCAATTGCTTTTCTAGTCTGCTCGGTTGAGATTAACTCACAACGGATTTGCCAATAAGCAAAGTTTTTTGAATTTTCATCTGAAGGCCTTACGGCAGCTTGGTGATAAGCATTTAGTAATCCAATAAAGGCCTCTTTCTTTTCTTGAAATGCTAAAGTTTTACTTTTTGACCGTTCATTGAAATAATATTGCGAAGCAACTGATAAAAGAGACCCCATTCCCAAACCAGTAAATAAGCTGATTAAATCCATGCCGTATTTCCTTTATTCCTTTTTAAGTTTTTTCACAAAGTCTTCAAAGGCCCAAAGAGCATTTTCGCCTTTGCACCATTTTTTGATACTTGCCAAGTTCACCTCTTGTTTCTGAGCAACAAGCACTGCCTGATTCAAGCCTTCCATGCTTTTGAAGTAGATATAAGAAGCAAGACGATCTTTCACACAATCAGTCGGCGAAAAAATTTTGATAATAGTTTTTCCAATTTTAACTTCTTGAGGTTTGATTGAATAATCTTCACCAATTCCAAGTGGTGGCCCTCCAGGAAATTCAACTAGAAGATGTTTGCATTCAGGATGAGCGTATCTTCTGGCATCAAACTTTTTAAAACCAATCTCATTCATTGCCTCCTCTAAACCTTCGGTAAACATACTGGCCCGAACAAAATCAAGATCACCTGAACGATAAAGGCCTTTTGAGTAAATTGCAACGACAGCACCACCAACCAAGATTGTATCAATTCCCTTTTTCTTTAAGTGAACAGCCACATATTTCCAAAGTTTTTCTTCGGTGCAGGTATTAAAATCAATTTTCAAACTATACTCCCTTGCGACCTATTACAGGTTTGCCTTTTGCTCTAGGACGGCGACGAGTTGGAAAAAGTTTTTCATGATCAGAAAGAGGGAGTGATTCGTAGTAAATTTTAATAATCTCTATAAAGGGTTTTATGACGGGAGACTTCATATTAAAAAAATAGACTCTTGTACGGCCAACTTTTTTGGAAACAAGAATCCCTGCCCTTTCAAAGCGATCTAGTTGATTTTGGATTGGACTTAGGGCCAGTTCTAAATCATTGGCGATGGCCGAGGCATGAATTTCACCATGATGATAAACATGGAGTAAAACAAAGACAGCAGTATTGTTTCCAAAAATCTCTTTAAGCATGACTTATTATACACCTATTTTCTAGGTGATACAACCTTATTTTTAGTAATATGAAAAGGCCTTGTTATAGAGTTTTCCAAACGTTCTCCACATGGATAACGACAGCTTGGCAATGGAGAATGCTAGATATACCTCATTTCGACAACGTAATTTTAAGGACTTATTTATGGAGAATTATT
>DYOQ01000064.1:0-11798 GCA_020720455.1 Bdellovibrio sp.
CTTGATTTTAAACGTGAGTTCTTAAGTAATTATAATGTTGGGAGTGAGGACTAACGGAGGACTAACTCGCTAAACTTTCATCTCTGGGACATCACCAGTAATGACCAAATCTCCATCCGTAAGTTTTTTGATCTCTTCGACACTGATCCCCGGAGCTCTTTCTAATAGATGAAATTTTTTGTTTCTGATTTCTAAAACTGCAAGATCAGTAACAATTTTTTTTATGCAGTTAACTCCAGTTAGAGGAAGTGTACATTTTTTTAAAATTTTAGATTCACCCTGCTTGTTGGCATGTTGCATGGCCACGATAATATTTTTTGCACCAGCAACGAGATCCATTGCGCCACCCATCCCTTTAATTAGTTTTCCAGGAATCATCCATGAGGCGATGTTTCCTTCTTGATCGACTTCAAATGCACCAAGCACAGTAAAATCTACATGGCCACCTCGAATCATTGCAAAACTATCAGCAGATGAGAAAAAAGCTGCTCCTGTTTTAGCTGTTACAGTCTGCTTTCCTGCATTGATGAGGTCTGGATCGACTTTGTCTTCAGTTGGAAATTCACCCATTCCAAGTAGGCCGTTTTCAGATTGAAGCATAACCTCTATCCCTTGTGGAACATAGTTTGCTACAAGTGTTGGGATACCAATTCCAAGATTTACATAATATCCATCTTTAAGTTCTGCAGCTATTCTTTTTGCAATCTGTTCTCTTGTTAAGGCCATTTTTAACTCCTATTTTTTCACTGTTCGTTGTTCTATTTTTTTCTCAATATTTCCTTGCACTACTCTTTGGACATAGATGCCAGGGGTATGAATATGATCGGGATCTAACTCTCCTGGTTTAACAATCTCTTCTGCTTCTACGACTGTAATTTTTCCAGCAGTGGCAATCATTGGATTAAAATTTCTAGCAGTTTTTCGATATACGACGTTTCCAAGAGTGTCGACCTTCCACGCTTTTACTAGAGCAAAATCGGCAGTGAGGGATTCTTCTAAAACGTAATATCTATCGCCAAATTTTCTACAATCTTTTCCCTCTGCTACCTTAGTGCCATATCCGGTTGCAGTAAAAAATGCAGGAATACCAGCTCCTCCAGCTCTAATTTTTTCAGCAAGAGTTCCTTGTGGAGTTAAAATAACCTCCATTTCGCCGGAGAGATAAAGTTGTTCAAATAGAGCATTCTCTCCAACATATGAACCGATCATTTTTTTGATTTGTCTCTTTTCTAATAACTGTCCAAGACCGATTCCATCGACTCCTGCATTGTTTGAGATGCAGGTTAACCCTTTAACTCCCATCTCTGTTACTTTATTAATTAAACCCTCAGGAATTCCGCAAAGGCCGAAACCACCAACCATGATTGTCATGTTATCGGTTAATCCCTTGAGGGCCTCTTGATAATTACTACAAACTTTGTTAAATCCCGCCATTATCTTTCTCCTGTTTTGACAGATTGATTAATCCGTAAGTTTTTAAGAGTTCATTTACGTTTGTTGTTTTAAGATTCATCCCACCTGATGATAAAGGAAGCAGAATAATTTCCTTACCTGCAAGTGATTTGGCAATTTCAAGCTTAACCATGGTTTGGCCTCCACTTCCAGAGAGTGCTTGATTTAGTTTGGCAATACCTTTTGCTTGAGCAATACCTTCAGCTTCAATTGCTTCGGCCGTCTGTTTCATCTTTTCATAAAAAGCATCTGCCTCAATTTTTTTTCTTCTAAACTCACCATCAACTTTAGCGATCATCTGATTGACATCACCTTGAACCTCTTCAAGTTTTCTTTTGTACTCTTCAAACGCTGCTGCTGTTGCAGACTTATTTTGTTCAGCTTGTTGATCTGCAATTTTTTTATCCTCGATCGCTTTTTGGTATGCTTCATTGAATCTGTAATCAACAGTCAAAACGCTTTCAATAGTTACGCCCATAGGCTTTAAAACTTTATTCATCTCCTCTTTTACTTTATCTGCTTTTTCTTGACGTGAGGTTGAGACGTAAAACTCTTCAGTCTTTAGTTCTCCAAAAACATCTCTTGGAATACTTCTAGCAAGAGATCTGATGATGACTTCTTTAAGATCTTGGTCATCTCTTGCTATATATTGGACGAGATGATGGACGTTGTGTGGGTCGATCCTATACTGGATAATTACGTCTAAGCTGATATCGTTACCATCAACACTTTTAAAAAGTAGATCATCTCGATATTTTGCACTTCCTGTTTTTGAGTCATAGGTCATGGCAATAGTTTGTAGCATGGAATCGAAAATTAACAACTCTTGGAATATTGGAATGTAGATGTGATACTGCCCTGGAGCGTAGACCTCTTCCTGAACACCAGTTTTCCCAAAGATTGAAAATTTATCAATCTTGATTCCAATCTCAGTCTCAGATGTTTTTTTGATACACCCACTACTAAGAGATAAAAGTGCAAGAAATATTGAAGGTATTAATATTTTCATAGATTATCTCACATCAAAAGTTTTAAGAGTTTTTTCTAATTGAAGTGGGTTTAGGCCACCATCTCCATCACTGGATAGTACAAGTGTTTTTATTCCACTTAAAACTTTTGCCATCTCCAGGCCGACTAAGTTTTCACTGCCTCCAATTTTTAAAGCGTCATTTCGGAGTTGGGTTTTTTTCGCTTCAGCCAGTTTCACTAAAAGATCGCCTTCAGCATTTTTCTTTCTTGAGTATAACTCAATTTCAGATGTTTTTTTCGTAACGTAAGCAATGCCCTCTTCTCGAAGAACTGCCATATTAGCTTCACCCTCTTGAATAACTTTTTTTAAAATAGCATGTTGAGTAGCCGCTTTTGCTTCGGCTTGGTTTTTAAATACCAACTGGTCTTTAAGTTTTTTCTCTTCAATGTTTTTTTGAATCTCATCAGAGTATCTAAAGTAACGTACTAGTACGTGCAGTACCTCTAGGCCGTTATCTGCAAACTCTACCTCTAGCAACTCTTTTGCTTGTTTTGTTTTTTCAACTCGAAGAGGTGAGTTATAGAACTCTTCTGTTGTTAATTTTCCTAGGCTGCTCTTAAGTGCAGGTTCAACTTTTGGAAGAATACTTGCCTCGTAGATCCCTTTTTTTCCTAGCTTGGTAATGACTTTGTATGGATCTGTGATTCGGTAAAGAACAGAGACATCGACGTCGACATAAAAGCCATCGTTGGTCTGAATATGGGCCGGCCTTCCAATCTTCACATTTCGAAGGTTTTTATACTGGCCAGGAGTAAGAGTTAATTCTAAAACTTGAATATCTTTTGGGAACAGTTCCATCCTATTGATGGTTGGGATGACAAACTTTAGTCCTGTTTGGTACGGTTCTTTTTGAACACCGGCATTCATTCCAACTAACTTGACTTTAACTCCAAACTGATTTGGGCCAACGTAGACAAAAAACAGATTCATTGAGAATAGGAAAACAATAAAAAGTATAATTATTGTAGGGAGAAGTTTTAGGTTCTTGCCAGCTGCTCCACCTTTCATTTTTTTTAATCGATCAATGTACTCAGCAATTAGGACTTCAATCGGCGGTTTGCCATTACTCATTTTTTACTCCGGATACTGTTATCAACCTCTTTTAAGATCTCATTTTTAGCACTCTCAATTTTGGCCAGATGTAGTTCTAGCTTTGAAGTTGCATCAGTTTTAAATTTGGAATCGCTAATCCCTGCAAGATTTATTTTAACATTTAATGCTGCCCCTTCTGCACAAGCGCTCATACAAAGTGCTCCGACACCAACATCCGAGGCACAGTTTTTGTTACCAATTTTTGCTGATTTCATTAGCGGTGTGATTAGTTGGGCAGTTTTTTCTACAACTTCAAGGGGAACCGTTGCAGAGTGAATGTTTGCTTTTTCAATCTCAGCATCTCGAACTTTTTTTTCTTCCGCTGTGTTTTTTGGTAACTTCATTGCTTCCATTACGGCGTTAAATGAATCGGTATCTCTATCAATGGCATCTAAAAACCATCTCTTTAATTTTTGGGCCTCAACTCCTAGGCGTTCCATCTCGTTCCATGACTCTTTGTATTCGCTTTTTCCATGAGTTAGGTTACTCACCATTGCAGATAAAGATGAGGCAAGAGTGCCACATAGAGCAGCGACAGATCCACCTCCTGGAGCAGGAGCATCGGAAGCTAGCGTATTAGCAAATTTCTCAAGATTCATCTGAACTAGTTCGCCTTTTTTTCTAAATCTATACTCAACAATTTTTTCGGCCGGATTAAATTTTGAGACATCTTCTAGGCCCATTGAGCGAATAGTTGTTCTTACTAACTCCTCTTCACTAACTGCGGTACTTAATCCTTGTTTTTTTAGATAGTGAGTTCCAGCTTCTAGCATAACTTGTAACGGAACAAGACCAACAATTTCAGAACCAGTTACTCTCATGCCTCTCTCTGTTGCTTGAGAGCAAACTTCGTCAAAGACGGTGTGGACAGGCGTTACGTCAATATCAGTAAGGTTCATTGTTATTTGAGCACAGTTGTACTCGGGAATAATCCAAGCAGCTCCTTTGCAGTGTTGAAAAATTCCTGGGGTGTTTACCGTTGTTCCATCAGGGTTACGAATGATATCGCCATCTGGATATGAAGTTCTTTTTGCTCTACCGCTCTCTCTAATATTAAAAGCGATATCACTTGCTAATTTTTTGTTTGTTGAGTTCATGTTTATGTTATATGCAACAAGAAATTTTCTTGCCCCAATAACTACCGCACCAAACTTTGGCTCGAGTTTTGCTGGGCCAAAATCTGGTTTCCACGATGGATCGTTTTCTCGTTGGGCCAAGCTTTCATATTCACCTTTTCTTACGTTTGGTAAACTTTTCCATTCCGGTTTACTTGCGGCCGCTTCATATAAATAGGTCCAAACTCCTAACTCTTCGCCAACTCTTTTTGCCAATTTTTTTGCTAACTCAGCACACTCTTCAAGCGTGATATTAGAAACAGGAACGAATGGACAGACATCTGTTGCTCCCATTCGAGGATGTTCACCTTTATGGGTTCTCATATCTATTAACTCTTTTGAAGCTTTGATAACCTCAAAGGCCGCATCGACAATAGTTTCAGGTGGGCCGGCAAAAGTGATGACGGTTCGGTTTGTTGCTACACCTGGATCAATATCTAAAAGCTTAATTCCTGAAATTTTCTCACACGATTTTGCAATGGCGTTGTAAATTTCTGGATTTCTTCCTTCTGATATATTTGGAACGCACTCTACGATTCTATTCATAAATTGTTTCTCCACTAAAAATTAGACGCGTAAGAATGATAGGTTTGGGACAGATAAAAGTCAATTTTATTGGAGTTAATTGCTATGCCTTTTTGAGTAATTTTGGTAATATAAAAAATAGTTATGGAAAAAATCTGGTATGTCTTTGATAGTAAATTTCACCGTGGCCCTTACTCGCGTAAGGAGTTAGCTGATCTATTAAAATCTGGTACAATCTCTCCGCAGTTTCCTGTTTGGAAAGAGGGGATGGGTGAGTGGATTGCTCTGGAGAGTTGTCATGAATTATCTTCAGCTACTCGGGTTATTGTCGTGCCAGAACAAGTCTTAGCGGTAAAGTTGCCAGATCTTCCTTCTTTATCTGAGGTTCCTAAAGCGAGAGGTCAAGTTTTTAAAGAGGACGTTGCCGTCACTAATGTAAATGATGTGGTTCCTCTTTTTGTTGAAAAACCACCTGTAAAGAAGTTAAAGATTTTTGCTGCGTTGTTTGTGATGTTGATAAGTATAACGGTGATATTTCTCTTTTTGGCAAGAGATGAGAGAGACCCTGAAATGGCAATAGATCTTGCTCGTGTTGACCAGATACTTTTAGAAGATACATTGAAAACCGGCAGGGGGAAAGGTTTTGAGGTCGCTATGTCTACGAAAGGGAGTGATCTTTGGGTGGCCATAAAAGGGATTGAACAGGCCCATTTAGAGATGAGAATGTTTACCGTAGCTGGGAAAGCACTTTCTGATGAGAGTGTCGTTGCTATTGGCAAGGCCAGTATGGTTAATGGTATCGCAAAATTCAAACAGATCACTCTTGTTGAGGGAAAAAAAATAGTCTCAGGGTACTATAATGTTCAAATTAAAGGAGAGGTCGAAGGTAGTAAGTCTAAACTGAAAAATTTGTTGGTTAAATTTGGATTATCTCTAGGTGGACAAGATGGGAATGGTGAAAATAAATCGTTGAGTATTGATGGCGAGTTTCTTCTTGCTAAAAACAGAGCTGGGTTTGCTGAAAAATTGGGGCAGTTTAATGCTGAGTTAAAAGAAAAAAAATCTGCTCCAATAAGCTTGATGTTAGAAAAATACCGAACATTTTATTTTTTGCTTGGAAGGTTAGAGGAGATGTTTTTTGAGACGCTAAAGAGTGCCAAAACTGGAAATGATATCGATAAGTTTAAGCTAAATTATGCGATGGAGATTGCTCCCATTCTTCAAAACGTAATTCAAGATAACGATGCCAAGCAGAGGGAGCTAAGTGAAATTTATCCTTATGCGGCTTCTGAGTATCAACATTTGGTTGAGTACGGAATGCAGATTACTGCATTAGTTGGAGATACGTATCTGTTAGTCAAGCAGACAAAAACAATGAGTGAAAATATTAGAAACAGTTTAAAAACATCAACGCAACAAAAAGTGTTATCTCTAAAACAGAGTGGCGAAGGGAAGATTCAACAGTTACAAACTAAGCTTGATTCGCTGTGATTTAAGCTTAAACTAACGTAGCTGCGCTTCCGTATATGCGTAGATATACTCTCTGAATTTTAGAATATCATCTTTCGTGATCTCTTTGAAAATAGAGATGTCTCTAGTCGCAATATCGTAAATAATTTGTTCAAAGGTCAGTTGGATAGTTTGCATTCCCATATATAGTTGAATAAAGAACGTTGTATCTTGATTTAGATATGCTTGAAGTAGTTCTGCTACATCGCTGTGGTGATCGCAACATGAGCACCCATCGCACTCTCCGCCTCTTTCTAAAAAGGCAAGATGTTGTTGTGTCTGAGTGGCAATTTTTTGTTCTCTCTCTTCGCTTCCTTCTTGAAACTTATTTATCAGTTTTACCGCTACATCCATATTGGCCTGACAAGTTATAATTAACTCTTCATAAATGGTTGCGTAAAGGGATGAGAAGATAACATCCTCGAGACAGAACTGAAGCAGCTCATCTTCACTTTTTGCTGCGCTCTCAATTCGGTTAAACATTTTTACTGCAATATTAAAAGAGAAGTCCTTGCTAGTTTTTGACTCCTCAAACTCTTTAATTAATCTTTCAAGAGTATCCTGTTTTGCAGTTTTTGTTTTTTTTGCGGACTCTTTATTTTTACGAAGAAAAAACATGCGAACTCCTTTTGATGGCGTAAACACCAGTAAAAATAATACCACTTATTGGTGCTTAGTATTAACCAAGGCAAAAAAGGACATGCTAAATGTTGACTATTTCAATGCCTCTTTAACAAGATCAGATGCTCTCTTACCGTCAAACTTTCCTTTGATTTTAGTGGTCAGTTCTTTCATGATTGCCCCCATGTTAGGTGAAGCAAGCTGGCATTTAATTTCAGCAATAATTTGCATGACATCATCTTCGCTGAGGGCCTTGGGTAAAAATTCATTAAGAATCACAACCTCTTGTTCAATCTCTGCTCTTTGTGGTGAATTAGCAGGATAGGCAGCGATAGAATCCTTCGTTTTTTTAGCATGAGAGATTACGATATCAATTTCAGGGATTGGGTTTCCTGATGTGTCGTTTTCTATAAAAAGTTTTTTTAAATACCTAAGAACGTTTAGTCTAATCTTATCTTTTGCTTTCATCGCTGTTGCTATCTGCTTACTAACATCATCTTTAATTTCGCCCATAATTAACTCCTGAATAAATTTATACTAAATGGTCTTAAAAAATGAGTGTTATGTCCAACTTCATTTTTTATTATTCTTTCGCGTAATCTTCTTTTTGGTTGTTATTTTTTGTGCTGTTTCAACGACAATGGAATTTTCAAGCTCTAATTCAATCTCTTCAACTGTCGGAAGCATTGACTTTAATTTTTTTGGTAACAAACGAGTCAGCTCATATTCTGAAATACCAATCGGACGATTTACGCCACGAAGGGTATATTCCGCAATGATTTGATCTTTTTCTTGACAGAGAATTAGACCAATCGAAGGGTTGTCAGTTTTTTTCTTCAATGTTTCATCAATCATGCTTAAGTAAAAGTTCATTTTACCAGCGTACTCAGGTTTAAACTCCCCCTTTTTAAGCTCGATGGCGATAAAACAACGAAGGTCTAGATGATAAAAAAGTAAATCTAAGTAAAATTCTTTTCCATTTAGCTCGACATAATACTGACGGCCAACGAAAGCGAACCCTTGTCCTAGTTCAAGCAAAAATTGTTCAAGATGTTTTAAAAGTCCAAGCTCTAATTCGCGTTCATGAAATGTGTCTCGCAGAGTGAGAAAATCAAAAATATATGGATCCTTAAGCTCTTGTTGAGCAAGATCTGATTGCGGTGGTGGTAATAATTTTTGAAAATTTGTGATAGCTTTACCTTGTCGGTCATGAGATTTAGATTTTATCATGGTGAGTAATATATTTTTACTCCAGCCATTTTTTAAGATTTGAGTCATATACCAAAAGCGAGTTTCTAGATTTTTGATCTTCTCTATAAGCATTATGTGATGAGTCCACGGAATGGCCCAGAAAACGGCCTCAAACGGTTGCTTATTCGCTGAACCTAATTTCGCCACCAGTGGTGGCGAAATTATAGATGCATCAGGATATTCTTTATAAAAGGCGATCATTCTGTCCAAATTTCTTTCAGAAAATCCTTTTAATTCTGAAAGCTCTCCGGCCAATTCCTTGGCCAATCTTGGTATAATGCTTGAACCCCAGCCTTCATTCTTTTGTTTTTCGAATATTGTTCTTCCTACATCCCAGTAAAGACGAATAAGTTCAGAATTTACAGCAAGAATAGCACTAGCTTGTGCTTGCTGAATTCGAGTTTTTATTTCTTTTAGTAAGAGAGAAAAATTTTTCGGCTGCTTTTTAATAATTTTTTTAGATCTCTTTTTCATATATATTAGGCCAATACTTAAGTGAATAAATTTATACTAAATGGTCTTAAAAAATGAGTGTTATGTCCAACACCTTCTACGATTATATGTTTAAAATTTTTTGGAAGCTCTTTGCCTATTTGGGTATATTTTTTATCCTGCTCACCAGAAATGTAAATCGCTTCTCCTTGGATTTTTTCTAGTTTATGCCATAGCGATGGTTGATTCCCTACGCTAAGTAAAGAAGAGAATTTTTTCCAATTGATATAATCGAATGTTTTTTTGCTGTTAGTAAGCTCAATCACCTCGTCTGGATTAAGCGTTCCAAAGAGTAACATTTTGTACCACTGATCAAGAAAATTCAAAAATTGTGACTGGTCTATAATTTTATCGAACATTGCTTGATCCTGCGCTGCCCGATTGACACGCATTTTTGAATCAATAATACCTGGATCTGCCGATTCAATGATAGTTTTGTGATAAAAATCGGGATAGCTGGTAGAGATTCCAAGGGCAACTCTTCCTCCCATCGAGTATCCAAGGATAATCGGTTTTTTGTTTTCTCCACACCAGTCGAGAATTATTTGGTGGAGAATTTTAACATACTCTTCAAAGTTTAAGTTTAAGTTTGATTTTGAGTCTGAGTTTATTTCTCTATAACTTCTCCCGTGGCCTGGAAGGTCGATTAGCAGAAGGTGAAACTCATTTTTGAGGATATCTACCTGTGCGCGCCAGTCGGTTAAATTGCCCATGAATCCGTGGATTAAGATTATCGTTTTTTTGTTTGGATCTCCAACGGATTTTATATATGGGAACCCTTGTCCAAAAAGGTCGTGGGTTCTTTTTATTAGAAGCTGTTTGGTTATTTTTAAAGTAGAAGATCTTGGCATTTTTGCAAAGAAATGGGGGAGCTTATAAAGTGGAAGTTTGGTTAAAAGCTTATCTTGGATGGTTGCAAAATTTAAGGGTGGATTACAATCAATAAATGCAAGCGGAATTTCCCCAAAAACTTTATCAGGAATAAAAATTACTTTTGCATCATTCACTCCAGCAATAGCAACGATCTCATTCTCAATTTCAAGTGGTGAAATGTTTTCTCCTCCGCAGATGGAGACGTCGTCGGCCCTTCCTGTGATAAAAAGCTCGTTGTCTTTAATTCTTCCAATATCATTCGTAATAAATGGAGTTTTTACTTTTTCTAGTTTCCCATTCTGGATGATACCTGAAAATAGAGTATCTCCGCTTACAATAATTTTGCCATTGCTGCTTATTGAAACAGATCGATACGGAAGGATAATACCGGAAGAGTCTAGGTTCGTCTGATTTTCAAGAGGAACCGTTGCACTAATTTGTGAGCACATTTCACTGCTGCCGTAGGTAATTGAGATGGGAATTTGGTGATTGATTGCACGTTCTATCGCCCATCTTGGAGTTTTTGCGCCACCGAGCAGAATTCGCTTGCATTTTTTTATCTGTTTAATATTTTCGTGATCGGAGATTATTCTTATTAACTGAGTAGGAACAAGTGATAGAGTAGTAGGTGAAAAACGTTTCATGAAAATTTTAAAATCTATTGTAGAGTCAAAATCAATTATTGTTGCATTTGCAAGTATTGCTCTAACTATGATCATTATTCCACCTATATGATTAAGTGGAAGAGTAAGTGGCCATCTGTCACTACTATTAATTTGATAAAACTGATTTGTTCCAAGTGCGCTATAGTAGAGTGCCTTTGCTGAGAGTAGAATTGCTTTTGGTTCTCCGCTACTGCCAGAGCTACTAATTATCAATAGCTCTTGTTCTGGTTCTATTTTGTAGGTGATAGCGTCGCTTGTCTTTTCACCATTATGATTAGATGCTTGAAAAAAGTTATCATCTAGTACCGTGTCACACCCAGAATTGTTTTTAATTTCATTTATGCGCACAACTGTTTCATGCTTGCTAATTGGAAGCGCAGTGGAGCGTTTTAGCCAAGTTGCTACTAGCGCTACTGTAAATAGATATTTTGATTTAAAGATTAGAGCTATTACTTTATTACTTGGAATTTGGTGGTAGATTGACGAGATATCTTGAGAAAATTGTCGATATGTAATGACTGTTTGATCTATATTTATAAAAAAAGGTTTGTCACTATCACTATCAATATTCATGACTGTTTTTCTCTGCCATTAGCGTTTCTAGATATCTTCTATCAATTAAATTGACATGTGAAGCGGAAAAAAATGACGGCCTATGATAATCACTACCTGTAAGGTAAAATTAAAATTATGGGCCCAAGAAAAAAACTTTTTTTGTCATTTCTTGTTTTTGCTGCGTTAGAATTGCTTACTCATTTCTATCTCTTGAAACAGTTTAATGAAACTACTCTCGTGATATTAACTCTTGCGACCTCTTTTTTATTTGGAATTAGTTTTTTGTTTTATATCTGTTTTACATTGGCCAGACCGCTATGTAATTTGATTAAAGATTTGCAATTAGTAAATTTAAACGACATTTCAGTTGGTAGAGTTAAAGAGGTCTTAACAAAAAATTCAGAGCTGAAAATTTTGCAAGGTGCAATTAATAATATGTTAAAGAGAATTGAAAAAGACTATCAACTCATTATGCATAAAGGTAAGTTTGAAGCTCTTGGAGTAATGGCAGGAGGCCTTGCACACGAGATAAACAATCCTCTTGCAATTATTTTTGGAAACTCAAATGTTTTAAAAAGAAATGCAGGAGAGGGTGATTTAGAGAGTGAAAAGGTTCTG
>DYOQ01000064.1:11898-14379 GCA_020720455.1 Bdellovibrio sp.
AAATGTTTTAAAAAGAAATGCAGGAGAGGGTGATTTAGAGAGTGAAAAGGTTCTGGAGAAACTTGGAAAGATGCATGATGCTGCGCTTAGGATTTCTGCAATTATTAAACAGGTAAAACAGCTAACAGAACAGGGCCCCTCAGTTGATAAATTAAAAAAGGTTCAACTCAAAATGATACTAGGAGATCTCTTTACTATTTATGGCCAGATGGTAGCGGTAGAAGGAATTGAGATGAGTGTTTCTGAGTATGAGAAAGAGCTTATGGTTCTTTGTTTACCTCAGCAGATTTTGCAAATTCTTATGAACTTAGTTGGCAATAGTCTCCACGCTTTAAAAAATGAGTGCCAAGATTCCTCTGAAAAAAAATGGATTAAATTTGTAATTGAATCTTCTGAGAGTAAAGTAGTTATTAAAGTTGTAGATAGTGGAAAAGGTATAAAAGGGGATTGCAAAAAGCTGATGGACCCATTCTATACAACCAAAGAGGTTGGCCAAGGTACTGGACTTGGACTCGCAATTTCTAAGAGGATTGCCGAGGTTCATGGTGGTGAACTTTGTTACTTAAAAGAAGAAAAGAACACCACCTTCGCTCTTACATTGTTAAGAGCACCTTAGACTTTTATTAACATCTCACTGAAATCTCACCTCATCATATTTAAGTTCAAGTAGCATCTGATAGTTGTGTTCAACGGCATCATCAGGCAATCTCTTTCCGTCGTGGTAAATTAGGACAGGTTCAAAAAGACGTTCCCCGGCCCTACTATCTGGAAGTGCAAGTGTTGCTACCTCATCTGGGCTAATTGTATCTCTATTCATCGTATTAGTTGTTGGCCACCTATATTTATCATCAAGAAATGTTCTATAGGCAATTTCCGAGCAGACAATTTTCTTATCTGTTTCAACATCAAAATTAAAATCATACTCTTTGCCGATTTGAATAAACGCTTCTTTTAGAAAAGTTATTCTCTCTTCTTCGCTTAAGTCGATAGGTCTTGTGACGCCAAGATCATCAATATCTAAAAAGTGTCTTGGAGTATTAATCTCAACTCCTGGACGAAGAGCTTCAATGATTAAATGATTTGATTCAATCATCGATTTAAAACTAGGGCCCGTATATGGAGAGTAGAGTCTAGTCCTTGTAATCGCTTCCCACTCATCTAACATATCCCATACACCTAATTCGATTAGTTGCTCTTTTGTTCCGGCCCAGATAGCAACGTGTCCCCAGTGGCCAGGAATAAATTTATCTGTAAGCCTAAAAGGTGTTTTTTCAAACAACACATCTAGTGGCCGCAAATTACTAATCATATCGTCTACTACGACTTGAATTTCGGGATCTGTTTTTGGAATTTTAAATTTTTCAGAACCATCATCTTTTGCAATTAGCTTTCCATGTCTTGATTGTGCCATTCCAACGGTGTTACCAAACACTTTAGAAATATCGTTCATCAATCCATTTTTAGTTAAGAGCAAAACATCGGAAGCTTTGGTAACTCTTACTTGCAATCTACTACGCATTAATTCTGTAAATGAAAATCCTCCTCGACTAAACATATATGAACCAGCAATTAATCCATCTAAATATTTTTCAAGTTTTCCTGTCTTTACCTGATGTCTTTTTTGAGCATCAATAATCTGATTATATGTAGTGATTGCTCTGTTTAGTTGAACAATATTTTTAATGTTGTGAGCACTCTTAACAATTTTTTCAAGTAAAAATTTATGCTCAGGATTGTCATCGTTAATTAGTGGTCTTAAATTCGAATCTTGAAAAGGGGCGATGGCAACTAGAAAATTATCATATAGTAGTAGCGCAAGAGCGAGCGCCGATTTAATAGTTACAACGTTATTTTTTCCCTCTTTATCGGTAGGGTTAAGACGAAGTGTTGACATTTGATCGTGATGGTTTCTGACATCGTGAATAGTTGCAGTTGGAGCGTCTGTCTCTATGCTAATTTTAGTCTGTTTATCAACATACCACTGCCTCTCTCCGATAAACTCCCACGCTTCATCTCTAATTTCGCTATAATTTGAAATTCCACCATGTAGTCTCTTTAATAGAGTAGGAGTTATTGGCCCAGTGTGATTGCTTAGTTCTTCAAAAAATCTGATCGATTTAGATCTTAGCACCAGATGTTTTTCTACTAGCTCACTAAGTGAGTTAAAGGTCTGCTCTGTCGCTTCAGGTATATAATCTGTATTTGATATGTTTTCAATTATAAGCTGGTCTTTAAAATTATCAGTATGTGTTGTTGGCAAAGTTTCATTTGCATTTGTATTTGCATTTGCATTTGCGTAGGTCATTACTAGTAGTGAAAGTAGTAGTCCATTTTTAGATATCATATATTTCTCCAATATAAGAAAAAGTAAATGTATCTATATTGTGCACTGCGCAGTGAGGGCAATCAAGCCACTGTGTAAAAAGGTAAGAACTGGCCCACAACAATGGTTGAACACTTCCTGACATAAATTATCAAGAT
>DYOQ01000015.1:0-21829 GCA_020720455.1 Bdellovibrio sp.
TTATCAAACACTAATAAATAAAGCTGGATATTTTAGTGATCTTCACTCCTATGGTTCAGATCCAGTTCTTTGCTGATGAATGGTGTCGACGGTAGTCTATATATCAACATCGGACATCTTGTTTTCACAGTATGTCAAAAATGTTTTACCCAACTTAAAGTCTTATTCGGAAAATTTCCGAATTTTTTTATGGTACTCTAGTCTAAGTTTTGCGCTTGCAAGACCTTCAGCGTACAAAATATTTTCTTTGTTTAAATCAGCTGCGGCTTGATAATAATTAATTGCAGAATCTTTCTTTTGCAAAACTTCATTGATCACACCTAGGTTGTAGTTTATGTCTGCTCTATTGGGTTTCTCTTTGAGTAACGCTTCAAGATATTCCTTGGCATCATTAAAATATTCTTTTTTAATAAGATGAATAACTACCTTAAGGTCCTTTTCCGCGTCGTCGAGTTTTATTTTTATAGATTCTGTTGAGGGAATAAACTCTTTAGAGATTATTCCTGGCAACGACTCCATAAAGTCGCTACGGATATTTGCTTCTAATTCTTTGTTTTGTCCGTCGATTGCTCGCTGATTAGGATCAATATCTAAAATCGCATTAACAATAGGTCTTAGACTAGATTTAGAATACGGTTTTGGCATTTGCAATGTAGCGGTGGCAGTGGATGTAACATTAACTACTTTCTCCACAATAATATTAGAGTTGCTGTCTTTCAATAAAACATTAAGAGATCCAGTTGCTAAGGCCGAAGCATTCCTATTATTGTTTTCATCAATAGAATCAGTGATGCTTACATCTTCAACATAATTTGAGAGTTTTAAGATATAGTCACTTTTCCCTTCATTGGTTTTGTCTTTTTTGATTACCTTTACATAATTGCTGGTACTTAAATTAGACTCAACACTGTCTTGTATTTGCTGGCGGTGTTCATCAATACTTTGAATATCAATTATCACAGTACTTCCTTTTTTTATCTGATTATTGGGTGGTACCTGATAGCTAATTGTTGTGTAAGTAGAGCAGCTATAAAATAGAAACAATAAGATGAAGTATAGTGTTTTATTCATGTAAATGTTTTCTCCGATTGCATGTTGAGCTAATACTAGAAATTTAGACATGTAAATGTCAATGTGCTGCTCGTTATAGAGAGAATGATATTGACCCAATTAGTCTTGATAATCGGGTCATGGTGTGACCTAATTAAACCTATAATCGGGTCATCAAGGAGTCATGATTTGAGTAGTAATTTGTATATTTGGCAACAGAGGGGGTGGCCTAAATTTATATGGAATGATTTGAAAATCATCGAATATTTAGGCCAAGCTCGGAAGGCACAGGGGAAAGTTCTAGCTCATGCCGAAGCAATAGTTCTTGAGACACAAGCAGAAATTCTTATTTCAGATGTGAAAGAGACTTCTGCTATTGAGGGAGAGAAGCTCGACACTAGTTCTATTAGATCGTCTGTTGCAAGACGTTTAGGCCTATCAATAGCTGGTCTTTCTCGTGAGCAACGAAATATTGAAGGACTAGTTGAAATGTTGTTGGATGCTACTGTTAATTTTGATAGACCGTTATCAGCTAGGCGGCTTAAAGGGTGGCAGGCTGGATTATTTCCGGTTGGTTATTCAAATATTCAAAAAATAACTGTAGGAAAGTGGCGTAAGACGAAAGAACCAATGCAAGTAGTTTCTGGAAAAATAGGAAAAGAAAAAGTACATTACGTTGCCCCTCCATCAAAAGTTGTTCAAAGGGAGATGGACAATTTTCTAAGTTGGTTCAATAAAAAAAATAAAATGGATGGCCTTATTAGAGCGGCCATTGCTCATTTTTGGTTTGTTACTATACACCCATTTGACGATGGAAATGGGCGTATCGCTAGGGCAGTCACAGATCTTTCGTTGGCCCAAGATGAACAAATGAGTAAACGGTGTTATAGCATCTCTTCTCAAATAAGTTTTGACAGAAAAGGTTACTACAAAATTTTAGAGACCTCACAAAAAAGCGGATTGGATATCACTAATTGGATAGTTTGGTTTTTAAAAACATTTATAAAAGCAATTGAAAATTCTGAAGCAATAATTGATCAGGCCATCTTAGTTGGAAATTTCTGGAAAAAACATTCATTGATTGATCTAAATCAAAGACAAAAAAAAGTACTACATAAAATGCTTGAATGTGAACCTAGTGGGTTTATTGGTGGGATAACTAATAAAAAATATGTAGCGATCACAAGAGTGAGCCCTGCTTCTGCTAAAAGAGATCTGGTCGATTTAGAAGATAAAGGTATACTAAAAAGAAATGAATCTGGCGGACGTTCTGTAAGTTACTCATTAGTTTTTTGATGAAATAATCAATTTCGATAGATTGTTCAACCACCGAGCTTGAAATGATGCGATAAATGTTTGATAATTAAGAGGAAAATAGAGAGGAATGTGGTGCCCGAGACGAGACTTGAACTCGTACAGTCGTTTTATCAACCGAGGGATTTTAAATCCCTTGTGTCTACCGATTCCACCACCCGGGCGCTAATTAGTGTTTTGTTATGTTGGACTATTTTTATGGAATATGTCAAATGAAAATAGCTTTTGTATTAAACGTTATCTCGCTTGTTGCTTTGCTTGGTTGTTCTATTAATGACGAACATCCAATTGAGGGCCCAACTGATAACGCTGATGATGCTGAGTCGTCTGGAGAGTATTCTAAGTCTGCGTTTTGGTTAGATGTTGATGAGCGTTTTGCATTTACAAGGCGTGATGGCCAAGTGGTATACCACCCATTTTTTGACCAGGAACCTGAATACAACGAAGCTAGTGGAGAGATTACTACTCTTATATTGTCTCCTTATAATTCGAAATCATTTTTTGGACTAGACCTTGTCTCTGGACAAAAATATAGAGAGTTTGCTTATTGTAAGCAACGGGATGTTTGGGAGAGTGCTAATCAGTATTTAACTTATCCAAATTATACTGAGGCAGTTGTTCCTAGGTTAATGGATCAAAGTTGGAATCCACAACGAGTGATTATTTTTGGACGTGATGATTATTATCAGCAAAAACGTAATGAAGAAATTGTCATGGAGAAGGTTAGAGTTGTTGGTGGTATTGTTGAACAGTATTGCCATAACTTTCCATGTCCTCAAAAGGGCCCGTGGATACCAAGATTAATATTGGTGGCAGTTGATTTAAAAGATGAGAGATTTAATCACATCACCACTCTTGGAGAGTTAAAACGAAGTGTTGATTGGGCCTATGCCAAATCTTTTTTAGAAAATGCAAAAGGAAGATCGCTAATTGGTGAGATCGGTGCCCCTTCTTATCGGATTGTGGGGAGTATTGATGCAAGTAAAGCAATTGGATTTGCGGTAAGTAAGGGCCATCTTTTTACTGCGAAAGAGCTGTTTGCAATAAGAACATCTTGTCATGCGCTTTATGATTATGTTTGGAGCTCTGTAGGTAAATTAAAAGATTATTTTGGGAAAAATCGCAAAAAAAAGAGGGGAGGATGGAGTGTCAAGGGAAGTGGCGGAGATGATTCTGCTTATGGGGAAATTTTATTTGAAAGTGATGGAAGTGAGATGTTAAGCGCTGAAGCTAAAAAACAAAAAGATGTTAGTTTACAAATGCAGGAATTTATAAAAAGAAGAGTTTTTCAGTACGAAAGCTTCCAAGAAAAAGAGGAAAAAAAAAGAAAGTTGAGAGAGGAAGAGAAGAAAAAAGTAGAAGCTGAAGAAAAAAATAGAATTACTAAGTTAGAAGAAGAAAGATGGTATGAGGCAAATAAAGTTTCACTGATTCGTTTTATGAAAATGTTTTCTAAAAAATATGGAGAAACTTACTATACTTGTTCGAGATTTGTTAGACCTGCAAATATTAACTATTCGCCAGATAGAAACTGGTTCTTTGCATACTTCCATGCATATTTTATTCAAGATCAAAAGTATAATAGCGTGTTCAAATGCAATGGAAATACTGGACACTGGGTTCCTAATTTTGAAATGAATGATGGTAAAAATCGTTACGATAAATATCTACTGATGGATAACTGTTCTGATGTTGCTATGGAGCAAGCGTTCCCCAAGGCGGTTGAAGACTTGGCAATTAAGATGAAACAAGGAAGTGATCATTTTAGATATGTTGCTTATGACGAAGGTATAGGTGGATCACATAGAAAGATATATAGCTGGGTCAATTACACTGGAAAAAAAATAAAATGTGTTAACAAAAATGATGAAGGGCCTGTATCAGATATGGTCATACCCGAAGATGTAAGATGGGAAACAATTACGAATGGAAACAACTAAAGAAAAACGAGCAATGTGCGATCTCTGGCCAGTTTTTTTTGTTAGCGGTTGCTGTGGAACAGCGTTTATTTTATCTGCAGTAAAAGCAGGTCTAAATAATTTGACTGGGATTGAGCCAGTTTATTCTCCAAAACAGGCAAATTTACTTGTTATTAGTGGTGTAGTTAATAAAAGCAATATGGATCTAATAACGGAATGGTATGACAATATGGATAGTCCAAAATGGATCATCACAATTGGGTCTTGCACTTTCGCAAAGGGGATAGTTAGCGAAGAAACAGATGGGGTATGTGATATTTCAAAATATCTTAATGTTGATGTTACTATTCCGGGTTGCCCGCCAACTGAAAGTGAAATTGTGAGTGGACTTGAAAGATTGAAAGATATTATGCTTGGCCATAGATATGGTGGTGTGAATGAACAGAGTATGTAATGTATCACTTGCGGAGTATTTAGATAAAAACAGTATTCCCGTTATTGTTGCAGGATCTGATGGTGTTGATGTCATTAATATTGAAATTGATTTTGTCAGAGATGTTGTTGAGCATTTAAAGAACTCATATGCATTTAGTTTTCTTATCGATATTGCATTTATTCAGTCGCCAACTAAAGCACTCGTGTACCATCTAAGAAATCTTAGTTCAAATAGTATGTTAAGAGTTGTAGTTGAAATTAGAAATAGTTCACTGCCTTGCCCATCGTTAAAAGATTTGTGGGTTGGGGCCTACTGGAAAGAACGAGAGATTTTTGAAATATATGGAATTAAATTTGATTGGTCAAAAAATAGAAATACGGACTATCAGAATCGACTAGAATCTACATCGCTATCTACATATATGTGTGGCCCTTACTACTCTTCATTAGGAGCTGGGCCGAAGTTATCACTGGAAAACTATGGTGGTACAATTAAACGGGTAAATGTGGAGACAGGTTTTTTTCGAAAAGGGTTAGAACAGTTATTTGAGACAAAACCACTTGAGTTAATCGCACCATATATCGAAAGATTAAATTGTGATTCATCAATTATGTGTGAGGTGGCTTGGTTTAAGGCCATTGAATCTATTTTAGGTATTGAGATTTCAGATAGAAGTAAAGTTTTACGAATGATTTTTATGGAGTTGACTAGAATTTCTGGACATCTTCAAGCAATCGCAAATGTTGCAAAAGCTTCTGGAAATGGGTATCTGTTTTTAGAGTTTTATAATTTAAGAAATAAACTGCTAATGTTATTCCAAAAGATATCAGGTAGAAAATTTAACATGTCAATGCTCAGAATTGGTGGATTAGCTTATGATCTACCAAAATTCTGGTTAGCAAGTTGCTGTGATAGCTTGTTAGATATTGAAAAAGCACTGCTTGTTTTAGATAAAAATGTAATCGAAAATAGTGTATGGATAGATCGATTATCTATTGGGACGATAAATCGTAAACAGTTACTTGAAATAGGTGTGACAGGTCCGATGCTTCGAGCATCTGGGGTTAATTTTGATTTGAGAAAACGTGCCCCATGCTATTACTATAGAGACCTTGAGTTTGATATACCGCTTGGTAATATGGGGACGTGTTATGACCTGTTCTTGGTGAGAGTAGAGGAGGTAAGGGCCTCTTGTAAAATTTTGGCCCAACTAATAGACAATGTACCTGTTGGTAATGTTACTGATGGGACTACTTTAAAAGTTAACGCAGCAGATTTACCAACTAAAGATGTTTTCCATTACAGTAGTATTGAATCAGTTAATGGTGAGTTAGGTTTTTTTATTATAGTTGGGAAAGAGAGATGTCCTAAAATTGTAAAATGTGTTTCACCATCATTTAGGCTTGCAAATACTTTTGAGGAAGGTTTGATTGGGTTAGATATAGAAGATGTTCCAGTATTTCTTGCATCTCTTAGCATGAGTGTTAGCGAGATGGATAGATAGAGGAGTGTTAGTTTGATTTTAGAAAAACAGTTATATCGAGGTAAATTTTTTTTAGAAACAATGATGAGTTCATGTCGTAATGTTCTTGTTAGCGTCGCAAAAACATATATAGATTTAGATTATGATGAAACGATTACTCAAGACTTGATCATTGAAAAAACATTACCTACACTCGTTACAACTGGTTTAGTCTTGTGCGATGGCTGTATGGCGTGTGTTGAGGTTTGCCCAACGGCCTGCTTAAAGATTATTAACCAAAGAGTTAACAGTTTTTCGATAAGTATAGAGAAGGATAGATGTGTTCATTGTAGTTATTGTGAGAGCTGTTGCCATTTGAAAGTAATTACGATGATTAAGCCTGATTAAGCCAGAGATTGTTTAAGTCTAACAATAAACTCATTCCTAGGTATTTCAATGGCCCCAAGTGATTTAGATATGTTTGTTACCATTTGAATGTCGATCCAACCTATGTTTTCGCTTCTTAATTTATTAAAGAGATGAACAAGGCAAACTTTTGAAGCATCACTCTCTTTGTGAAACATGGATTCAGCAGAATAAAAATTATTAATTTTGATTCCGTATACCCCGCCGACTAAATTACCTTGTATAAACGCTTCTACGGAATAAGCATTTCCTAAATTAAAGAGGGTTGTAAAACAGTCGATCATTTTTTTTGTAATCCATGTACTTGGCCGATCCTTGCGAGGAATTGAAGCACAGTTAGCAATTACTGCTGGAAAACATGTGTTAAATTTAACCTCAAACTTATTTCGCTGTAAGGTTTTTTTCAATTTTTTTGGAATATGAATTGAAGCAAGGTCAAATATAGCTCTTGGATCCGGTGAGAACCATGGGAGTGGTGAGTGCTCATCAAATGGCCATGGAAAAATTCCTCTCTCATATGCATGTAATACAAGAGATGGTTCAAGAGTACCACCAAAAGCTAGCAATCCATCACTGTCAGCTTCAGAGAGGTCGGGGAATGTTTTAGACTCATTAATTGTCATTATGCCTTTTCAAAATAGTTTGTTTATACATCAACATATCGTTCCCCGAATCGCTTGACTATAGAGAAAAATATTGGGAGACTGCAAAAATGATTAATATTAAATCTGAAAGAGAGATTGCGCTGATGCGTAAGAGCGCTAAACTTGCGGCCAGTACGCTTAAGTACATAGGCGCTTTTGTTAAGCCTGGTGTTTCAACAGAAGAGTTAAACAATATTGCACACGATTATATAATTGATCATGGTGCTATTCCATCTCCACTTAATTATCATGGCTTTCCCAAATCAATCTGTACTTCGATCAATGAGGTAATTTGTCATGGGATACCTTCTAAAAAAGATATTTTAAAAAATGGGGATATTGTCAATCTTGATGTAACTACTTATCTCGAAGGATTTCATGGAGACACTAACGCCACTTTTTTTGTTGGGGAAGTAAGCACTGATGTTAAAGATTTAGTGGAACGCACACATGAGTGTATGATGGCCGGAATTGCAGAAGTTCGTGCTGGAGCTAGAATTGGTAGTATTGGTGCAGCTATTGTCGAGATTGCAACGAAATATCGTTATTCAGTAGTTAGGGATTATTGCGGACATGGAATTGGACGTGAGTTTCATGAAGATCCACAAGTGCTACATTATGGAGAGAGAGATACGGGCACTAAAATGAGAGAAGGGATGACTTTTACTATTGAACCGATGATAAATATTGGAACTTATCGAACCAGACTTGATAAGGATGGTTGGACAGTTAGAACGTCAGATGGCAAGTTGTCAGCACAGTTTGAACATACAATTCTCGTAACAAAAAGTGGATACGAAATATTAACATTGTCAGATGAGTAGATGAGTAAATTGTCGAGGCCGGGTTGTTACACGGTTATGATGTATCGATCGAATACGCAGGTACGCCGTGGTCATTCGATGTTGATGAATTGGTGAAGCGAAATAATCACAATATTTCTAAAGCGGTTATTGAAGGAATGTTGGCAAACTTTAAAATGGATCTTACTGTCGATGATATTATGAAGAGTGAAATGCCTACTTTACCTTTTTGCAAGAGCGAAAGTAATTATCAACGTGAATCAACTGATTAAATATTTTTTCTATCTCATCTTCTTTTAGCATCTGCTCTGGCCCTATGTTTTTTTGTAAATATCTGTATCTTCCATAGATAGATTTAAGAATTGGAATGTTGTCGTATAGGCAAGTTGGGGTAGGAGCTTTCGCTTGGATTAATGCAATATATTTGAAAAAAATTTCATTAATATTATTCCTTACCACTGTAAGAAAATATTGATTAAGAGAAGAATTTTTTGAATTTGTGTCATCGCGGTTGTTTTTAATACTTTCCAAGAGTAGATGCTTAAGAAGCAAAATAGATGGTTGTTTTGATTCACATATTTCAAGGATTTCTTGATCAGATAAACCTAAGTTATCACCAGTAGATATGATATTTACTAAGTCTTGATTGAGGTTGTAAAGATGCCACAACTCGCTTTTCATGTGAATTTGTAACTCTTCTCTACCTAAACATTTTAAAACTGTGCTTGCATGTGCCAATGGCGGTAGTGAAAATAGTATAACTACTGGTATAATTGAAATAAATTTCATAAAATTGTAACTGCTGTTCATGTATATCTTATCGGAAATGTAATGTTTTGGTTTAAGGAGTGTCAATGATTCTTGTAACAGGTGGGGCCGGGTTTATAGGTAGTGTTTTAGCTCGAGAACTCAATAAAATTGGTGAGCAAGATCTTTGGATAGTTGACCGTTTAAGATGTGGAAATAAGTGGTTGAATTTAAGAAACTCTAAATTTGTTGAGTTCACACATGTAGATAAAATATTTGATAATTTAAGTTTGTTTCGCAACGTTAAAGCAATTTTTCATATTGGAGCTTGCTCTACTACGACGGAAAAAAATGCCGACTACTTTATGGATAACAACTTTGAATTTTCAAAAAAACTGTTTAAGGTAGCCGCTGAGCAAAATATTCCATTTATATATGCAAGCTCTGCTGCCACATATGGAGATGGCAAGCTTGGTTATGTTGATGATGTTGATACTATCCAAAAACTTTTACCTCTTAATCCATACGGTTATTCTAAACAGTTGTTTGATGAGTGGGTTCTTAGAGAAACGAATCGTCCAGAGCTTTGGTTTGGACTAAAATTTTTTAATGTTTATGGGCCAAATGAGTATCACAAGGGCGGACAAGCTTCTGTTGTTTATCATGCTTTTAATCAGATAAAAGATAGCGGAAAGATTAAATTGTTCAAGTCTTGTCGGGATGGGTTTGCACATGGAGATCAAAAGAGAGATTTTATCTACGTCGTTGATGTAGTCAAGGCGATGATCAAGCTATACCAAGAGAGCGATAAAGCAAAATCATCCATTTTAAATTTAGGAACAGGAAAAGCTGCAACTTTTAATGATTTAGCAAAAGCAGTTTTTCTCGCTCTTAATTTAAAGGAAAATATTGAATACATAGATATGCCAGAAGGATTAGATAGGCAGTATCAATATTATACTCAAGCAGATATGAGTAAGTTCTATAAAGTAGTGAGCGGTATTAATTTTTCAAGTATAGCTGAAGGTACGACTGATTATATTAGAAATTTTTTAGTTAATAAAAATCAGTATTATTAGGAGACACAATAGAATGTCAGCAAAAGGACACTTACGTGTGATAGACATTTTGTCTCCAGTAGTGTCAATGTGGATGCTTGTTTTTTCATAACTATTCGAATTATCATTTCAAGTTTTTTGGCATAGAACTGGCATACTTTGTTTTACATGATCACATCGACAAGGAGGTTTATGTGACTAAAGAAGAATTGGGAAATTTTAGATCAGTATTTTTCGATATTTTAAGAAATTATTCAATAAATAAAGAGCAACTTATTGCTATCGAATCAAAGACAAGCTCTGGTGATGTTATTGATATCCTAAATAGTGATAGAGATAGTGTCATGAATCTTAAATTAATAGGAAGAGAGCGCTTCTTTATAAAAAAAGTAATGGATGCTTTAGTTCGGATTGAGAATAGAACTTTTGGTGTGTGTTCTGATTGCGGAGGAGATATTGAACTTGGAAGACTAAAGGCAAGGCCCACAGCTACTCAGTGTATCTCATGTAAGGAAGATCAGGAAAGGGTTGAAGACACAATCGTTTACCAAAAAAAATCACATACACTTGGTAAGCAGTTAAACTCAGGGGTAATTCAAGTAAAGCTTTCAGAGGATGATTATAACGAGAGTAATCCTTCTGACTTTAATACATCTTTAAATGTATTAATGAGTCCTAGGTCATAGTTTCCAAGTTCATCAATCTGGAGCTCTTTAAGAGCTCCCTGAGGGTTGATGTCTTTGTAGATCATTCGTTTGTCATAGCAATCTACTAGAGAGATTATCTCTTCAAGCTTGGTTAGTTTAGTTTTTTTAAGAGGCCCTTTTCCAGAAACTTTTTCTTCGTGATGTAGTATGAGTGAAGCAATTTTTTTGTTGACATACTCCTTATCCTGTAGAAGATCAAACGAGAGCTGGGTGTGCGATCGGTAAAGTATTAAATCTTCATTTGGCATTTGTGATGGGTCTACTTTAAATAATAGTCTTTTTTCTGCAGGTAGTTTTGTGACTCCAATATCATGAAGAAGTCCCGCAACTGCCAAATAGTCTTGATCTTTCTCTTCTAGTCCACACTTTTCTGCAAGCTTGGCGCTTAGGGCACAAACGTTTAGACAGTGTTTAATCAGCATATCATCTTCTTCTGCTTTTTTACCAAAGATCTCTTTTAGTGCATCAGGGTTTTGGGTGACAACTTGTCGTAGGCTGCTGGCAGTTTTTTCTGTCATATTATAGGCAGATTTACTATTTGGGTCTTTTTGCATTCTTTCAACAGCAGTTGTAGCTGCTCCTTCTGTAAGATTAACTTTTTCAGCAACAGATACATCTGAGCTTGAAATAGATTCGGCCAGTATATCATCTAGGTATTGCTGATAATGTTCTTCATCTATTGATGTAACAAAAAAACGAGCAATCTTTTGTTTGCGCAGTTTTTTTAAGTGGTCGCCATCTAGTGATTTACCTGTGTCGATATATTTAAGGAACTGTTCTTTATAAAAAATATATAAATCAAAATTGATATCTTTGAGTGGCTTGATGGTGGAAATTCTAATTGGGGAAAAATCCATTTTTTACTCCTACTTTGCGCTACCATGTGTTTTGTTTTTCCATTTTACATCTCTTTTGGGTTTACTGAAACTTTATTTTTATTGATTAAAGTGGATATCTATTTTAATGTTGAAAGAGTTATTCTATTCTTATGTATTACGCAAGGCAAATATCTAAAAAGGAGTTGACGTTGACAGAGATGACACGCAAGCAAAAAGTTGTAAAAGTTATAAAACTTGTAAAAGAGGTAAAAGTTGTAAAAGAGACAGTATCAATCATATTAATTGTAGTGACGGTGTTTACATTTAGGTCAGTGTTTTTTGAGCCGTTTAGAATTCCATCAGGTTCGATGATTCCGAGCTTGATGATCGGAGATTTTATTTTGGTTAATAAGTTTTCCTATGGGTTCAAAGTACCGTTTTCAGATATGAGTTGGAATAACCAACTATTCAAATTTGATTTGAATCCGATCTATATGTTTGGGAAAAAATCTCCTGAAAGAGGTGATGTAATTGTTTTTAAGTATCCGGAAGATCCTAGTATAAACTATATAAAAAGAGTTGTTGGCCTTCCTGGTGATGAGATTGAAGTTGTTAATAATATTGTCTACGTCAATGGTGTAGTGACTCAAAGTGAAAAAATTGATGGCACTAAAATAATGGAAGATATGGACGAAAAATTTAAGGATTACGCATTTAGTTTTTATAAATCAAAAATAGGAAATCACGAACACACGATTCAAATGTTATCGTTTGGAGGAGGGCCTCGAGCGACTACAGAAAAAATAGTTGTCCCTCCTAAAAATTATTTTGTGATGGGAGATAATAGAGATTTTTCAGCAGATTCAAGATTTTGGAAATTTGTTCCAGAAGAAAATATCAGAGGCAAAGCACTTCTAGTTTGGTTTTCAATGATTATTCCTTTTTTAGAAGATCATCCGTTTAAATTTCGGCCATTTCGAATAGGGACACAAATAAAATGATAAAACTTTACTCGCTCGATCCATACCTTACTTCGTTTATATCAGATATAAAGAGGCGGTACGATAAAAGAGTGGAGGCAAAGAAAAGGATTTGTGGTGAAGGTTCTTTAGTAGATTTTTCTAACTCATATTTATATTATGGCCTACATAAAAACAAAAACGGAAGTTGGGTGTTTAGAGAGTGGGCACCAAATGCTACTGCAATATTTTTGATTGGTGAATTTTCTGATTGGAAAGAGCAAGAACAGTTTAAACTTAAAAGAATAAATGGCGGAGGCAATTGGGAGATTACATTACCAGCTCCACTTCTAAAACATGGAACCTTGTATCGACTGAAAATTCATTGGAATGGTGGAAGCGGAGATCGAATTCCTACACATGCTAGATATGTCGTTCAAGATATCTCGAATGGTTTTTTTAACTGCAAGGTTTGGAGGCCGGCAGTGAAATTTAGTTTTAAACACGATTCTCCAAAGCTTAAGCAGGCACCTTTTATTTATGAAACACATATTGGGATATCTCAGGAACATGGAAAAATAGCGACGTATAAAGAGTTTTCCCAAAATGTTATTCCAAGAGTTGCAGAAGCTGGATATAATGTTTTGCAAATTATGGCGATAGCAGAACACCCTTTTTATGGGTCATTCGGATATCAGGTTTCCAATTTTTTTGCTCCATCGTCTCGGTTTGGAACACCGGATGAATTAAAAGAGTTAATCGATCATGCACACTCAAAAGGTTTAGTTGTTATCATGGATATTGTTCACTCTCATGCAGTGAAAAATCAAGTTGAAGGGTTGGCATATTTTGATGGAACCGACCATCAGTTTTTCCATGCAGGAGGAAAAGGTGAGCACTCTGCATGGGATACGAGATGTTTTGATTATGGAAAAGATGAGGTGCTTCATTTTTTATTATCAAACTGTAAGTATTGGGTAAGTGAGTTTAAATTTGATGGTTTTCGTTTTGATGGTGTGACAAGTATGATTTATCATCATCACGGATTAGGAAAAGCGTTTACTTCCTATGATGACTATTTTGGTTTTGACGTAGACGAAGATGCTCTCACATATTTATCGCTTGCAAATGAAATGTTAAAAGAGATTAGTCCACAAATTATCACTATTGCTGAAGATATGAGTGGAATGCCTGGAATGGCATCTCCTGTTGAACAAGGTGGTGTTGGTTTTGATTACCGTCTTGCGATGGGAGTACCAGATTTTTGGGTTAGGATGTTGTCAAAACATATGGAAGACCAGTGGAGAGTTGGTTGGATTTGGCACGAGGTAACTAATTGCAGAGAGGAAGAAAAAGTCATCTCCTATGTTGAGTCACATGATCAAGCATTAGTAGGAGATAAGACAACAATTTTTCATTTAATCGATAAGGACATGTACACAAATATGTCGGTATTTAATCGAAATCTTGCCGTCGATAGAGGAATAGCAATACATAAACTTATTAAAATGGTGACAATGGTTGCATCGAGAGGCGGGTTTCTTAATTTTATGGGTAATGAGTTTGGCCACCCAGAATGGATAGATTTTCCAAGAGAGGGGAATGGTTATTCACATCATTATGCAAGAAGGCAATGGAGCTTAAGAGATAGAGACGATCTTCTCTATCGATATTTGGCAAAGTTTGATTGTGACTTAGTAAATCTTTGTTATAAGTTTGAAGTAGTATCTGTTAGAGAGATTAATCTACATATTTGCCATGATGATGATAGGGTTTTGGCATTTGCTAGAGGTAAATTACTTTTTATTTTTAATTTTCATTCAGAACGTTCTTATGACGGGTATAGAGTACCGGCCGTTTCTGGAAAGTATACTCACTTGATGGACTCGGATATGCCGGAGTATGCAGGCCAATCTAGATTAGCAAGAAACCAGGAGTATTTTACAACTGATGGCCACTTAAATCTTTATCTTCCAACTAGGACGGCCATAGTTATAGAAAAGGTTGACTGAAATAGTTGGTGGGTGAGAAAAAATATACCACTATGTAGCTGATTTAAAAACGTGGTACAATTAGTTAATATTTATTAATTATGTGTTAGGAGTTCGGCCATGCCTACTTTTGAGTTTGGCAATAAAAGTGGAAATTTTAAAGGAAAATGTTTTTATTTGATGATGTTGATTCGTCATATTAATCAGAGCGTCTGGAAGAGGTTAGAGGATAGTTTTAATAACCTTAGTGTGGAAGATTCTTATGATTATTATCAGATGTTGATTCATGAGTATCAAAATCTTCAAAATAATAGTGGCAAAGACATGGGTGCTGTTTGGAAGGATGGTGTTAATCCACATTCAAAAGTGGAACAACCAGATGATAATACTCCAATCATTAATGTTGAAAAGCTAAAAGCAAGAGTAGAAAAAGATAAGTCTATAGATGCAAAACTAGTAGAGAAAAAAGCGGAAAAAATAGCAGAGAAAAAGGTTTCTAAGAAAGTTGAAAAGAAAGTTGAAAAGAAAGTAGAGAAAACTATTGCTAAAAAAGCTGTGAAAAAAGCTGTGAAAAAAGTTGAAAAAAAAGTTTCTAAAGTTGCAACAACTACTGCGAAAAAAGTAACGAAGAAAGTTGCTCCCAAAACAGCTAAGAAAACTATCAAAAAGAAAAAATAGCTATGGAGAAGCGAGGGGAGCTATCAGAGAGAGTTCAGGTTAAATATTCAGGTTCCTTATTGTTAAAAGAAATATCTTCTGAGACCTATTTAGAAATAGTTAATATTTCTTCAGGTGGTCTTTCGTTTTTACCAAGTCATAAGTTGCAAAAATTAAGTATTGGAGATTGTGTTCATGCTTTATTAAGCATTAATTCTGTCGAGCTAAAGATTGAGCTTGAAATTAGAAATGTCAGAGACAACGCCATTGGTTGTTTGGTTAAGAGTAAGGATAATGTATTTCATTCATACGTTGCAGATTTTTTTAAGGGAGAAATAATGGCAATGAGGCTGGTGCGAATTAAGGATGAGATACTTAATCGGCCGATAAAAGGTATGGCCCATTGGTATCGCTGTAAGAGTGGTAATGAACTGTACTTTATTGAAGAAAAGGGGGCGCTGCTTTCGTTCTATATAAAACTCCTTGGCCATGAGGTGAGAATGGAAGATGGTGGTAGGTATAGTGTGAATGGTGAATTTAGTTTGGACTACACTGAACACATTGAAAGATTTGTAAGGTCAGCTAGTGATATAGATAAAAATATTGTAAATCAAATTGTTGAAAAGTTAGAACAACTTTCTATTGATTAAATAGAAGAGATAAAAATTTATTAACATCACCTTTGCCAACTACGTTTTTGTTTCGCATTCCTTTTTCATATAATGGATCGTAATAATGTTCTAGTAAAATTGCTATCCATGCAGTGTGCTGACTGAAATCTTGAGTTGATAATTGATGGTTAATAGCTTTGTCTAACAGATCGAGACAGCGTTGCAGGTTTTCTCCGCCAAGCTTTTTTTTGATTCGTTCAAGAGGTTGAGCGAAAATTTTTTTAAAAGATTCATAATTTTGATTTTCTTCAAACCCTTCTTTCCATAAGTTTTCAACATAAATTTTTTTGGTATTCTCAATTCTTTCAGTAAGAGAAATATCTAGCAGAAAAACAGGAGAGATTTTTTTTTGATCAAATAAAGAGTTTGGAATGGAGACAGCGCCAATACTTTTGCTTTCATCTTCAAGCGCTATTGGTCGTGTTTCATTTTCAAGCCTTAAAAGATCAATTGCAATTCTATTTTCAAAATCAATTTGTGTAGGTTGGGGTGTTAGGTTTTGCCCAAAGGCACTCCCTTTATGATTTGCATGCTCTTCTAAATTTATCACTGGATACTTGTTTGATAAACTGCTGAGAATTTCGGTTTTAAGAGAGCCAGTATTGCCGGATAGTACGATATATTTTTTTTGAGGAGCGATCTCATCAATTGTTTTTAAGAGAAAATTTCGAAGAGCTTTATAACCACCTTCTACAATAGGAATATAGACGCCAGCGTCTACTAGCCATTGTTGTACTGTTTGTGACCTTAGCCCTCCTCTGAAACAATAAAAAATTGCGTCTGGATTATGTTTAACAAATGAAGTCCACCCTTCCATTTTTTGCAACTTGATATTTCCAGAAACTATTTTTTTTCCAAGCTCGACTGCTGCTACCTCGCCATTTTTCTTATAGCAAAGACCTACGTCATGCCTTTCTTGATCACTTAAAAGAGGTAAATTAACAGAACCTGGAATTGTACCAGCTGCAAATTCGCAAGGTGACCTTAGATCAACTAGTGGAGCTGCACTTAGAAAAATTTGTTTAAAGGATGATGATGTTATAATCATGTGGCCTGCTTTACTTTGTGATCTCTGCTCCAGCATTAGGATTATCATAAACTGCTTGATCTAACTCATTTTCACTTTTCGCTACGATTAGTGAAATAACAGCATCACCACAGATGTTGACTACTGTACGTGACATATCTAGTATTCTGTCGATACCTATAATGAGTGCTATTCCGTTTGCTGGAAGTCCAACTTGTATAAGTACCATTGAGAGCGTAATTAATCCGACACCAGGAACCCCGGCTGTTCCAATTGAAGCCAATGTTGCTGTTAAAATAACCATCAAGAAATCTGTCATCGTAAGATTAATTCCGTAAACTTGTGAAATAAAAATTACAGCAACTCCTTGCATGATGGCCGTTCCATCCATGTTTATAGTTGCGCCAAGAGGAATAGAAAAAGATGCAACAGACCTCGATACTCCAAGTTTTTCCGTCACGCATTTGAAGGTTTCTGGTACTGTGGCATTACTACTTGCCGTTGAAAACGCAATCATCATTGCTGAGTAGAATTTTTTGAAAAAAGTAACGATACTCAATCTACCGATAAGTGAAAGCATTCCGGAATAGACGATGCCAAGATGGAGTAGTAGTGCGACGACTATAGTGAGCATATACATTGCTAGAGGTTTGATCATCTCAATACCTTGTCCCGCAAAAACTTTTGTAACTAAACAGAAAATTCCGTATGGAGCTGCTAGCATGATAATAGATATCATCTGCATAATGATATCGTTAAGCCTGTTAAAGAATCGAATAATCCCTTCTACTTTTTCACCTAGAGTGGCAATCGCAAGTCCAGTTAATAGTGAAAAGAAAATTATTTGAAGCATTGAACCTTTTGTCATTGAGTCAAATGGATTTGTCGGTATTAGATTGATTATGACTTGGGCCAAGTCAGGAGCAGATTGTGAAGCAAATTTGGCAGCTTCAACATTTAAATGGATGCCTTGTCCAGGGTTTAATAGGTTTGCAACGAGGAGTGCTAGGGCCACTGCCATAGCTGTCGTCACTAAATAGTACAGTATTATTTTAGTTCCAATTCTTCCAAGTTTTTTTATGTCTCCGACGCTAGATATTCCACAGACAAGTGAAACGAAGACAAGTGGAACGATCATCATTTTTATACTATTAATAAAAAGTTCACCTACGACACTTAGAAATCCTATGTCGGATTGGGTTCCACCAAAAGTATCTCCTATAATAAATTTTCTAAGAAAGATCGCGATTTCTGTTGAGACGATGTTTTGAGATATTAATATATTTAAAAAAATCCCTGATCCTAGCCCGATGATTAACGCTATAAACACAGATGTAGTTAAGGTACTTTTTTTAATTTCTTGCTGTTGCTGCGCTGGTGAGGTCGTTTGTTCTGCGCTATTTTCACTCATCTTTGCTCCACGTAAAATCTTAAACTACTCACTAAGAATAGTTAGAATGTATTTTTTAGTTTTCATATTACTTGAATTTTCTGTATACTTCAAAATCAATCGGTTAAACATGACATCACATACCATTAGCGCAGGGAGTTATTATGAGCGATTTCTTTACCAATTATTATAAACACGTTGAAGAGAGAAAAAAAGAGGGGATTCCACCGTTACCACTAACGAAAGAGCAGGCAGTTCAGGTTGTTGAACTTTTTAAAAATAATTCAGACCAAAAAGGTTCGGAGCTTCTCGATCTCTTACAAAATAGAGTCAATCCAGGAGTCGATCCTGCAGCAAAAATTAAAGCTGATTTTCTTTATGATGTTGCGATTAAAAAAACGATATGCAAATGGATATCGCCAGTAAAAGCTGTTGAGTTACTTGGCACAATGATTGGTGGTTTTAACCTTGATGCTCTCTTAAGTCTTTTGCAAAAAGGTGATAGCGAGCTATCTTTTGCAATTGCTAAATCATTTAAGAGCATGGTTCTTTCTGTTAACGTTTTTGAAGATGTTTCAAAGCTTGCGAGCACAGGGAATAAAACTGCAAAAGAGATTGTTGAATCATGGGCAAAGGGTGAGTGGTTTACAACTCTTCCAGAAATTCCAGAGAGTATGAAAGCAGTTGTGTATAAGGTTGCTGGAGAGATCAATACTGATGATTTTTCTCCGGCTTCATTCGCTTTTACTAGAGCAGACATACCATTACATTCTACATGTATGGGCGGAAGTCTGTTTCCAGATGGGCCCAAAGAGATTGCTAAATTAAAGAGTAGTGTAAATTTCCCTGTTGCGTTTGTTGGAGATGTTGTAGGGACTGGATCGTCTAGAAAGTCTGCATGCAACTCCTTGCTATGGCACATAGGAGAGGAGATTCCTTTTACGCCAAATAAGAAGCGAGGAGGGATAATTCTAGGTGGTATTATAGCTCCAATTTTTTTCAATACAGCAGAAGATTCTGGCGCCTTACCAATTCAACTAGATGTAACCAAAATTAGTACAGGTGATAAAATTGTAGTTTATCCAAAGAAGGGTGAAGTTCACAACGAATCAGGAAAACTGCTCTCTACATTTAAAATTCTTCCAAACACTATTTTTGATGAGTATAGAGCTGGTGGACGTGTTCCTTTGATTATTGGTAAGCAGTTAACTCAGCTTGCAAGAACATTTTTAAAGATGTCTCCTATTGAAGAGAGCGGTATTTTTGTCAATCCAGAAAATCCAAAAGCGCAAAAGAATCAAGGATACACTCTTGCTCAGAAAATGGTTGGGGCGGCCTGTTCACTTCCAGGAGTACTTCCTGGGACTGCGTGTTTACCGAAAATGACTACTGTTGGATCTCAAGATACCACTGGGCCAATGACTGCCAATGAGTTAACAGAGCTTGCATGTTTAAAATTTAATGCAGATTTAGTGATGCAGTCTTTTTGTCATACAGCTGCTTATCCAAAACCAAGTGACATTGATACACATCGAACATTACCAAAATATATCTCTGAAAGAGAGGGGGTCTCTTTAAGGCCTGGTGATGGAGTTATTCACTCTTGGTTAAACAGACTTTTGATTCCGGATACAGTTGGAACTGGTGGAGATTCTCATACAAGATTTCCAATAGGTATCTCTTTTCCTGCTGGTTCTGGCCTAGTAGCATTTGCAGCAGCACTTGGAGTTATGCCGCTTGATATGCCAGAATCAGTTCTGGTACGCTTTAAAGGTGAATTGAAACCAGGTCTTACTTTGCGAGATGTTGTTAATATGATTCCTTATAAAGCACTCAAAGAGGGGCTTTTAACAGTTGAAAAGAAGGGTAAGAAAAATATTTTTGCTGGGAGAATTCTTGAAATTGAAGGTCTCTCGTCTCTTAAAGTTGAGCAAGCGTTTGAGCTAACCGATGCTTCAGCAGAAAGAAGTGCCGCTGCTTGTACTATTCAGTTAGATAGAGCGCCAATTGAAGAGTATCTGAACTCAAACATTGCTCTTATGGAAGCAATGATCGAGGGGGGGTATAGTGATGCTAAAACACTTAGGAGAAGAATTGATTCTGTAAAAGATTGGTTAAAAAATGGCAAGCTAATGAAGGCCGATTCAAATGCTCAGTATGCAGCGGTTATTGAGATTGATTTGAAAGAGATGAATGAACCTGTCGTTGCTTGTCCAAACGATCCAGATGACGTTAAGCTACTCTCTGAAGTAGCAGGTGATAAGATTCACGATGTTTTTATCGGTTCATGTATGACAAACATTGGCCAGTTTAGAGCAGCTTCAAAAATTTTAGATGGTGCTGGTTGGGCCAAAAGTCAATTGTGGATCTGTCCACCAACAAAGATGGATGCAGATCAGTTAAGATCCGAAGGCGTCTATGCAAAGTTTGCAGCTGCTGGTGCTCGGATCGAAATTCCAGGTTGTTCGCTCTGTATGGGTAATCAAGCAAGAGTCGCTGATGGTGTTAACGTTTTTTCAACATCAACAAGAAATTTCAATAATAGATTGGGCAAAGATGCAAGAGTCTACCTTGGCTCTAGCGAGTTAGCAGCTGTTGTTGCACTTCTTGGTAAGATGCCGACACCTGCTGAATATTTTGAAATTACTAGGCCAAAGCTTGCTAAGAAAGATGAGATTTATAAATATTTAAACTTTCACCAGATGGGGAAAGTTACAGTTTGATCTCTTAGCGGAGTTTTTTATTAGAATTAAATCGGCTGCTCTTTTAATGTTTTTTTTAGTTAATGTTTGCTCTGCTCACATTGTCCCTTACGCTGGTATAACATCGCTTAAGGATAGCGAGGGACTTGTGAGCAGTGATCGGTATCTAGGTTTTGATACGTTTGTCTTAAAAGATAGACAGCTTTTGGAAGCAAATTTTAAATATACGACACTTGAATACAATAGAACAGACTCGAAAAAATTTCGGTACAATATAGCAGGATCGTATTCGATTTATCGTTCGACAGATGCTCTTACTTTTGGTGGCCATTATGTTTCGAGTGATGGAACCTATATGGACAAGGCGTTTGCACTGTTTACTGGTTGGAAATCTTTTAAAAAAGACGATAATGAGTTTGGCGCCAATTTGTATCACACAATGTATGAGAAATATAAACCAAAGGTAGTTAATACTGTTCAGCTGACACCTTTTGTTAAACTCTATTCAAAGGGCCATGGAAAAAAAAGCAGTAAGTCTATACTCTTTGAGCTCCCAGTCGTGAGAGTATCAGAGTGGATGGAAGATGGAGGAATTACTCGGTCGAGTAACTACGCCTCTCTTAATGTTACAGGAGCTCTACATTACAAAAGATGGAATTTTGAATTGAGTGGTTTCATTGGTAAAAAAACATTCCAAATTGATTTAGATGGAATGAATTTTAGCTATTTTAATTTTACAGAGACTCGTGGAGTAGGGATTGATTTAAGATATCAGCTTAAGAGTAAGTTTTGGCTTAAGGCCGGAGGGAGTTACAGTAGTATGACAGATCTTTCTGGTTATCACGACTATAGTAACTCCACTGTCTACGCTGCTCTCTTGTTCAATTGAATATGCTGATCGGAAGCAGGCCCCAACAAGATTTATCATTTTGCATGGTTTTTTTATTGCCTGAAATTTAGCGCTAAAGTTTGGAGAAACTGTTTTACTTAACTGTTTTACTTAACAGAATATCATTTTTTCAAATAATTCGAATAATTAAGTAGTTGA
>DYOQ01000015.1:21929-46551 GCA_020720455.1 Bdellovibrio sp.
GTTTTACTTAACAGAATATCATTTTTTCAAATAATTCGAATAATTAAGTAGTTGACTTCATGCGTACTGCCATTTATACAATAAGTTCCTCTCCAGTAGGAGAGCTATCGAAATGTTCTGAGGTGAAAATTATGAGTTCAAATGACTTTAAAGAAAAGTGGATGGAGGCGTACGACGTCGTTTATGGAGAAGATGTTGCGGAAGAGCAGAAGTCTGAGTTTTCGGATTTATTAAAATCTGAATCGACTAAGCAGTTTAACGAGGGTGAGATTTTTAAGGGAGAGATTATTGCAATCTCTGAAGATTATGTAACGGTAGATATTGGTTACAAGCAAGAAGGCCTCGTTTCAACGAAAGAGTTCTTGGGATTTGATGGTAGTTTAAAAATTAAGGTTGGCGACAAGATTGAAGTTTTCCTTGATAAGTTAGAGTCAAATTTTGGTAACTTGGTACTTTCAAAAGATAAAGCGGAAATTTTAAAAGCGTGGGATAAGATCTCTGAAGCTTGTGAAAGCGGAACTCCTCTTGAAGGGACTGTTATCGCTAAAGTTAAGGGTGGTCTATCTGTTGATATTGGTGTGAAGGCGTTCTTACCAGGATCACAGATTGATCTACGTCCAACTAGAAACCTTGATAAGTATCTTGGCCAGAGAATGGAGTTCAAGGTTATTAAGTTTAATAAGAAGAGAGGAAATATCGTTCTTTCAAGAAGAGCTATTCTACAAGAAGAGCGTGGTAAACTAAGAAGTGAAGTACTTCTACAGATTCAAGAAGGAATGATCGTTAAAGGTATCGTTAAAAATATTACTGATTATGGTGCATTTATCGACCTTGGTGGAATCGATGGCCTACTTCATATCACAGATATGAGCTGGGGTAGAGTGAAGCACCCAAGTAATGTTCTTACTATGGGAGAGGAGATCGAAGTTAAGATTCTTAAATTTGACTCAGGAAAAGAGAGGGTATCTCTTGGCCTAAAACAGGTCCAGCCAAATCCTTGGGAAGAAGCAAAGAATAGATATAACCCAGGTGATAAAGTTAAAGGCGAGATAGTATCTGTAAAAGATTATGGAATTTTTCTTGAGTTAGCAGACGGCATAGAAGGTCTTGTTCACGTTTCAGAAATGAGCTGGACAGGAAAAATTAAAAACCCAGCTAAAATGTTTACAGTTGGCGAAAACGTTGAGGCCCTTGTTCTGGAAGTTGACGTTGAAAATAAAAGAATCTCTCTTGGTGTTAAGCAACTTCAACCAAACCCTTGGGATGACATCGTTAAAAGATTTGACCTAGGTAAAAAAGTAAAAGGGAAAATTAAATCGATTGTTGATTTTGGAATTTTCGTTGATCTAGGTGAAGAAGTAGATGCTCTAATTCACGTGTCTGATATTTCTTGGACTAAGAAAAATATCAACCTTGCAGAAGAGTTCTCAGAAGGCAAAGAGATTGAAGGTGTTGTTCTAACTGTAGACAAAGAGAATCAGAAATTCTGTTTGGGGCTTAAGCAATTAGAAGAAGACCCATGGAAGAGAATTGAAGAGAGGCTTCCTGTTGGAACAATTATCGATGCTGCTGTTGTTAGAGTAACTGACTTCGGTGGGTTCGTTGAATTAGAAACAGGTATTGAAGGTCTAATTCATATTTCTGAACTTTCAGATGAGCGAGTTGAAAAGCCAACAGATATTATCAAGAAAGATGATAAAGTTCGAGCAATGGTAATCTCGGTTGATAAAGAGTCAAAAAAGATTGCTCTTTCTATGAAAGCAGTGGACCATGCAGCTGATCAGGCAAACATAAAAAGCTACCAGAAAGAAGAAGCTAGAACTACTACTATGGCAGATAAGTTGAAAGACTTTAGTTTGAAAAATTAATTTTACAGCTTTTAATTTTAAAAATAAAATTTTAAGTACGAGAGGGGCAGTTTAACAGACTGCCCTTTTTTATTGAAGTTTTACAGGTTGGTGTAGTGATGAAATTGAAATTGAAATTGAAATTAATAATAATGAAATATTTGCTGTTAATATTGCTAGGCTTACAACTAGTTTCGCCTGCGTTTTCATTCGAACGTGATTTAGCACTTGCTAACTTAGACGTGGGAACAGCGATTATTTTTGAAAAGAAGATTCCTATTTATATTCCAGTTCCCAACTATATTCAGAATAAAAAAATTATTCTCCAGCATCAATTAGATCTTAGTCGTCCATATTGTCAGTTTAATCCAAAGAGAGATACCAAAGAGATAGATGAAGGAGCTAGTGTTATCGTA
This sequence comes from Bdellovibrio sp., assembly GCA_020720455.1. Lineage (GTDB taxonomy): Bacteria > Bdellovibrionota > Bacteriovoracia > Bacteriovoracales > Bacteriovoracaceae > DYOQ01. The sequence continues at coordinate 24,193 of DYOQ01000015.1, forward strand.
AGAAGTATCATTGGCCGAACCAGTAAGTTTAGTTTTTCTAACCCTTTTTATACTATGTTTGATATTTTGGCGGATAAACTTATTAGTGAATTTAGATGCATTAATGGAATAAAAAATAGTGAGATGACTTTAGGTGAAATGCTTGATGTTACTGAAGGTGTTGTTAGGTTCAATTTTAAATTTCAAAATTTAGTTGAATTAAATACAGAACACAAGGTTGTTGATCTTGATGAGCATACGGTGTTTAGGTTTAACGGAAAACTCGGTTTTTTTGAAAACTTTTCTATTTTTTATCAAGATGGAAAAATAGTTGAGCTTGATGCCATCGACAAGGGACGATCGTACTGCCTTTTATCTGCGAAACAAAATACGGTGATCCATCCAGAGGATGAATCAGGAATTAATAGAATTTATACCGCATACAATATAAATAAAACGGTATTGGAACCATATTCCGTCAATGTGGTTTTAAAAGATCTTGGAGTAGTCGTTCGTTGTATAGAACCAAGTCCAAATCAGCAAAGTTCAATTGATGAAATGATTTATCAGTTTGGTGGTTTTTTGACAGTTCTGGCTAATTCAAAACTGGCCCACAACTAATGCTATTCGCCAACGGCCTTATTTCTTTTTTCTAGTTCATATTTTTCAACTTTCATAATTAAACTTGCTCGACTGATACCAAGTTCTCTTGAAAGTTTTGACTTGTTAAAGTTGCACCGCTTGAGTCCTTCTTTTATCATATAAGCTTCTAGCTCTTCTAGGGCATCTTTTAGATTGCCAGTAGTTTTTACGTTACTTCCTGGTTCGCCCGTTTTCCTTCGGTCAGCGACTCCACCAAAATCTAAAATTCTACCACTAAGTAGCTCTGGGCCAATGTTTTTATCATCACCAGCAAGAACAACTAGTCGCTCGATCTCATTTTCTAGCTCTCTAACGTTACCAGGCCATGGATAATCTAATAATTTCTCCAGGCATTTTTTAGAGATCATTTTTGTTGGCGTTCCAGATTCCGCACATCTTCTTTGTAGAAAATAATCAATCAATAAAGGAATATCTTCTCCTCTATCTCGAAGTGAAGGAATTTGAACATTGATTACGTTAATTCTATAGTAAAGATCTTCTCGAAATTCACTTTTTGACATCATCTCTTTAATATTTCTGTTTGTAGCAGTGATGACTCTTACGTCAACTTTTTTTGGTGTTGATGAGCCAACAGGTAGGAATGTTCCCTCCTGTAAAACTCTTAAGAGTTTTACCTGCATTGCTAAACTTGTATCTCCAATTTCATCAAGGAAAATAGTTCCGCCGTGCGCCTGTTCAAAAACACCCTTCTTATCTTTTATCGCACCAGTAAAAGCACCTTTTACGTGGCCAAAAAGTTCAGAGTCAAGAAGGTTATCGTTAAACGCAGAACAATTTACTGCTAAAAAACCACTGTTTTTTCTTGGTGAATAGTAATGGATCGCTTTAGCTACAAGTTCCTTACCAGTTCCGTTATCACCTTGGATAAAAACGCTTGATTCAGATGCTGAAATTTTATCTAGCAAGTTGTAGATGGCCTGCATTTTTTTAGATTTTCCAATCATTGAATGGTAACGATATTTATTTCCAAGCTCTGAATTTAGATCGTGAATTCTTTCATCGCGCTTGCTGATTTCCGTAGTGAAGCTTGCTATCTCGTCAGCTACTAAATCAACAAGACCTGTTAGGTATTCCTTATCCTTAGCGGAAAGGTGTTTGATATGTTTTATTGCTCCTGTTGCATCTTCTTGATTCGCTCCATGCTCGATTAGTTTATCTTCAATCTCTTTAATCTCTTTAGCTGTTAGAGCTTCAGGAATAAATGGATATGCCCAAACAGAACCTTGAAACTCTCCGCCAATTTCAATTTTAGCAGCGATTCCTTTTACGTGTGGAAAGTAGGTGTCAAGTTTAATGACACTATCTTTTGTTTTCTCAAAAATCTCATTTACCTTTTCAAGGTCACCCTCGAGATAATCTTTACCATGCTGAAGGTGGATCTGAACATTCATAAAGTGATTTTCACTGTCGTATTCGCTATCTAGTTGCTTGCTGCGGATCTTTCCGTGTTCATCAGCGTAAAGCACTTCTACACCAAACCACCTGTGTAAAATTTCTTCAATTTTACTGATTGCATGTAATTCACTAATGTCTTTCCAGTTGATCATGTTGTACTCCGTTTTTACGCAGATTTAACTTACGCTGTCTAATCTTTCGGCAGTACGTGGGATTTTCTTAACAAAAAATACACGGTTATTTTAAAAAACGTGAAGCGAGCCCATTTTTAGTTGTCTGTTTTGATCTGGCAATGGCAAATGAGTCATCAGGCATCGATTTTGTTATTGTTGTGCCGCTTGCTACGAAACATCTGTCTCCAATCTCTATTGGCGCGATTGCTTGAGAATCTGATCCGATGAAACAGTTTTTTCCTATTTTTGTAAAATGTTTGTTTGCTCCATCATAATTACATGTAATGAAGCCACATCCAATATTGCTGTTTTCACCAATTTCGGCATCACCTATATAGCTCAAGTGAGATATTTTCACATCATTATGAAGTTTTGCTTTTTTAATTTCAACGAAATTTCCAATTTTTGACTTCTCACCAATATCAGCTTTGGGGCGCAGCCTTGCGTATGGCCCAATGGATGCTTGCTTGTGAATGATAGCATCATCTATGTGACAGTATGGTTTGATTGACACACCATCTTTAATGCATGATTTTTCAATGATGTTTCCTACATCAATTGTTACATTACTGCCAATTGTGCAATTGTTTCTTATGTGAACATTAGGATAGATTACACTGCCTGTTCCGATGTTGCAGTTCCAATCGATATATACAGAGGTTGAGTCAATGAACCTTACTCCGTGAGATTTTAACTGATCACATTTTTCTTTTCGTAAATATGATTCGACAATTTCTAGTTGTGATAAATCATTCACTCCCATGAATTTATATCCATCTTCAAAGTGAACAGCTTCTACGTTTCGTTCAAAATCAAAAACATCTGTTAGGTAAAACTCATTTGCAGCGTTGTTACTGTTTATATTGAATAGATATTTTAAAATGTATTCGGTTTTAAATATGTATAACCCTGAATTGACCTCGTTAATTTTTTTTATTTCACTTGTGGCATCTTTGGCCTCAATAATTTTTAACCCTTTTGGCCCTCTGACAATCCTACCGTAACTATGATTGCTATTTTCTGTAAAGCTAGCAACCACGGCATCTGCAGCATTTTTTTTCATCTGGTTAATTAAGGTTAGAAGATGTTCCTTTCTTATTAATGGAGTATCTGCACAGATGACGAGAGTGTATTCTGTTTGTTTAAGTGATTCATCAGAATTAAAATAACTCTTGAGGGCATCAGCTGTTCCGAGTTGTTTTTGTTGATGGGCAAACATAATCGCTGGAAAGTCTTGTAGGTAAGCCTCTATCATTTCTTTCTTGTGTCCAACTATAGCAACAATTTTATTTTTAAGTTTAAGTTCATTTGAAAAACTTTGAATTCCGTCCAGGACGAAGTCTAAAAGCGTTCTTCCCATTGCTGGGGCAAGTGGTTTTGGAACTTCTAGTCCCATTCTTTTTCCTTCTCCAGCAGCTAAAATGGCGACTCCAACACTCTTAACCATACAAAATACCTCGGTTAAACAAATTAAAATAATTTAATGTTTAATAATGTAACATTCAACCAACCATTCGTCTCCATTTTTCAATATCGCAGTAAACACTGGCCACTTGGGGATTTTCGCGTCACAAGTGGTCCTACGAGAAAAATAATTTTTAATGAAATGTAAAAAAATTTAAAGAGTTGCAAACTTTTACCCGAATCGTTTCTGAGGGCACCAGCGCCCACCTAGGTTTTTGGAGGAACTCATGGTAAACAACTATGATGGTGATAAAATTGAATTTAACGGATCTTTACCGTTACTACCAGTAAGAGATCTTGTAGTATATCCATTCATGATTCTCCCTTTATTTGTAGGACGTGATTCTTCAATAAAGGCCGTTGAATATGCACTGAATAGATCTGATAGGCTCATCCTGCTAGCTAGCCAGAAAGATATCACAGCAGAAATGCCAGATCCAACAGAGATATATGAGCTTGGAACTGTTGCGATGATAATGAGAATGAGAAAGCTTCCAGATGGAAGAATTAAAATTCTTGTTCAAGGGTTATCTAAAGCTAGAATCTTAGCGTTTGAACAGACAGGGCCATTTTTTCTTACTAAGACAGAAAAGGTTGAAGACGTTCAGGTTAAGATTGATGATATCGCAGTTAGTGCTTTGATGAGGACTATTTGTGAGCAACTTGAGAGAGTAATATCTCTTGGTAAAGTTCTCTCGCCTGACATTTTGATGGTGCTTGAGGATATTCATGATCCGGGTCGCCTTGCAGATTTGATTGCATCAAATTTAAATTTGCATGCTACAGAAGCACAGATCATTTTAGAAATTTTAGACCCGATTGAAAGATTGCATAAAATAAATGAGATTTTGACTCGCGAGCTAGAAATTCTTGCTATGCAGTCGAAAATTAAAAATAGCTCACAGGGTGAAATTTCCAAGAATCAGAAGGAGTATTTTCTTAAAGAACAGATTAAGGCAATCCAAAATGAGTTGTCTGATGCCAGCTCTCCTTCGCAGGCCGCAGATGATGAATTCGCAGAGTTAAAGCAGAAAATTATTGCTGCGAAGATGTCTGATGAAGCGGAAAAAGAGGCGCTGAAACAGTTGTTACGATTAGAAAGAATTCATCCAGACTCAAGTGAGTCAGGGATACTAAGAAACTATCTTGAATGGTTAATTGATTTGCCATGGTCTATTTCTACACAAGAGACACTTGATATTCCTAATGCTAGAAAAATTTTAGATGAGGATCATTTTGATTTGCAAAAAGTTAAAGAGCGAATTCTTGAACATTTGGCAGTAAGACAGTTAAAGGGTACTGACATGAAAGGCCCGATCATCTGTTTTGCAGGTCCTCCAGGAGTTGGAAAAACGTCGCTTGGAAAATCAATAGCAAGAGCGACCGGAAGGGAGTTTGTTAGAATAAGTCTTGGTGGAGTTAAAGACGAAGCTGAAATCAGAGGACATCGAAGAACTTATGTTGGAGCACTTCCAGGGAGAATTATTCAAGCACTAAAACAGGTAAAAACTAACAACCCTGTATTCTTATTGGATGAGGTAGATAAGCTAAGTAGCGATATTAAGGGTGACCCTGCTTCGGCGCTACTCGAGGTCTTAGATCCTGAGCAGAATAATAGTTTTAGGGACCACTACATAAATCTCCCATTCGATTTATCAAACGTAATGTTTATTGCAACGGCAAACTTGGTTGAGAATATTCCAAGTGCGCTTAGAGATAGAATGGAACTTTTAAATCTTTCTGGTTATTCGCATGAAGAGAAGCTTGCTATATCAAAAAAATATTTGATACCAAAACAGATGCATGAAAACGGCATAACACCTGAACATGTAGAGTTTCAGGATGAAGGCGTCAAGACTGTCATTGATAACTTTACCGCAGAAGCTGGCCTTCGGTCATTAGAAAGAAAGATTGGGGCGCTTTGTAGAAAGGTTGCAATGAAAATTGCACAGGGTGAGGTCGGTATTACCAGCATATCACCTGATCTTGTTGAAAAATTTTTAGGGCCACCGATTTATACTAGAGAAGACGAAAAAGATACTGATGAGATTGGAGTTGCGACTGGCCTTGCTTGGACAGCGGCCGGTGGAGAAGTCCTCTACATTGAATCGACAATGATGAAAGGTAAGGGAGTAACGCTTACAGGACAACTAGGCGATGTGATGAAAGAGTCTGCTCAAGCTGCTATCGGATTAATTAGAAGCAAGGCAGATGAGTTTGGAATTGTGGAAGATGTTTTTGAAAACCACGAACTTCATATTCATATACCTTCTGGTGCCATCCCAAAAGATGGGCCAAGTGCGGGAATAACTTTAGCGACAGCACTCGTTTCGCTGTTAACAGAGTGTCCGATAGATCATGAAGTAGCAATGACTGGAGAGATTACTCTAACAGGTAAAGTTTTGCCAATCGGTGGATTAAAAGAAAAAGCATTGGCAGCAATGAGAATGAATATTAAAACGATAATCATTCCATGGAAAAATATGAAAGACCTTGTGGATATACCTGAGGAATATCGTAGGAAATTAAATTTTGTTCCAGTAAAGACGTTTCAAGAGGTATTAAATATTGCGCTAGTTGATTGGGATGATAATATCCGTAGCGTAAGAAGGGTCAAGCATAGCATCGGCCAAAAAACTAAAAAGAGAAAAGGGCCACCACCAGTTGCTGCTGCCTAAGATTCACTTTCTCCATTTCCTGTTTTGAGTTAGAATATTCATAGCACAGGTTTTGTTTTGTGTGCTTGAAACAAACTAGGAAGTGGCCATGACAGAGAAGATTGAAGATTTAGAAAGCGATGAGAACAAAAACAACAGTGATATCACCGTTATTGTTGTTGATGATTCTGATTTGTCGAGACAAGCACTAAGCGAAACAATAAGGTCTGCTGGATATACTGTAACAGGTGAGGCATCTGGAGCATTGCAAGCTCTTGAGATAGCAAGAACAACTCCGTGCGATATTTTTATTATAGATGTGGTTATGCCAGATGTAAGTGGAATCGAACTTTCAAAAATGATTTTAGATACTTTTCGTAACAAGAGCGTAATCATGGTGTCATCTCTAAATGTTGAAAAGGTTATCATTGATTCGATAGCTAGCGGAGCAGTTGATTTTATCCAGAAACCATTTTCACCTAAAAACTTATTATCTTCGATGGAAAAAATATCAAAAACTGTGAGGGAGGAAAAAAGAAAATGTTCTTCACTTTAAAATTAATGATCTATTCAATTGCCCTATTTTTAATTTTTAGTATTCCTGTAAATGAAAAACCGCTGTTTAATTATGTGTATTCTCAAACCGCGCCACATACCGACAAACTTTTTCAAGTTATTATGGAAAAAGTACGTTCTGGAATCAATACAGGAAAGAGAGTTGGTTCTAAATTTTTTTCAAACATCTCGCCAGGTGACGCCGCTAGTCCCCAGAAAAATGTAGTTTTTTACAACGAAGCTGCTGAAACAGAGGCCAAAGCGGTACGTAGTGATGAGTATACTGACGAGGAAAAGGCACTTTTAAAAAAAATAATAAATGAAGGGGATCAATAGTCCCCCTCATTTATGTAAGTAAGTTAAGTTACTTTGTATTTACCCTAGATTTATTTACCAGTTGTACCACCTTTTTTAATTTCTTCTCGTGCCTTAGTCTCATCTCTCTCATCGATGTCTTTGCCAGTGTTGCTTATTTTAGAGCAGTCTGGGCGAGTTTTCTCTTCGCCGGCCCCTTCCTTTTCTGTTGCAAACAGAGTAAACGATGTAAGTAACAATCCAAAGATTACAAATAAGTTAAACCCTTTTTTCATATATCCTCCATTGTAGAGTTTCAATAACTCAGTTACATATTTACTTGCAATCGTTGTGCCAAGCGCAATTATATCGTGGCGAGCGCTGGTTTTGCGGGTAAAGTATCGTTATTACATAAATTATCGCTGGGTGTGGTTTTTTAAAAAAGTATTGGCCGTCGTATGTTTGTACGACATTTTAAGCAGGTGTCTATTTTTTGGGCAGCACTATTGACATAGAAACAATTGAATACATCTTAGGGTTAAGAAGACATATATAGGTTGAGGAAATAATGTGTGAAGGGCAGGTAGATCAAATGGAGACAAAAGTAGATCAAAATGATGGTGAAACCGTTTCTAATTCTGAAGAAGAAGTTCGGGAGTTGGGTGCGGAATCTTCTGGCGCAGTAGACGAAGAGCGAGCAACTCTTCAGAAAGAGTTAGAGAGTTTGAAGCAGTTTAAGGAAAAATATTATTATTTAGCTGCTGAGACTGAGAACTTGAAGAAGAGGCACCAACGGGAGAGAGAGAGTTTGATTAAATATGGGAATGATAAGATATTGTCTTCACTTATTGAGGTTGTAGATAATCTTGAAAGAACTCAGGATGCAATTAAAAATGATGAGGATGATAAGATTAAAAACATTTTTAATGGAATAGAGATGGTACACAGATCTTTTTTGTCAAAACTTAAAGAGAGTGGACTAGAGCAGATTGAAAGCTTGGGTAAAAAATTTGATCCAAATTTTCATGAGGCGATGGCCCAACACCAACTAGATGGTAAAGAAAATGAGGAAATTATTCAAGAGTACCAGAAAGGGTATATTTTAAATGGAAGGCTTTTAAGGGCCGCAAAAGTTATAGTTGTTAAAAATTAATTTTTTAAAATTAAATTATTATAGGAGATTATTATGGGAAAAATTATTGGAATAGATTTAGGTACAACAAATTCATGTGTCGCAGTTTTAGAGAGTGGTGGCCACAAGATAATACCAAACTCTGAAGGGCATAATACGACCCCATCAATTGTAGGTCTTGCAAACAATGGTGAAAAATTAGTGGGCCAAGTTGCAAAAAGACAAGCGGTTACAAATCCAGAAAAAACTATTTTTGGTGTCAAGCGTTTGATTGGCAGAAAAGCAGATAGTGCCGAAGTTAAGAAGTTTAAAGAGGTTGCTCCTTTTGATATTTTTTCGAATAAAAATGGTGACGCTTGGGTGAAGGCCGCAGGAAAAGAGATGTCTCCTCAAGAGATTTCTGCTTTTGTTTTGGAAAAATTAAAGAGAGCTGCTGAAGATTATCTTGGTGAGAGCGTAACTGAAGCTGTTATTACTGTCCCAGCATATTTTAACGATGCTCAAAGACAAGCGACGAAAGATGCAGGAAGAATTGCAGGATTAGAAGTAAAAAGAATTATTAATGAGCCAACTGCTGCAGCTCTTGCTTATGGTCTTGATAGTAAAAAAGACAAAAACATAGCAGTGTTTGATTTGGGTGGAGGTACTTTTGATATCTCAATTCTTGAAATTACTTCAGATGGAGTTTTTGAAGTAAAATCCACTAATGGAGATACATTCCTTGGTGGTGAAGATTTCGATTATAGAATCATTAATTATTTAGCAGAGGAGTTTAAAAAAGATACTGGAATTGATTTGAAAAAAGATACAATGGCCCTTCAGAGACTTAAAGAAGCTGCTGAAAAAGCAAAGCATGAGCTGTCTAATGTTACTCAGACAGATGTGAATTTGCCTTTTATTACAGCAGATTCAAGTGGCCCAAAACATTTAAACATTAATCTTTCGAGAGCTAAGTTTGAATCTTTGATTGCGGATTACATAGATAGATTGGCCACACCTTGTAATATTGCGATAAAAGATTCAGGACTATCATTAAATGAGATTCATGAAGTTATTCTAGTTGGTGGTTCAACAAGAGTTCCTGCTGTTATTGCAAAAGTAAAAGAAATTTTTGGAAAAGAGCCAAGTAAAGGTGTTAATCCAGATGAAGTTGTTGCTGCTGGTGCTGCGATTCAAGGTGGAGTTTTGTCTGGTGATGTAAAAGATGTATTGCTACTAGACGTTACCCCTCTTTCACTTGGGATTGAGACGCTTGGTGGAGTTACAACTCATATCATTGAAAAAAATACAACTATTCCTACAAAAAAATCACAAGTGTTTTCTACTGCTCAAGATAACCAGCCAGCGGTTAGTATACACGTTCTTCAGGGAGAGAGAGAGTTTGCAAAAGATAACAAGACTCTTGGAAAGTTTGATCTTTCTGGAATTTCCCCAGCTCCGCGTGGAGTCCCTCAGATTGAAGTTACTTTTGATATTGACTCAAACGGTATCGTTCATGTAACTGCATCTGATAAAGCAACCGGTAAATCTCAAGACATAAGAATTACTGGTGGATCGGGTCTAACAGAGGAAGAGATCAAGAAAATGGTTAGAGAAGCAGATGAAAATCGTGAGGCCGATAAAAAAAGAAGAGAGGTTGTCGATACAAAAAATCAATTAGACTCAATGATTTTTGCATCTGAGAAAATGGTTAAAGATGGTGGTGATAAAATTTCTGCTAACTCAAAGAAAGAGTTAGAGAGTGCAATAGAGGATGCAAAGAAACATTTAAATGATGAATCTATTGATCAGCTTAAAGGTGCTATCGAGAGATTACAGACAGTCTCTCACAAAATTTCATCAGAGATGTATCAGGCTGCCGGTGCTGGTGCTCAGGGTGGATGTGCTGATGGCAGCTGTGGAACAGAAGGTTGTGGACCAGAACAGGCCAACACAAATGATAGCAAGAAAAGAGATGAAGACGTTGTAGATGCAGATTTCAAAGAGGTTTAGTTCTCTCTTTAAGGGCGGAAGGTTATGAGCGGAAAAAGAGACTATTACGACATTCTGGGAGTTCAAAAAGGAACTTCTAAGGATGAGATAAAGAAAGCATATCGGAAAATTGCGATGCAACACCATCCAGATAGAAATCCGGATAATAAGGAATCGGAAGCTATTTTTAAAGAGGCTTCCGTAGCTGCCGATGTTTTGCTTAATGATGAAAAAAGAACAAAGTATGATCAGTTTGGCCACGCAGGAGTCGATGGTTCATCCGGTGGTTTTGGTGGAGGACAAGGGTTTAGCGACTTTGGTGATCTCGGAGATATTTTCGGAGATCTTTTTGGTGATATTCTTGGAGGTGGAAGACGTAGTAGCGGAGGCCGCAGACGTTCTTATGGAAAACCTGGTGCTGATCTTCAAACTACAATGAATATATCTTTTAAAGAGGCTACGTTTGGAATTGAAAAAGAGTTAAAAATTCAGAGAAAAGTTGTTTGTACAGCATGTAGTGGTTCAGGTTCAGCCGATGGCGCTGGCCCATCTACTTGTGATGGTTGTAACGGATATGGTGAAGTTAGGCGCCAGCAAGGCTTCTTCACCATGGCATCACCTTGTCCAAAGTGTCGTGGAACTGGTCAAATTATTACTAATCCTTGTAAGAAATGTAATGGTGATGGCAGAGTCTCAAAACAGGTTACTCTTGAAGTTAAGGTTCCAGCAGGAATTGATGACGGACAACGCTTAAAGTTAGCAGGAGAGGGTGATTCAGGTGTCAAGGGTGGTCAAAGTGGCGATCTGTATGTGATTATCGCTGTTGATGATCATGAATTTTTTAAGCGAGAAGAGTACGATGTAATGTGTACTGTTCCGATCAGCTTTTCTCAAGCAGCACTTGGGGCCACAATAGAAGTCCCAACTCTTTCTGGTAAAGTCGAAATGAAAATACCTTCAGGCACACAGTCTGGTAAAAAAATGAGACTTAAGGGTAAAGGTATTAATAAGTTGACAGGTTATGGAATAGGAGATCAAGTTATAGATATTCAAGTTGAGACTCCAACTAAGCTGTGTTCTGAGCAAGAGAGACTATTTAGAGAGCTAGAAGAGTATAGCAATAAAAGTTGCAATCCTATGAGTGTAGGGTTCTTGGATAAAGTAAAAAATCTTTTTCAGTAGAATTTTAATTAATAAAATTATTTTTCGAGAGCATATCATGAGCATTAAAAAATTTTTTCAGGTTTTTTTACTGTTGTTTGTATTTGGCTGTAGTAATGTTTCGTTTATTTCAGGCCAAAAATCTGACGATCTTTATACAAAAACGTTTCTTGCAAATATAGAAAGCATTAAGAAGCAGTATGCCGCTGGTGATAAGAAAGGTTCCCTTGAGAAGTTAAAAAAAATCAAAGAGGATTCTCTTTTGCCTACAGAAAAATCCTTAAGGAGAAACTTGATTGGGGTTATTCAGTTTTCGTCAGGTGAGTATGAACAAGCAATTTTTAATTTTGATATTGCGCTGTCAACATCTGGTCTAGATGATTCGTTGACCTCTCAGATTTATATGAATTTGGCAGGAAGCTATTACAAGTTACAAAGTATGGATAAAGCATACTCTTCTCTTAAATTAATAAGAGAAGAACAACTGGCCAAAAGTGATAAGGGTAAGTTTTATGAATTAAAGTTAATGGTCTCAAGGGAGTTGGGCCATAATAGGGACGCTCTTTTAACATTGATTCATCTTGTCGGGTCTGCAAAGAGCTTAGAACTTGTTAAGGGTAGCGATAAATTTAATGAGTTGGTAAACGTATTTTTCAAATTAGAGAGCGGTGAAAGACTAAGAGTACTCGAAGAGTTTGATGATTCAAAAACTGTTGTAGTTGGTTATCTTGGTTATTTGGAAGCTGAAAAGCGTTACTACTTAGGCCAAAAAGATGAGGCAAAGCAGATTTTAGAGTGGGTGAGCGATAAGTTTGGAGAGGACAAGGATATTGCCTCTCTTGTAAGTGGATTTGCTTCTAGGATTGTCAATTTTACGAAAATGGATCAAAAATCTATTGGTGTCATTTTACCGATGACTGGTAGTAAAAAAGAGTTTGGAGAAAGAGCGCTAGTTGGAATTGACAGTGGCTTTAGAGAGAAGCTTATGAAGGGTGGGTACACTCTTCACTTGAGTGATTCTAAAGGTAGTGGTGTTGTTGGTGCATTAAGAGTGAAAGAGTTGGTCGAAACAAAATATGTGTCGGTGATAATTGGTGGATTGTTCTCGTCTACGGCCGAAAAAGAGTATTTAGAAGCAAAAAAATATGGTGTTTTGTTTATTTCACTTGCGCCAGTTTATCTTCCAAAATCGATGAAAGATACTCTGTTAATTGAGGTCCCTGGGTCAATTGAATCACAAATTAATACACTTCTTTCAAGTAAAGTTCTTTCACATCTTGGGAATAAAGCTGCCATATTGTATTCAGATGATTCAACAGGTGAAGCTTATGTCTCAGAATTTTGGAGAGTGGCAAGTGAGAAAGGGTTAGAAATTACTGGAGCGATTCCATATTCACCCACTCAAAACGATTTTAGAGATCAGGTTCAAAATATTTTGGGGCTAAAATTCAAGAGAGACCGACAAGAGGAGCTAGAGCTTGTTTCGGAGATTAATAATCTTAAAGAGAAAGGTTCTGTGCGGAGACTTCTCGATCTGAAGCCAACAGTTGACTTTAATTGGGTGTTTGTTCAATCAACGCCAAATGTTGCCCTTCAACTTCTGCCGTCGTTTCGTTATTTCGATGCTCCAGATTTAACATTTGTAGGTGGGCCAACATGGAGAAGTAAATCTTTGGCCAAAGATAGTAAGAAAATTGGAAAACTTTATTTTGTTGGAGAAGATGTTGACAAGGCCCAAGAGAGCATTAGTAGCTCCTTTCAAGCAAAATATAATTCAAAAGCTAAAATTATTGAGATTTACTCCTATGATGCCACAAAGATGATTGAGGGTTTTCTTCTTGATCAGTCGTATAACAAGCGTGAAGAGCTAGATGGTTCGATTAAAAAGAAAGCAGAGATAACAGGTATAACTGGGAACTGGAAACAGAGTGACGGAATCTGGATCAAAGATATGTCTTTGTTACAAATGAAAAAAGAAACAATTTCACATTTCTTGTAAAATTAAGTTCAAAGTTTTTCTAGTTGAAACTATTTAGCTGATTTGCCTTGAGTCTTAAGACGTTTTATCATAGCTTTTTTTCTTGCTTGGCCTTTTCTTTGGTTCATTTTTAGAGTTGTTTTTTTTCTTCCTCTGCCCATGAAATTCTCCTTTAACTTTGTGTAACTTTAACTTTAGCCAGTCATGATAGTGAAACTTATCACTTATGACAAGATGTTTGGATGAACAAAAACAAATGTTGCCTAGAGAAAAAAGCTTGTTGTCATCGAGCAAGAATTAAGACAGAATTGAGTATTAACTTATTGATTTGTCGTTTTAGAGGGAATATATGTTTAAATCACTTTTTGATCGTTTTTCAAATGATTTGGCAATTGATCTTGGTACTGCAAACTGTTTAGTTTACGCAAAAGATAGAGGTATTGTTGTCAATGAGCCATCGGTTGTTGCCGTGCACACTGAGAGAGTTGGTGTACATAAAGTTTTAGCTGTTGGAAGAGAGGCAAAAGAGATGCTTGGTAGGACCCCCGGTTCTATTCGGGCGATAAGGCCAATGAAGGACGGAGTTATCGCAGATTTTGAAGTAACCCAGGCGATGCTTCGAGCTCTCATTGCAAAAGCAAATGGTGGTTCTCGTTGGATCAATATCAGTCCAAGAATTATAATTTGTATACCTTTTGGAATAACACCTGTTGAGAAAAGGGCCGTTAAAGATTCTGCTGAGCAAGCAGGTGCTAGAGAAGTTTATTTAATAGAAGAGCCAATGGCCGCTGCTATTGGTGCTGGTTTGCCAATTACAGAGCCATCTGGAAATATGATTGTCGATATCGGCGGAGGGACAACAGAAGTTGCAGTTATCTCACTTGGTGGTATTGTTTTTTCTAAATCTGTTCGAGTTGCTGGAGATAAATTTGATGAAGCGATTATTTCGTACATCAAGAAAAAATACTCTCTTTTGATTGGAGAAAGAACCGCAGAGCAGATTAAAATTTCTATTGGGAATGCTTATCCATTTGAAGATCAAGTAAGTACTTATGAAGTTAAGGGAAGAGATTTAATTGCTGGGGCCCCTAAAATTATTGAAGTTACATCTGACGAAATTAGGGATGCACTTGCAGATCCTGTAGGAGAGGTGGTTGAGGCAATTAAGATAGCCCTTGAAAAAACTCCGCCAGAGTTAGCAGCAGATATCGTTGATAATGGAATAATTTTAGCTGGTGGTGGTGCTTTACTTGCTAACTTAGATGTCTTAATAAAAGAGAAGACTGGTCTACCTGTTTCATTGACAGAAGATCCGCTAACAAGTGTTGTTCGTGGTTGTGGTAAAGCACTTGAGTCACTTGCGTTATTAAAACAAGTCGCAACGACATAAGTGGTCAACAAGGAATTCGGACATGGTATCTGAATTTTTTACTGTCCTTACCAATTCTGAAGCTGCTAACAAGCTTAAACTGCTTAGTAAAGATTCAGGGAAGCTTATTTTTTTTTCAGGAAATGAAAAAGAGTTACTCACCAGCACCATCTTAAGTGTTTCAGAAAGTGATGGCGATGGAACCGTTGTCCACCTCGCAAAAGCGTTTGTTGGACAAGAGGTGAAATCTTCTGATCAAGAAGAACTTTTTAGTTTTAAGATAGGTGGCATTCTTTACTTTGGAAAATCTATAATAAATAAAGTTGAAGAGGGTTCGTTTTATTTAAACATTGTAGGTAGTGTATATAGATTAGAAAGACGAGAGGGTGATCGACTTTTGACGTACCCTCACCTTGACGTGTATTTAGTGTTACCGTTTGCAAATGCGCTAGCAGAAAAAAATGATAATGTGATTTTTTTGAATAAGAGTGATCGTCAAGCCCAATTGAAGTTAAACGACAAAACTGTTTTATTGTTGAAGATGGTCGATGAAAAAAATTGGAAAAAGTTTTCAATATATAGAGCGATGGATATTTCAATAGACGGTGCTTCCATTCTTGTTTCACCTGTCGATACCGCTCACTTTGAAATTGGCAAATTAATTGAGAATGGTTTTTTATTAATTGGAGAGGAGAAATATACTATTTCTAATATTACAGTTTTAGGTTGTGCAGATTATATAAATCGCTCGAACAAGAGTGATATCCAAAGCAAGGTTAACTTAGCAATAAATAAGTTTGATGCTAAAGCAACAAGGTATATTGAGCAACGTATTGGTAAAGCATGGGATAGGGTTGAAATTTGTAATAGATTTTACGATTTCATGAAGGTTATTGATAATAATGATTAATAGCAAATTAATTATATTTGTTTTTTTAGTTTCACTCTTTAACAGTGGATGTTCTAGTGTGATAAAATCACATAATCCTGAAGCAAGTCTTAAATCTAATACTGCTCAAATATATTCAAAAAGAGAGTATCGCCTCACTGATAATGCTGGGGATTTTTTAGTAAAACGTGAGACGGGCCTTGATAAAAACAATAAAAAAAATCTCATCGTAAAACGTGAAGTGCTTAGTCCTGCTGATAGTAAAACGTTAGAAAAAGAGGTTATGGTTTCAACTAGAGGTGTTCTTGGTAAAAAGGTTCCCGTCCTTCGGCCACTGAAGGCCGTCTATAGCGTCTGGTTTGATGGGGCCGAGTACCGCTCTGAATTAACATTAAATGAAAAACTTAAAGGAATGGATGTTGCACTAAAGAGTCCTGAAGCTAAGTGGAATGGAAGACAGACAATCTCATTTCCAAAGGGAAGCGGAGTGTTTTGTTTTTTTGGACAACTTGTTGAGTGTATAAGAGAGACCGGTTTTTTTGAAAAATCTATTAAGCATAAGATGGGCCAGATGAAATTACATATCGTATGGGATGGGTATCCTTATATTCAACAACAATATTTAAGTCTACCGACAGAACTTTTTTCAGAAGCTATTGTTACCCTTGAGCAAGATAGCAATAAAGAAGGTGAGTATAAGTACTCAGTCGAATTTAATGATCAAATGATTTTTCTGTTTATAGATGGAAAAAGCATGTTGGCCCGAAAGTTTTGGATTGCCCAAGGGCTATCAATGATTCCTAAATCGTAGTATACTTACACTTGGTTACTTATTTAATTGGTTTATATTGGAGTACGTAAGATGTATAAGCTTGGCCAGTTGATTATTACAGGTGTTAGTGGTCTTACACTAACTCCAGATGAAGAGTCATTTATTGAAAGCAACTCGATAGGTGGAGTTATTTTATTTTCAAAGAATTTTGAAGGCCCGGCTCAGTTAGCGGAGTTAACCAATTCCATACAAGAGTTGCGGCAAGATGTCCCGATGTTTATATCGGTTGATCAAGAGGGTGGTAGAGTCGTTAGATTTAAAAGTGGGTTTACTGTTTTTCCGCCCATGATGAAGATTGCTAAATATGACTCTCCTAAAATGGTTTTTGAACTTCATCAAATAGTAGCGAAAGAGCTTGTTGCCTGTGGAATTAATCTTAATTTTGCCCCTTGTTGCGATGTTTTAACAAATGCAAGCAATGTAGTTATTGGTGACAGAGCTTTTGGTGATAAAGAAAAAGATGTTACAAAGTTTGTGTCTGCGGCGATAAGGGGGCTGCAAGCTGGTGGTGTTTTAACTTGTGCTAAACATTTTCCTGGGCATGGTTCTACTTCAGTTGATTCTCATAAGGATCTTCCTAAAATTAGTAGAACGTTGGATCTTTTAAGAGAAGTAGATCTTCCTCCTTTTAATAAAGCAGTAAGGTCACGAGTAGATTTTATCATGATGGGACATTTGATTATTGATTCTATTGATAAAGAAAATCCAGCTTCTTTGAGTAAGCCGGCCCACGATGTACTTCTAAATGAACTTAGATTTAAAAAATTGATTATCTCTGATGATATGCAGATGAATGCAATAACCGATCATTATGGCCTAAAAGAGTCGGCCATTCTTGCGCTTAACGCAGGAACGGATATTTTATTATACAGAGACGTTGAATATGCAAAGCAAGCTCTGGAAGCAGTAGAGGCTGCTGTTCAAAGTAAGATGCTCGAACCTGAACAAATAAGAAAAAAACTTGAGAAGATATCTGAACTTAAAAAAGAGAATCTATCAAACTATACACCTGTTCTAGTAACTAAAATTGGTGAGGTCGTTGGGTGTAAGGAACATAAAGATTTTCTAGCATCAATAGCTGATTAATTTGCTTGGAGCTCTTTGTGGAGCTTATTTCCTCATTATATAAGTTTTATATTTCTTTGGTAATCTAACTATATAGCTGCAATACAGCAATGGTTTGTTTTGAGGTAGATAATGCTATTTATTTCATCTGTTATAGGTTTTTTTATGGCCGTATTCATCATTATGATGACTATTTTTCAAGAAGAGGATGAGTATAAGGCAAGCGAAAAGTTAGATGATAATGTTTCAAAATCAGAAATCGCTAAACATGGAGTTATCCTTCGGTATTCAAGACCTTTTTTCAAAAGATATGTTTCTCCTGTTGTTGCAAGGATGAAGGGAAAGGATAAGTATAAAGATTTATATAAACGAAAACTCGCATCAGCAGGACTTACTGATATTTTGAAGCCGGAAGATTTTTTTGCATTTAAACTTTTTTTGATAATAGGGTTTCCTGTCTTATATGTTTTCTTAAGTGAGTTTAGTCAGGCTAATTGGCCATATGAATATATTCCATTTATAGGAATAGGAGGATTTTTTTATCCCGACATTTGGCTCAGAGGAAAAATTCAAGCTAGGCAAAAAAATGTTATTATGGCGATGCCGTTTGTGGTTGATATGTTGGCACTTTCGGTTGAGGCCGGTTTAGATTTTGTTGCGGCCATGCATAAAGTAATTGAGAAAGCTAAGCCAAGTGCATTGTCAGACGAGTTTATCATTTTTTTGAGAGAGGTAAAAGTAGGAGCGGCCAGAGCTGATGGTTTGAGAAATATGGCGTGGCGGATAAATCTTCTTCAGGTTTCATCTTTTTGTGCAACATTGATTGCAGCAGACTCTGTTGGTGCTTCAATTGGGCCAATACTAAAATCATTGTCGGTAGAAATGAGACAAAAAAGATCTTCTGAAGTTGAAAAGGCAGGAGCGACGGCAGCGACAAAAATATTGTTTCCAATGATGTTTTTGATTATACCTGCGGTGTTCTTGGTCGTTGGTGTTCCTTTAGCATTGGAGATGTTTTTTGGTGAAAAGTAGTGAGTGTCAGTATATGAAATTTTTTTCAAAAGATAAGCAGAGATGTCTTGCTGATAAAGTTAGAGTTGCGGATCGATTTTTTGATAGATTGGTTGGCCTTATGTTTACAAAAGAGATGGTTGGGTATGACGGTTTGTTAATTAAATATTGTACATCAATACATACGTTTTTCATGTTGCAAACGATTGATGTTTTATTTTTAGATAATAATTTCGTAGTACAGAAAATTATTAGAAATATGAAGCCATGGAGAGTTAGTGCGATATATTTTAGATCAACTCAAGTGCTTGAGTTATCAAAAGGCACTATAGGTGATGATGTTAATGTTGGAGATAAGTTAGAGATAAGTTAGAGGTCGTATGTATAAATTGGTGGTTGTTGCTGGGGAGTTGCGAGGCAAAGAATTTGTGCTGGATGCCGGTGCAAATACTATTGGACGCGGTGGAAGCAGTAACATTGAAATAAATCTTGCTGGTGTATCCACAGAACATTTTTCTATTACTGTTCATGACGATAGTGTATTTTTGAAAGATCTTGGTAGTGCAAATGGAACACTTGTAAATGATAAACAGGTAAAAACGGCGACGTTAGTCTCTGGTGATAAAATAATCATACCGAACTTGATTATGCAGTTGGTATATGTAAAAGAAAAAAAGATTTTTGTTAAAGTTTCTGCCAACGACGAAGCCACGATAGATTCAGCTCCAATGCCTCCGGATTTAGTAGGAAAAATAAAACACTATTTTAAGTATCGATTGATGACGCTAGTCTACGGTATAAATAAAGAGATGGAGTGGCATTCATTGTTATCGGTATCTATTGGAGTATTCATTGTTATTGCTGTAGGTCTAATCATAATGCCAATTTTAGATGAAAATAAAAATGTTTTAACTCAGGAAGTTGTGAGCAGAGGTGTTCACTATGTAAGAGATATCAGCAGAGAGAATAAGGATTTTTTAGAGGAAAGAAAGTTAGATCAGGTGAACGTACGGTTTCTTGATGATGAAGAGGGTGTTGTTAGTTATGAGTTGTTTGATCGTAAGGGGCGAATAGTAAGGCCTATTTCTCAATTAAACACATATACAAGTGATCCGTTTTCTATTTCGGCACATTCTTGGGCACTTGGAAAAGGTCAAGATGGCACTACGAAAATATCGCGACTTAGTGATGGGTCTATTGGAGTTGCCCAAGCGATACGTTCATATAGTTCGAAGAAAGGTTCATTAGAGGTGGTTGGTATTGTGGCTTTAAAACTTATGCCAAAGTCGATGTTAATGGGAGATAACAATAGCGCTCAAGCATACCTTGAGTCCTTGGTTACCGGTATCGTATTATCAATAATACTATTTGCTGTAATATATTATTTGACGTTACGGCCAATAGAAGAGTTGTCGTTTCAACTAGACGAGGTGCAAAGGGGTAAACGACGCTTGTTAGAGACTGATTATATTATGAAAGAGTTTTCTAGTGTAAAAAATAATATTAATAATATTATACAGCGTTGGAGAGAGGCTCAGACATTAGTTACTGGTGTCACTGATGAGGTAGAAGATGACGGTGCATATGTTATGAGGCTGGAGCAATTTCTTAGAGGTAGCGGTGATCCTGTTCTGCTTTTAAATTCAGTAAAATTGATAAAGAGATTAAACTCTTCAGCAGAAGAATTACTAGGGATGAGAGAAAGTGCAAGCGAAGGGCAAAACTTGATGGATGCTGCAAGAGAAAAAGGTTTCGCTGCAACTGTCAACGAGTTGTGTGATATGTCTGCAAACAACGAGGGAATTTGTCAGACAGGACAGTATGAACTTGGTGGTACTGAATATAATATTAACGTTGTATCTTTGGTGGGTAAGGATGGTTTTGCAAAAGCATTTTATATAACTTTTGTGAGGTAATGTTTTGTGATTGGAGATAAAGATAAAGATAAAGATATTGTTGTGGCCAAAGGATTTGGGCCACCAGTTGGACCTGGTATTCATCATCGTCTAATGTGTATGACTGGTGAGAATAAGGGTGAGTCCTATTTACTTAAAAAGAACAGAAATATTATGGGCCGTGGTGAAGAGGCAGATGTTTTTGTTGCGGATAAAGGAGTATCACGAGAGCATGCAGAAGTAGTCATTGCTGGAAAGAAGTGTGTTGTTACTGATATGGGTTCTCATAATGGTGTAATCGTCAACGATGTAGCGATAACTCAACACGAACTTAAGGATGGAGATAAAATAATATTAGGCAAGACTGTGTATCGGTATAATTATTTTTTTAATGAAGCGGCAGAGGAGAGCAATGAAACTGATGATAAAGTGAGAAGCTTTAAACATACAAAAAAAATTGTCTTTATTGTGGTGGTTTCAGTTTTGCTCTCATTGTTGTTGCTGACCCCTGATGTGAAAGTAGAGAAATCAGCTGCTGATGGTAGAGTTAAATCTGATGTTGTTGCTGAGACTGAAAAATTTCAGAAGAGTCTTGAGAAGAAAAAGAACAAAGTAGAAAGAGAGGAGCAAGATAATCTGGATGCTACAATTTTGAAAGGCGTTAGAGAGTTTAGAGAGGGAAATTACGCACGGGCCATGTCAGAGTTTAGTCTTGCTAAAAAAATGGGTGATGATGGAACGGCAGATTTTTATTTGAGTAGAACTAAACAAGCGATGGAGAACGAGATTCAGCAGCTTCAAGCTAAAGCATTGAAGGATTTAGATTCATTGAAAGAGAAAAGTGCTAAAGCTTCGTACTGTGATATTTTGTCACTTATTGAAGGTGTCCCAGATTATGATGAAGCAACAAAAGAAGAGGTCATGGATGGTTTAAAGATAATTGAAAAAAGATTAAACCTTTTAGAAGGTGAGTTAAAGTGTGATGATGGAGAGAGTCCTGGAGATGTCTCGGATGAGGAACAAGTAGAAAGAGAGTAGTGAACAGTGATTTTAAATGTTTACAAAAATGATATGTTTGCTTTTAGAGTTAATCTAGGGGAAAGAGTTCTTCATGGATTAAAAGAAGAGTCATGCTTTAAAATTGGCAGAGATCATGAGTGTTTTATCGTTCTTGATGACATGCAGGTTTCAAGAGTGCACGCACAGATCATTTATGCAAAAAATATTTGGAAGATTGTTAGTATATCAAATAGTGGCCCGACTATGGTCAATGGTGAAATCGTCACAGAAAAAGTGATTATGGCCAAAGATTTAATTAAAATTGGCAGTTTTTTAATTAGTATAGATAAAGATGCTTCTAATGAGAAAAGTAGTGTGTGTGAGGTTGGTTGTTTTGAACAAGAACTAATGGCCAGTGAAGAATTAAATGTTGGTGATATTGTATCTAAAATTTCAAGAGTAGTTGAGACCCCCGTTCAGGTAGAGGATGAATCACTACTACCTAATAAGCAAGAGGTATCACTGGAAGAAGCGACTGTTGTTGTTGATGCTACAATGAAGTTTGAGTTGCCACAACAAAGTCGTGCCTTAGAATCAGTAGATCCTGTAGATACATCAGAAGATTTTCTGTCCGAAGATGCAACTGGTGACACTGAGGAAATAATTCAAGAAGATGTTTTTAGTGAGGTTGTTTCAGAGTCAAATAGTAACACTGATGATTTAGGAGATGTAGGAGATCTTGGAGATTCTGATGAAATAGAAAAGGTAGAAACCACATCAACATTTTTATTATCAGATTTAGACGAAGAGGTTGTTGCTCCTGCTAATTTTGAATCTCAACTTGAATCTCAACTTGAATCTCAACTTGAATCTCAAC
>DYOQ01000015.1:46651-52853 GCA_020720455.1 Bdellovibrio sp.
TGAATCTCAACTTGAAGAAAATCAATTTAGTGAAAGTTTTAGTACTGAAGATGATATCGTTGGTGATCTAGTTGAACAGTCAGACGGGATGCTGGAAGAAATCGAGAGCAATGAACTTGTCTCTGCTGAAAAAACAGTTATTTTTCAGACGCAATTACGAGTAGTCTTAGAGTTGTTCGGTGAATATGCTCCATTTGAAAAATATTTAGTTGATAGTGAACAAGTTACGATTGGTAGAGATAAGACTAAGTGTCAAATTTTTTTAGCAGATCCAGATGTTTCCTCAACACATGCCAAGTTTATAAAGCAGAATAATGTTTGTTATATTGAAGATTTAAAATCATCTAATGGTACATTGTTAAATGGTGCAAGAATAAGTAAAGCGCAAGTTGCTTCTGGTGACGAAATCGTGATAGGTACGACTACGTTAACGGTTGTTATTAGTAGTTCATTGTTGGATGAAGAGCAGGGCCGTTTGATGCCTGTTGATGAAAATCAAGTGGTTGAGGTTGAAGAGATTGTCGAATCAGAGACTGATTTTGCAGAAGATGGAACTATTGATAATTTAAATAAATCGAAAGCTCTGTTTTCAAAAGATGCACTTAAAGATCCCAAAAAGAGAGTTAAGCTATTATTAATTGCTGCGGGGTTAATGGCAGCATTCCTTTTCTTCGGAGAGGAAGGCCAAAATCCGGCCGAGAAAAATAAAAAAAATACTAAGAAAAAAGAACAAGTTGAAATTATAAAGGTTGACGAGGTCGATCCATTTCAAAAACTATCTGATGAAGATAAGCAATATGTTGAGGCACAATATCAGTTAGCTTTTGAACGAGGTAATGCAGGAAACTATAGAGAAGCGTTGACAGCTATTGAAGCTATGAAAATGCATGTTCCAACTTACAAAAAATCACCAGATTTGGAACGAGAGATACAAAATGGAATAAAGCAATTAGAAGAATTAGAAGAAAAGAAAAAGAAGGAAGAACGAGAAAGAATTAAAAGAGAAAAAGTTAAACAGTTACTTGAAAAGGCAACAGCAGCAGTTAAAGAGAGAAATGTCACGCTAGCAAATAGTATGCTTCAAAGAATTAAAGAACTTGATCCAAACAATTATGACGTCAGTGATTTAGAGGTTGAGCTAGATGCGTGGGTAAAAGAACAAGATCGAATTAAGCTTGAAAAATCACAAAAAGAAGCAGAAAGAAAAAGGATGGAAGACTCTTTAGCTCCTGGAACAAATGCTTTTAATAAGAAAGAGTGGTTTGTTGCCATTATGAAATTAGAACTATTTTTAAAGCAAGAAAATATTGATGAAGATTTATTAAAAAAAGGGGCGGAGATGCTTACTACCGCAAGGATAGAGTTGAAGAAGTCACTAGATCCTGAGCTTGAACAAGCAAGAGCATTAAGAGATGGAGATGATTTAAAAGGGGCATATCAGCATTATTTAGTTGCTACTGGAATTGATCCTACAAATGAAGAAGCAATGACTGAAATTAACAAAATTAAAGAAGAGCTCACCAATAGAGCAAGAAAAGTTTACCGAGAAGCTATTATCATTGAATCGCTTACACTTTTTGAAGAAGCAAAAGAAAAACTTGAAGAGGTTAGGCAGATTGCCCCTAGTGATAATAAGTATTACAAGTTAGCTACAGAGAAATTAAAAGATTACCTTGAGTATTCTAAATAACCATGGCCAGAGGTTGAGATGGTAAAGTTAAGTAGATATTTTCTTGAGACATCAGCAGGACCTCGTCTAACAATAAATGAGGACTGTGCTGGAATTGATATTATAAATAATTTATTTATAATAGTTGATGGTTTTGGTGGGGTTACTCGTGGCCCTGCTTGCTCAACTGAGTTAGTCGATTCAATTAAAAATTTCTATACAAAGATTAGTGGTGACCCTGACTCAACACTGCCATTTTTTTACAGTCACAAATATTTGATTGAAGGAAATGCTATTGTTAATGCTCTTAACTACGCTCATGCCATTATTTGTAAGGATAACTTTAATAAAGCTCTTGACGTAATGGGTGGTGCGTCTGTATTGGCAGCTGCTATGTCAGAAAATATCATGACTTTTGTTTCTGCTGGCAACTGTGCTTCATTCTTGTGTCGGAGAGGAAATATAGAAGAGATCACCAAGCCTGATATCTTATTGAATATCGCAACGGACGCTATAACATATGAACAAGGGACGATCCCGATGAGTGGACTAGGTTTGTTTGAAGATTTGCATACCCATGTTGTAGAAAGGCGAATACTTGCTGGTGACTTGGTTATTTTGATGTCTGATGGGATTTATTCTAAGGTAAAATTAAACGAAGTGCTTCACACTATTGAGAATAAAGAGATCCATTTTGATAAAAAGGCAAAATTGTTAATGGATTTGTCTAACCAACGTGGAAATCTTGACAACCAGACTTTGGTATTGTTGCAATTTTAATTGCATCAATACTCTATTTGGGCGAAAATATCTTAACGCAATTTTGAAACAGTATGTGGAGTTTTGGTGATGTCTAAAAAAATTCTGATTGTTGATGACAGCGAAACAATTCTTAAAGTTATTTCTGTTACGATGGGTTCAAGTGATTATGATGTAGTTACTTGTGTTGATGAGAAGAAAATGTTTAAAGAGCTAGAGAATAATATTTTCGATATGCTTCTTGTCGACTTTACAATATCAGCAGAAAAAAGTGGTTACGATTTAATTGAAACAATTAAATCTAAATGGCCACGAACCAAAATTTTTGTCATGCTAGGAGCATTTGACCATTGCGATTGTGAAGAACTTGAAAAGGCAGGTGCAGACGAGTGGATAACAAAGCCTTTTGATAGCGAGAGGTTTTTAAAAAAGTGCTCGACAATGCTAAATGGTGGGACAACGATTAGTGAAGAGATTAATAATGATGAAGATGCTGTCGATAACAGTTGGGAGGTTAACGCCTCTAAAATAAAATCTGAAAAGAAATCTATCGTGAAACAGATCGATACTATTAAAGTGAGCAGCGAAAGTAAATTATCTAAAGAGGTCGAGGGGTGGGGAATAGCTGTGCCACCGGTGATTGGAGGAGCTACTCCAGCAGTGAAAGATCTAGAGTTTCCAGCAATTATAGAAGATGAGAGTTCACTCTCGCCCCAACAACTAGAAAATTCTCCTAAACCGAAAAATATTATTACTGAAGAAATAAATCCGGCCCAATCTAAGCGAGCTGATGAAGATAAGACTATAAAAGATTTTGATGCGACTGCTGCATTTACTGTTCCTGTAGAGTTGTCATCAGGATTGTCAGTTGAAGAAGAGATTAAACTTGGTAGTAAAGATGAGGACGAAGATTATGTAGCTGCTCCAGTTGTTTCGCAAGAATCTGAAGTAGAAAAAGATTCAGATAGACTAAGTTTAATGAAACTGAGTTCAAAATTAGTCTCACTTGATGAATTAGTTAAAGAAGATAAGTCGCTTGATGATGTTGGCGATGTTAGTGGTAATGGTAATATCACTGTTTGTGAATCGAATCGTACTGATAGTTTGGCAGCAGCATTAAAAGATGAAATTGAAGAGGATTCAACTCCTGAAGAGGTTTGGCAAGCAGACAATGTGGAAGAAGATTCTTCAGATAGACGAGATGATGTTCAGAAGGAGGGACACCCAGGTTTTCGCCTAATTGATAGAAGAGCAACTTATCAAGAGCAAGAAGAAGAGATTCAGCGATTAACTGTAGCACTTACTCCCCTTGTTCGCGCTATAGTTAAAGATTTATGTGAGAAGCAAGTGGAAAAAATAAGTTGGGAAGTTATTCCTGATTTAGCTGAAAATTTAATTAGAAGAGAGCTGCAAGACGTAAAGAACAGCGTTTTTAAAAATAGTAATCTTTAATTTTTTTTTCATTTAAAGATCAAGCTGCCAGAGACTATTTTTTCTATCCCACCGCTGCTATTTTTGATTAATGCCTCGCCGATTGGGCCAACACCCTGAAAAATTCCTGTTGAGATAACATTCTTATCTGTGCCAAGTATTGTTACATTACTGTTTAGATGTAAGCACTGCTTTTCCCACTCTTCTTTGATTTTGCTCTCGCTCATTCGGTTTTTTAACACAAAAGAGTATAGCTCTTTTGGTAACTCATTAATTTTTTCATTATCAATTTCGCTGAAGGAGCTTAAAATGAATCCTGGTTCTATATCATTACACCTGTGCTCTAGTTGAGGAGTTAAATTTATCCCAACGCCTACCACAATGATTTCTTTAGAGTGATAGTTACAAATTATTCCACCATATTTTTTCACACCAATTGTAAATAGATCATTTGGCCATTTGAGTTTTGTTTCGACATTAAATTTTTCTTTTACAAATTTTGAGATGATTACAGCTAATTCAAGTGATGTCAGAGGTATTGAGTTATTTGGGCAAAGAGTGAATGAGAGCGCAATAGCGTTATCAAGTTGGATCCAACTATTACCTTGTCTGCCAACTCCACCTGTTTGTTGTTTTGTTGAAATCAGAATCTCTTGATCATGCCGTAGCAGTGAGTCAATGTTTTCTTTGAGATATAATTGGGTCGACGGTAATATTTCGAACTGTTTGTAGTACATAAATTGTCCTAAACTTGTGGAATTTCTATGCGCTCTATTATATACCAATTATCAAATTAAGTAATATCGTTGGAGAAAAAATGTCATTAATAGAGCGAAGTAACACTAGAACAATTAAATTTACTACAAATATTAATCCATACGCTGACGGAAGCGTGTTAGTTGAGTTTGGTAATACAAAAGTTCAAGTGACTGCCATGGTTGAAGAGGGCGTTCCTAAATTTATGAAGGGACAGGGAAAAGGTTGGCTGACGGCCGAATATTCAATGTTACCATCAGCTACTCATACAAGAGGCCAAAGAGAGCGCACGAAAGTTGGTGGTAGAACAATGGAGATTCAACGAATAATTGGAAGAAGTTTAAGATCAATTGTTGACCTAGAAAAGCTTGGCGAAAATACTTTGACCATTGATTGTGACGTGTTAGTCGCAGATGGTGGAACGAGGACAGCTTCAATCTCGGGAGCTTATGTTGCGCTATCTTTGGCAGCAAAAAAACTCATGGATAAAAAAAAGGTTAAGGCAAATCCGATCAAAGCACAGGTCGCCGCAATTAGCATTGGTATAAATAAGAATGGAAAAATTATTGCTGATCTAAATTATGAAGAGGATTCAACATGCGAAGCTGATGTCAATGTCGTCATGACGTCCGATGGCCGTTTTATTGAAGTCCAAGGAACAGCAGAAGGTGATCCATTTACAGCGGATCAGTTACAAGCAATTTTTAAGTGTGCAGAGCTTGCACTCCCAACAGTGTTTAACGAGCAAAATAGGGTTTTATAATTATGTTAGATTTAATTTTAGCTTCAGGCAATCAACATAAAGCGAGCGAGTTTTCGTTACTCTTTGATAAAAGTATCATCTTGGTTAAGGCCGCAGACAAAAAGATTGAGGTTGAAGAGAGTGGCGAGAGTTATACTGAAAATGCCTTTATTAAAGCAGAGGCATATTATAACGAGTATAAATTACCAGTCATCTCTGATGATTCTGGGTTGACGGTAGACGCGTTGCCAGATGAGCTAGGGATTTTTTCCGCAAGATTTGGTGGACCTAGTTTAACAGACCAAGATAGGGCAAAACTTTTACTTGCCAAACTTGCTGGTAGGCCTAAATCTGAACGAACCGCTTTTTTTACATGTATGATTTGTATTTATTTGTCACCAGAGCAGGTTTATTTCTTTGAGGGTAGGCTAGATGGGTATATTGGCACTGAATTAAAAGGTGAGGCCGGATTTGGTTACGACCCTGTTTTTTTACCAAAGGGACGTGGAGAAAGTGTTACGTTAGCAATGATCCCTGAATGGAAGATGATTAATTCACATAGGGCCTTGGCCTGCCATGGGGCCCAAAAATTCTTTAGAGAAAGCAATTGCCAAACGGTCTAAATTTTTCTATACCTTTTAGATTGAAATATTTTATTTCTGGCGGGGCGTAGCGCAGTTTGGTAGCGTATCTGCTTTGGGAGCAGGTGGTCGCTGGTTCAAATCCAGTCGCCCCGACCATTTTTTTCTGGAATTTTTTCAAAAACTAAATTGGTCACGGCCCTGTAAATAATTGAAATAATTAGCTTATTCTCAATCTTGATTTTTTATAAAAACTTAAGTTTT
>DYOQ01000065.1 GCA_020720455.1 Bdellovibrio sp.
CGAACTAGTAAAATTATCACAGTTCGGCCATTTGAACAACAAGGACAAATTATGTTTATTGGTAGAGAAAATGAGTTACAACTACTCCAAAGTCTAAGACGCTCCAAGAAAGCAGAGCTGGGCATTATCTATGGCCGCAGGCGCATAGGTAAATCTACGATACTTGAAAAAATAGCTATAGAAAAAGGGGATATCTATTTTGAAGCAATAAAAGGAATAAGCAAGCCTAAGCAGATTGCTCACTTTATCAAACAACTATCAAAGGCAACAAATAAAACAATACCTACTTGTCAAACATGGGAAGATGCTTTTGACCAATTAACCATTCTTATTTCTAAAGGAAGCCATTTTATTATATTTGATGAATTTGCATGGATGGCATCAGAAAAAAAAGAACTTGTGGCCATATTGAAGTATTACTGGGATCAGAAATGGAAAAAAAATCCTCAGCTAAAATTAGTTCTGTGTAGTTCAATTGCAAACTTTATGATTAAACATCTTGTTCATTCGGAAGCATTACACAATCGCAAAACCTTAGAACTACATATCAAACCTCTTTTAGCAAATGAGGCCAAGCTATTTTTCAAAAACAAAAGATCAGATTTTGAAATTATAAAATTTTTAATTACATTTGGTGGAGTTCCAAAATATTTAGAACAAATAGATCCAAATTTTTCTTATGAACAAAATCTTGATCATCTTTGTTTTCACCAACACGCCTTCTTTCTAAATGAGTTTGAAACGATTTTCAAAGAACAGTTCAAAGTCATTAACCGCTATGAACTAATTATTGAATCATTGACTTTTGGGCCAAAAACAAAAGAAGAAATTGAAAAACTTATCGGAATTACGTCTGGTGGCGGATTTACTACAGCACTAAAACAGCTTGAAACTGCCGGTTTTATTAAAGCAGAGGCTTCTTTGAAAATTGAAACTGGGACGAAAAAATCCAAGACAAAAAAATATAGATTATGGGATGAATGGTTAAAATTTTATTTTAGTTACATTAGAAAAAATGCATCAATAATTCAAATGCATACTGGCCCTGGATTAGCAAGAAGGATACTTGAAAAAAGTGTCCACTCTTACATGGGTATTGGTTTTGAAATGTTATGTTTAAAAAACATATCCTCTATTCTTAAAGCACTTCGCATCGACATTGGAAGTGTCGTAGAAATTGGCCCATTTTTTAAACAGCCATCTCGCAAGAGTGGTGTAGCTGGTGTCCAAATAGATATTTGCATTCTAAGAAAAGGAAAAGTACTTACCATTATTGAATGCAAATATTCCGAGCACCCTATTGAAGCTGAAGTTATCGAAGAGATGGAAAATAAAATCCGTAAATTAAAAATTCCAAAGTCTATCTCAATAGAAAAAGTTTTAATTGCCGCCTGTGGTGTTACCACCGAAGTAGAACATAGGGACTACTTCCATCATATTCTGACTCTAGATGCGCTCTTGCAATGCTGAACAATTAAAGCGTGAAACTCTTGAAACAACTTTAGATCCACCTGAAGCTCACTTTCACACAGACTCTTTAATTCGCCATAGGAAATTTTAATATCATCAATTATTCCAAACTCAAAAAACAACCGCTTTGTATACGTATCTATCACCATCGTTGGAACACTATACCCATAAAGTAAAATTGAATCGGCACTCTCTGGCCCAATTCCCCAAACATTAAGAAGCTCCTCTCTTGTTGGAGTTCTACCGTTTAGGCAACGGAAAAATTCTGAAAAAAATTTCAACTTTTTTGCTTTTTGATTAAAATAGCCAGCAGGACGAATCGCATCTTTTAAAACAGTGTCTGCTACATTTACTATCACGCCACAATCCAGCAGGTTTAATTTTTTTAAATTTTCGAGAGCTATCTCGACCTGCTTCCAAGAGGTGTTTTGAGTAAGAATTGCTCCAGCACAGATTTCAAAAATCTCAACTTCGTTGTGTGGATATGAGTAATCATCCTTATGATAAATACCATTTATTGGCCACCAGCCTTGAGGCCCATGACGCTCCATCAGTAATTGATAACACTCAAAAATTTTCAGTTAGCATCCTCAACGCTCAAAACACCGATCACAGTTTTTAATGAAAGGGCCATGCAATCTAAAGATGCCCATTCACGCTTACTATGAAAATTTGCTCCGCCTGTAAAAATATTTGGTGTCGGAATTCCCATTGCAGAAAGGCCTGCACCATCAGTACCACCCCTAATTGGTTTCCAAACAGGAACAAGACCAGCTCCACGCACTGCCCGTTCTAACCTATCAGTTACAACGTTATTTTTTTCTACAACTGATAGCATATTGCGATAACTCTTCTTAATCTCACACTCAATCATTACACCTGGAAATTTTTTTTCAACGTCTACAATGATATTTTTAATTAACTTTTCTTGGGCCAATAACCCGCTCTCTTCAAAATCTCTCAAAATCATTTTGAGATTTGCTTCGACAACTGTCGCACTTAACGTATGCGGATGAATAAACGGTTCACGATTTTCTGTTCTTTCTGGTGACACATCTATCGGCAATCTAGAAATAATCTCCGATATCGCTCTTAAACTATTAATCATGATACTTTTAGCAGCACCAGGATGAATATCTCTTCCCTTAACTCTTATCTCACAACTATTAGCACTAAACGTCTCTTTGTTAATGACTGGCGGAAGTCCACCATCAACAGTGTATGCAAAATCTACTGCAAATTTATTAAGATCAATCTTCTCGGTCCCTCTTCCTACCTCTTCATCAGGAGTAAACAGTACGACAATATCACCATGTTTTATCTGTGGATTGTTAAGTAAAAACTTTATTGACTCCATAATAATTGCCACACCGGCCTTATTATCAGCACCTAGAAGAGTTGTTCCATCTGATGTAATAATAGTATGGCCGATGCATGCTTTTAACTCACTACACTCCTTAACATCTATTACTTGTTGGTCACCTTTTGGTAGCACAATATCTTTGCCATTATAGCTCTTGATGATTTGTGGACTAACCCCATTCCCTGGAGCATCTGGAGATGTATCAAGATGAGCGATGATTCCAACTCGCTCCTTTATTTTATCGCTATTTGAAAGTAAGACTCCAGTCAAGTAACAACAATTTGATAGGTGAACATCTACTATCCCCATATCCTCAAGTTCAAGCTTTAACATTTTCGCTAACTCAAACTGTTTGGCCGTTGACGGAGATGTTTTTGATTCTGGATCAGACTGGGTATCTAATTTAACATATCTTAAAAACCTTGTTAGTAAACTATCGACTACCTTTTCATTTATCGCATCTGATTTTAATAACATATTCTCACCTCCGATTACAAAAAACGTACCGTTTTGGACAAGATTTGACACCTTTTTTTTTGGCTTTTATATCAATATCAGTCAAAAAAATGTTCAAGAGCTCCGACAAGAGAATAGAAATGCAATTTTTGAGATAATACATAATGAGAGCACTGACAACAATTTTAGCATTAATTGGAATACTAATACTTAGTTACTCATACTTCAAAAAGAGTAGTGGCAAAAAATCCGATGAATACTATAAACGTTTACTGGTAACCAAGGTAGTTAATGGTGTTGCTCAGATATCTGGAAAACATAAAAAAGATCACTTAAACACTAATTCCTCTAATCATGAAAATTCAAACTCCCAACCGAAGAGTGACGATAATTCAAACTATCAACAACCAATGAGCTTTGCTGAAATTTCTAAACAAAATAAAATAGAAGTACTACGGAATGAAATAACGCCAGAACTAATTAATGAGGTTGTTAACAATTTTCAAAAAATGTTTAACCGAATACCAACCGAACTCGAAATACTTGATATATTAAAAAAAAGAAAACAAAAAAAACATGAAGCAATAACCAAAGCAAAAGAGCAGATTAATCACAACGAGCAAGAGATTCAAGATGCCAGTGAAAATGGTGATACAGAAAAACTTCAAGAAAAATGACAAACCCATTTTGAAAAATTCTCAATCCATAATGGATCATCATTCAGTGATGAAATAACTACCAACTCGCCACCTAAACTCTTCACTGTGTCCGAAAGTTCCATCCTCAGTTCTCCAAGCGTTTCCAAGCAATCAACAACAAAGCTTGGGGCAAAGACTGCCAAAACCTTCTTTCCTTCGCTCACTAAGCGCTCGCCCTCACTCAAAGTTGAAGGGCCAAGCCATTTCCCTTTTCCAAATCTAGACTGAAAAGAGATTGATACTAAATCTTTCGACAAAATTCCTTTGCGAACAAGCTCACTCTGAATAAGTTCAAAAGTTTTTTGACAATGAAAGTGGTATGGGTCTTTTTTCTCAACGGCCTGCTTTAACGGAACACCATGAAAACTCAGCAAAAGATGATCCACTCGTCTATTTTTTAAACTTAATTCAATCTGATTAACACAACTAGATATAAACCATGGTTGATCATAAAAGGCCGACAAAATTTCAATTCGAGGATAGTAGCTATCTGGGGCCAACGCTTCATGAAATGAATCCATGACAAGCAGTGTCGTACTCTCCGCAAACTGAGGAAACATTGGGACGACCAATAGTTTTTCACTCCCCTTACAAGCAGAACGTTCTAAAATCTTTTTAAATCCGTTTTCAGGAAGCAAATAAATAGACTCTACACTCACCTGAGCACCAAACTTACACTCTTTACGAATGTAACCCTCAACTCCGCGAGCAAACTGTTCGCTATACTTCACAAGAGGGAATTGCTTCCCATCCCATATTTTCAGGTACTTACCTGCTGATATTTTCGACCTAAAAGGCAAAATAAACAGATTTAAAATTGGCCACCAAAGAAACCAGGGCAGATCAACAACTCTCCTTGAAGATAGAAATCTTTTTAGATAGATTCTGACATCATCAACAGATGGCGAAGCAGGAGAACCGAGCTGAGCAAGTATAATTTTCGTTGTTATAGACACCTTTTTCACCTAATGCTAGAAAATAAATATTAAATATTAACTATATACTTAACATGTGAATCTGGAGCTGCCAAATGAACTGTAGAGCTGACAAAGATACAAAAAAATTATCTCTTGGACATGAGACGACATACCCAACAAAATACTCTCCCGATATTCTTGAATCGTTTCCCACTATTAATCCTGAAAGTGATGCTTGGACCTCGTTTATCTGCACAGAGTTCACCTCTCTTTGCCCTAAAACAAAACAACCAGATTTTGCTAAAATTTTTATTAACTATATTGCTGATAAAAAAATGGTCGAATCAAAATCCCTCAAACTCTACCTATTTAGTTTTCGCAATCATGGTGATTTTCACGAAGATTGTATTAATAAAATCTGCAAAGATATTTTTAACTTAATAAAACCAAAATACATCGAAGTAGTAGGTGAATTTACACCTAGAGGCGGCATCGCTATTTTTCCATTTGTTAGCGCATCAAACAATCAAGCCAATTTTAAAAAGCTTAGAGAAAAAAGAATGCAAGAGTATGCGCCAGGAAAATATAGCTTAGAACTATCAAAAATCTATTGATTTCGTTTTTTACAATCATTCATAACACGATTTACAACTTCTTCAATATCGTACGGCTTATAAATAAGCCCAGTGGCACCTGCCTTAATTAGATCGCTCTCTATTATATCTAAATTACCAGTTGCCAAATAAAATTGAATATCACTACGGCCACTCTTAACAATTTCATTAAGAAGATCTCTACCACTCATCCCACTACCAAGACGATCATCTGAAAAGACAATGGAGATGGAGATTGTTTCATTTTTAATAATTTCTAATGCCTTTTCTGCTGAAGATACAGTCATAACTCGACTAAAAAAATTAAGATCCTCAAAAAAATCTTTGAGGATCTCTATTAAATCGGCTTCATCATCTACTAATAGGATTGAATGATTATTCTCCATAACAAATGAAGAACCTTACTCTATGATTTCTAAAACTGAACGTTTCTTTAGCTTAGTAGAAGCTGCATTTAGGATAGTTCTAAGTGCTCGAGCTGTCCGGCCCTGCTTTCCGATTACCTTTCCAAGATCAGACTTATCAACTTTTAACTCGATAACAGTAGTCTGTTCTCCAACAATCTCACCTACATCAACTGCCTCTGGCATATCAACAAGCGCTTTACTAACAAACTCAATTAGATCTCTCAACTCACTCATTTACAACTCTCTTTAAAAAATACTATTTAACTGCAAAAAACAGCTGCCACTATAGAGTAATTACTACTTTATTTTTTTTCAAGAGAGATTTAACAGTGTCTGACATCACAGCACCTTGCTTTAACCACTTTGAAATGCCATCTACATTGATATTTGACAAAACTTCTTTTTCTTCTGGATCATATTTTCCAAGCTTTTCCAAAAACTGGCCATCTCTTGGACTTCTTGCATCCGCTGCCACTATTGTGTAAATTGGTCTATGAATCCTACCGCCTCGTGCCAACCTAATCTTAATCATCTACCTAGCTCCATTTAATTTTACGTAATTATGGTTTTTAAAACATTCACATTTATAAGTCAAGAATTAGTAGCAATATGTTATTAATATGACTAAAAATAACCACCACCCCACGGCCCTTTTTTCTTACCTTTTTTCTTTTCCTTACCACTTTGTCCGGGTTGTTGCCTAAAACCCTTCAGTTGTCCCATTCCAGGCATTCCTCCGCCCATTAAAGCGTCCATTCCTGGCATACCACCGCCACCTTTTAGCATCCCCATCATGCCGCCAACCATTTTCTCCATCTGAGCAAATTTTGACAAAAAATCTTTGACGTTTTGAACTGTACTACCTGACCCTTTTGCAACTCGCTCAATTCTTGACGGCCCCATCACTTTGTAATTATTTTTTTCCTCTTTGGTCATCGAAGAAATAATAATTTTCATTTTTTTCATCTCATTTTCAGCAGGAGAAAGATCTCCAATATTTCGAAGTAGTCCACCCATACCTGGAATCATCTTCATAATCGATTCCATTGAGCCAAGCTTACTCATCATATTCATCTGCTTCATAAAATCATCGACGGTAAATCTGTTTTTCTCCAGATTTTTCATCATCCGTTCTGCCTCTTCTTTATCGATTACATCCTCTGCCTTTTCAACTAATGAAACGACATCCCCCATATCAAGAATCCTTCCTGCTAAGCGATCTGGATGAAAAAGCTCAAAATCTTTCATCGTTTCACCAGCTGAAACGTACCTGATAGGCACCCCTGTAACTTGTCTAATAGAAAGAGCGGCACCACCTCTAGTATCTGAGTCCATTTTTGAAAGGATCACTCCGGTGATTCCAACTGACTCGTTAAAACTTTTAGCTACATTGACTGACTCTTGTCCAATCATAGCATCTGCGACTAAAAGGATTTCTGGATTATATTTTTCCAAAGACCTTTTAACGTCTCTCAATTGGCCCATCAACTCTTCATCAACATGAAGTCTACCAGCAGTATCGATAATGATTATATCTTTACCCAATTTTTTTGCTTCAACCATCGCAGCAGCTGCAATATCTTTTGGATGCATAGTTAAATCAGAATCAAAGCAATCAATACTTATATTTTTTGCTAACGTCTGTAACTGATCCTTGGCAGCTGGCCTAAACGTATCCGCAGGAACAAGCAAGATTTGTTTTTTCTTTTTCGAACGCAAATAAAGAGCAAGCTTTCCAGAGAACGTAGTCTTTCCAGCTCCATTTAAACCAACGATCAAGATTGGATGAACAGGTGGACGATTTAGATCGATCTCCTCATTGGCCTCACCCATAATTTTTGCCAACTCATCATGAATAATTTTAACAAACTGCTCACTAGGATTTACACCTCTTATAACTTTTTCACCAAGAGCTTTTGCTTTAACGTTTTCAATAAACTCTTTTACTACTTTAAAATTTACATCTGCTTCAAGAAGGGCCGTGCGAACCTCTTTGACCGCATTTTCAATATTATCTTCACTGATTTTTCCTTTACCCTGAATATTTTTAAATGCCTCAGCGAATTTTCCGCTTAATGTATCAAACATAGATCACCTCTTAAACCAATCTTACACACTACTTTTTCTTGCCAAGTAGATCAGCAAATGAGCTAAATAACTTTGTATCATATCTTCCAGATTCACTTCTCATAATCTCTAATGCTTTCTTAACGGTAAAAGGATCTCTGAAAGGTCTTTTCGAAATAAGCGATGAAAACACGTCAGCAATACTCACAACTTTTGCTAAGTGATAGATCTCTGGGCCCCTTAATCCGTTAGGATAACCAGCACCATTTGGCTGCTCATGATGTTGAAGAACAATATCAACAACTTCTTGCCGAATCCCCTTCACTCCCTCCAGAAGGCGTTTCCCAAGCTCTGGATGCCTCCGAACCTCTTGAAGCTCTTTCGCATTTAAAAACTCTCTCTCTTCAGGGTCAAACTCTATCTGAGAGATTCCGACGTCATGTAAAAAACCACCAAGGCCTACGTGGTTCAAACTAAGCTCAGATACTATTCCAGACTCTTTTGCGACAATAATTGAAAAGATGCTAACCATGATCGAATGTTTTATCTGGTAATCGTGACTACTCATCATTGAGATTACTCTCATTAGCCCTTTGTGGCCGCCACCTTTAACAAGCGTGCTAACACAAGTCTGGACAGCTAAATTCGCATTGGAGACGACTCGAGGGTTGATATTACCAAGAAGCATCATCTCTCTCGTGGTTAGCGAGATCATCTCGTTAAAGACATCAAGGCCATCTCGACTTTTTGCAAAGTCACCACTTTGAACATATTTTTTTATTAACAAATCAACGAACTGAGAATATTTTTCGAAATCTTCTTGAGAGACATAATAATTAGTCACGCCTTTTGCGATATAACTATCAAATCTAGCAATATCTAACTCATCACCTTTATTAAAAACTTTAGTGAAATCTTTTTCAGTCCTTTTGACATAGACATCAAAGAGCAAAGATGAAGACTGCCTGCGAATCAGATCGCTACTAACTTCAATGTAATCGTGAATATCTCTCATCGATCACGAAGGTAAATCACTTAACGCTATTGTAGATTATGCCAAAACCTTTTGGATCGCGTGCAGCTATATCGGCCAACATTTTTCTATTAAGTTTTACATTTTTTGACTTTAGAAGGCCCATAAAACGCGAATAAGATGTACCAAGTTGTTTTGCCGCTGCTCCAATTCTGATAACCCATAACTTTCTCATATCTCGCTTAAGTAGTCTTCTGCTGATATATGAGTAGTGCAACGCTCTTCTTACGGTTTCAGATGCGTGCCAAAATTTTGTTCTTCTGTCAAACTGATAACCTTTTGCAAGCTTTAAAATCTTGTTTCTTCTCTGTCTTGCTTTAAAACCTCTTCTAACTCGTGACATATAAAACTCCTAATAACGGCGCTGGGGAACACTGTTCTTAAAACCCAACTACCAGTTTTTTAATAACAACTAAAATGCGTACGGAAGCATTCTTCGAACTCTTCCAATATCTGCTTCACATACAAGTCCATCTTTACCAGCATTACGCTTTCTTTTGCTAGTTCTTTTCTCGAGAATATGTCTCAAGTTAGCTTTTCTTCTTTTTACTTTACCTGTTGCTGTTACTGAAAAACGTTTCGCAGCGGCCTTTCTACTCTTCATCTTTGGCATTATCAACTCCAATTACTTCAATAATTACTTCAATTTTTGTCAAATAATTAACAATAAAAAAATATGAATCTGAGATTACTATCATTGCCAGAATAATGTGTAAAGAGTTTAGTTTAGATCAAATTTAGTCCGCATAAATTTTTCTTTAAATTTGTTCTATTTTACCTTTTTTAAAGGTGCGACTACCGTGATGATTCTAGTTCCCATCATTTTTGGCTCAGACTCAATCACTGCACCCATTTCTGAAACAGTTTTGATGATTGCTTGAAATTTCTCAAGCCCTGCATCTTTATAGGCCATCTCCCTGCCCCTAAACTGCATTACCATCTTAATTTTATCACCCTGCTCTAAAAATTGAGCAGCTTTTTTAAGCTTAACCTCAAGATCGTGTTTTTCAATATTTGGCCTGAATTGAATCTCTTTAATAATTACAACGGCCTGTTTCTTCTTGGCCTCATTCGCCTTTTTTTGAGTAATATATTTAAATTTTCCGTAATCTATCAGCTTAACAACTGGAGGATTCGCACCTGGTGAGACTTCCACTAAATCAAGTCCCCTCTCCTCGCTTATCGCTCTAGCAGCGCTAATGCTAACAACTCCGTATTGTGTACCATCATCACCTAATAACCGAACCTCTGGTACTCTAATTTCCTCATTAATTCTTGGGCCATCATCCTTTGGCCCCCTCTTACCACCACCTGTACCTGTTGTGCCTCTTATAACTTACCCCCAAAAATTTTCAAACAAACATTACTTATATTACCGTATAATAACCAAAAATAATTAATAGTAAACATATATTAAACATTTGCCAAACATCAACTAGACTTGATTAATGTCATTAGCTCCTGTCTGGTCTGAGGATTTTCAAGAAAACACCCTCGCAGAGATGATGTAACCATTACCGAATTTTGCTTTTCAACCCCTCTTGATGTCATACAAAAGTGCTTGGCCTCAATAATACAGGCCGCTCCAAGTGGGTTTAGCTTCGACATTAAATAGTGGCTGACTTGATTACCAATTCGTTCCTGAATCTGAAGTCTTCTAGCATAAACTTCAAGAACTCTGGCCAATTTGGAAATACCGACAATTTTACTTTGAGGAATGTAAGCGACGTGGGCCTTACCAACAAATGGCAAAAAATGGTGCTCGCAAGTTGAGTAAAACTCAATATCTTTTAACAAAATTATTTGATTGTGTGGGACCACATTATCTTCTTCAAACGTGGTAATAACTTGGTCCGGATCTTGGACGTAACCTCCAAAAATTTTTTCCCAAGAACGAATAATTCTATCTGGAGTCTCTTTTAACCCCTCTCTATCTGGATTTTCTCCCAAATATTTTAAAATTTTTACGATGCTTTCTCTGACCTCTATTTTTTGCTTGTCCATTGTTCTCCTGATCTCATCATCACCCAAGAGCGCTACAACTATTGATTAACTTTCAAGTTGAGCGACCGATGGGCCAGAATATCATCACCTAAGAGCGATATAACATTTTGAACACCTTTAGCATCAACTACTGCGTAATGTCCATCCCCACTAAAAATTATACCCAGTCCAACCAAATATTTAAGGCTATTTTTTAGAAGTGGAATTGAATAGCTCTCTGGGAATTTAACAATCTTTCCATGTGCCAGTTCAAAATCAAAAAGTTCCTTAGCTTTTTTTGCAAACTCTTCGTAAGTAAACGTTATATTTTTCTCATCTTTCTCTTTATCATCCTTAATTAAAGCTCGAATGGTCAAAGCAGCAATGTATTGTCCTTCATAAATGTAAACAAAACCTTTACTAAAAAAACTAATTTTTGAAGCTATTTCATAAAGCTCTTTGTGAGTTAGAGAAGTACACTCCTCAAACGATTTAACATCTCTACCTATAGCGTATGAAATAATATCCATCCCTTTAGAGATAAAATCTTTTAAGCCAGGAAGATAAAATTCATGCTTTAATTGGTCGCGATACCGTTTAAAATGTCTTTTTAACTCGGAAACGCCCTCAATTTTTCCCGAGAAAATATTTATCCAAACAGAATCAACAACCCAAGGAATTATAAAATGGTGAAGAATGCTATTTTTAAAATAAAGTAGTTCGAGACGATTTTCTGGTTTAATAGAATAGAAAACATGGCCAACACTATTTTTTCCGATAACATCGATTTTTTTATTGGCAATAAAAAGATCTATCGCCCGTTCTAACGCCGACTCTAAGCTTTCGTTCTCAAGTGATTTAGTAATCGGAACATTAAACCTGGCACAATAACCAAGTATCCCTTGCGCTCGCTCTAAAATATCCTGCCATTTTAAGGCCCCCTGAGGCTCATCCAACATTATCATTGACAAAAGAGAGCTAGGAGTAATCATCATGTTTGAGCCAACTTGAAAAAAACACCTAAATGCCAAGTTCTGGGTCGCAATTTTAGGATCAACAGCAGGATCTAAAACACTATCTTTTTGCAAAGGTGTTCCAAGTTTAATGTGAACGCTTCCAAGCTGATAAGAAAAAATTTTCATTACTTTTAATATTTCAAAAAAACTCTCCGCTTTTTTCTTCCCACCCTTCAACTCTCTTGCAAGTGATCGTTGCTCTGGAACATACTCATGAACAATACTTACAGGAACAAAAATCAGCTCTTTTTTCTTCTTCGCAGGAAGAGCTTCATGTGCTTCAAGCAACATTTGAAAAAGTCCATAGCGAGGTGGAAGCATCTTTCCTGTTCTTGAACGTCCCCCTTCAAAGAAAAACTCAATCGGTTTGCCCATAAAAAGCAAGTAATAAAGATAGGCCTGAAGAGTGAATTTATAAGTTGCATCGGTACTAAACGTTCTCCTTATAAAAAAACAACCACACTTTCTAAACAAGGTTCCGATTGGAAAAACGTTAAGGTTGGCCCCACCTGCTACATAAAGTGGAAACCGATAATGTTTATAAACGTAATAATTTAGTGCCACATAATCAGCGTGTGATTGATGATTTGGAACTAAAATGACATGATTGTTTTTAACCAGCCCAGCAAAATCCATATCGCCAGTTGTAAAATTTATGTTGTCATATAGTTTTCCAACAACTTGATCCAATACCTTTTCAAACGGCTGAATCCAAGTTTTAGAAAAATCTGCCTTAATCTCATCTAATTTCTTTAAAACTTTTTCCTTCTCACCCTCTTTCTCCGCTATTCTCTCAGCAAGAGGAGGATAAGATAGAACGATATCTAACATTTTTGAATCCATATATTAACTACCTAACCCCATGCGGTTTTGACTCTGCCATTCCCGAAGGAGTAATCT
The DNA here is from genome assembly GCA_020720455.1 of Bdellovibrio sp. Classification (GTDB taxonomy): domain Bacteria; phylum Bdellovibrionota; class Bacteriovoracia; order Bacteriovoracales; family Bacteriovoracaceae; genus DYOQ01. Next base: position 12,925 of record DYOQ01000065.1, read on the forward strand.
CCATAAATCTTGCATTGATTTTTATTTCAGCAATCTCTCTTGCATTTAAATAGCTCATGCCAGATCTAATTCCACCAGAGAGTTCGAGAATAACGCCATCTACACTACCTTTACACGGTATCATTGTCGATTCGCCCTCAGCGGCCATTCCTTCAGGTAGCTCCCCTCTCCACGAAACCTGCGCCGCCTTAGACGCCATTCCTCGATACTGTTTCTTGCCACCTTTAACTTCACCCGGAGTTTCAATCGTTCCAGATAACATCGACCCAAGCATAACCGTCGCGCCACCAGCTGCCAGCGCTTTTACGATATCGCCTGAATTTCTAATTCCACCATCGGCAACTACTGGTACATTATGTTTTCTTGCCTCTTGATAACATAGTGCTATCGCCGTCAGTTGCGGAACTCCATGCCCTGTAATTATTCTCGTCGTACACATCGATCCAGGGCCAATTCCAACCTTCACCGCATCAGCTCCCGCATCGATCATTCGCTTCACGCCATCTGGTGTTGCCACATTTCCTGCTATGACATCAACCATTGGATATTTGCCTTTTACTTTTGTTAAAGTATCTAACATCATAACAGAATCACCATGAGCAATATCAATCGTCAAAATATCAATGCCTGCATCCACAAGCGCTGCCGCTCTTTTTTCACCCTCTTCTTTAACCCCAATAGATGCTGCAGTTGGGGTTTTAAATCCATTTGATTTTTTATACGACTGAATCTCTTTTATCTGACGAAGCTGCTCTTCAACACTCATAAACCGATGAAGAATTGCAATCCCTCCAAGGCGCATCATTGCTTTACACATATCAACTTCAGATATCGTATCCATATTCGACGCAACAAAAGGAAGATCAATCTCATACTTTTTAGTTAACTGTGTCTTTAAATTAGGATGCATCCTTGATGATATTTCAGAATGTCTCGGAATCAACAAGACATCATCAAAAGTCAAACCTCTAGGCCTGGCCAAAATTCCATTTGCATCAAACATCAATACATTTTCCATAAGAACTCACTCTCTCTTTAAATTTCTAAACTTAAAAGTTAAAACTTAACCACTAAACCCTAAAATTAATTTCGACCCAATATTAGCGGTTTTCTCTCTTTCATACAAGCGAATTGACCAGATCAGGTTGGTTAGGTTGATTGAATGTTGGCCGGCAAAACAGAAACTCTACGAAAAAAGTGCGTGTTACGATAAATAGTTACGATAAATATTATTTGAACTTAACTTTAATACATAACT